>NZ_VUNS01000003.1 GCF_009695545.1 Victivallis lenta | reverse complement strand
CGTAACGAAAGCCCTCCTGCAAGATGCAGGAAAATGAGCCGAAGCAGGTCGGATTCTTTATTCTCTCCTGTAAACTTACGCCCGAATTTCAAGACCTTCAGTTCATGGAACTTTTCCTGCCAGCCTTCGGGAAACAAAGAGACAATAAAATCCCAATCCGAAAAATACTCATCCCAAACTGCCATTTGAATACCTCGCTTGTTCTGATAAGAAAATAGCAGTAATTTATCATTTTACAAGAGGTTTAACTAGCGCATATGGGCGAAGCGCCCCGGACCCCAGACCGGCAGGGTGCCGGTGCCGGCGGCGGCTCTGCCGCCTTGACTTTTACTTCATTATCTCTGCGGCTTTACCACCGTCACCCCAATGCAGCGAGGGAGAAGTTCACGAGGTACTCGATTCCGAAGGGGAGCGCTTCGTCAGGGAAATCAAACCGGGAATTGTGGATCGCCGGCGAATTCTCCCCCGTGCCGACCTTGACGTAGACCCCCGGACAGCGTTTCAGGTAATAGGCGAAATCCTCCGCCCCCATCGAAGACTCCGCCAGCTCGACGTAACGGCCGCTGCCGGCGCGGATGACCTCCCGGGCCAGCTCAGTCGGCTCCGGCGCGTTTTCCGTGACCGGATAGGAAAGGCGGTACTCGATTTCCGTTTCGATTCCCCGCATGGCTCCGACGGCGGCGACAGTTCGGCGGAAACCATCCTCAAGCACGGCATCGGAGTCCGGCGAAAGCGAGCGGATCGTCCCCTCGACGACAGCTTCGTCCGGAATCACGTTGGCAAGCTCGCCGCCGGCAATGCGGCAGATGGTCAGAACAGCCGGCCGCTGAGAATCGACAAGACGCCCGGTCATTCCCTCCAACTCATGGACAAGGGCCGCCGCCGCCGTCACCGGATTCCGGGAGAGCGCAGGGCGGCTGCTGTGGCCGCCTTTTCCCCGGAGCACGACCTTGAAATGAGCGCACGAAGCCATGATCGCGCCGGTACGGGTCGCCAGTGTTCCAATCGGAAGCCCCGGCATGCCGTGCAGGGCGGTAACGACATCCGCCGCCGGATTCTCCAGCACCCCGGCGGCAACCAGTTCGCGGCCCATTGCCCGGTTTTCCTCGCCGGGCTGGAAAACAAAGCGGACGCTCCCGGCGAATTCGTCGCGACGCGAGACCAGCAGCTCCGCCGCCCCCGTCACCATCGCCGCATGTCCGTCATGGCCGCAGGCGTGCATATGCCCGGGATGGGTGGAACGATACGGCCTGTCGGTCGCCTCTTCGAGCGCGAGCGCATCGATGTCGGCACGCAGCGTCACATTCCGGCCCGCTCCCCGGCCGCCGTGCAGAAGCGCGACGACATCGGTTCCGAGGAACGGCGGAAGCACTTCAAGCCCGAGAACGGCGAACCGTTCCCGGATCAGCTGCGAGGTTTTGAATTCCTGCCCGGCCATCTCCGGAATCCGGTGCAGGGCGTGGCGGAATTCGATGATTCCGGGCAGAATGTCCGCAAGCGTCTTCATTCTTCGCAGTAGACCATTTTCCCGTTGACCAGCGTGCCCCAGACCTTGCACTCGACTTCGCGCCCGTTGAACGGCGTGTTGCGCGAATTCGACTTGAATTTGTCGGCATCGATGGTGTATTTGCGGGCCGGATCGAAAATCACAATGTCGGCGGGACGTCCTTCGGCCAGACTGTAATTTTCGATGCCGAGCACTTCGGCGGGGCCGGTCGTGAAAAGCTTCACGAGAGCGGCGAGATCGATGACTCCCTTGGCCACCAGTTCGGTATAGCAGAGCGGCAGCGCGGTCTCAAGCCCGATGATGCCGAACGGAGCATAATCGAATTCAACCAGCTTGGCTGTGCGCGTGTGCGGCGCATGGTCGGTGGCGATCACCGTGATCGTACCGTCGGCGACGCCCTCGATGAGGGCGAGACGGTCCTCTTCCGAACGCAGCGGCGGATTCATCTTGTAATTCGTGCTGTAAGTCTTGATGCACTCGTCGGTCAGCGTCAGGTGGTGCGGCGTCGCTTCGCCGGAGACCGGAATCCCCTTCGCCCGGGCGTTGCGGAGCAGCTCCACGCTCTCCTTGACGCTGACATGCTGCATATGGATCTTCCAGCCGATCTGGCGGGCGAGGATGATGTTGCGGGCAACCATGAGCTCCTCGGAGGCTCCCGAAATGCCGTTCATCCCGAGCAGGACGGACCATTTCCCTTCGTTCATGACGCCATCGGCCGCGAGCGTCTTCTCCTCGCAGTGGTCGAGAATCGGCAGATTGAAGGATTTCGCGTATTCGACCACATGGCGCATGAGCGAATGGTCCTGAATGCAGCGGCCGTCGTCACTGAGGGCAACCACGCCGGCGGCCTTCAGCGAACCGATACCGGCCATCTCCCTGCCCTCGTAGTTCTTGGTCATGCAGCCGCACGGGAGCACATGCACCACTCCCTTCTGCGCGGCGGTCTGGCGCAGGAACTCGATCGCGCCGGCAGTGTCGGCCGGCGGATTCGTATTCGGCATCGCGACGATGCTGGTGAAGCCGCCCGCCGCCGCAGCAGCCGTGCCGGAGGCGATGGTCTCGGCCATGTTGTTGCCGGGCTGGCGCAGATGCACATGCAGGTCGATGAAGCCCGGCGAGAGAATCTTCCCGCTGAGATCGACGACCTCCGGGTTGGCGATCTGCCCCGGATCGACGACGCGGCCCTCCGCCACGCCGATATCCATGACCGCGTCAACACCGCGCGCCGGGTCGATGACCCGCGCGCCCTTGAAAATATAGCTTTTGCCGTTCATTTCTGCACACACCCCGCTACGAGGAAAAGCACCGCCATGCGGACCGCCAATCCATTGGTTACCTGTTCGAGAATGACCGAATTCGGCCCGTCGGCGACTTCGCTGGTGATTTCGACGTCACGGTTGATCGGGCCCGGATGCATGATCAGCGCATCCGGCTTCATGAGTTTCATGGTTTCGCGGTTGATTCCGAAGAACCGGGCGTATTCGGAGGTGCTCGGAAAAAAGCCCGCCGCCTGCCGCTCGTGCTGGATGCGGAGCAAATTCACGACATCCGCGTCGCGGACCGCGTCCTTCAGATTGTGGCAGACCTTGACGCCGACCGCTTCGAATTCGCGCGGAACGAGGGTCGAGGGGCCGGCGAGCGTCACGTTCGCTCCGAGCTTCAGCAGCCCCCACATGTTGCTGCGCGCCACCCGGCTGTGGAGGATGTCGCCGAGGATGGTTACGTTCAGCCCCTTGATCCGGCCCATTTTTTCGCGGATCGTGAAGATGTCGAGCAGCGCCTGGGTCGGGTGGCTGTGGGCGCCGTCGCCGGCGTTCACCACGCCGCACTTCAGATGCTGTGCGATGAAGTCCTGCGCGCCCGGCGTGCTGTGGCGCATGACGACGAGATCGACCTGCAGCGCCTCGATGTTGCGCACGGTATCGAGCAGCGTCTCGCCCTTCTTGAGGCTGCTGACCTGCGCCTGCATATTCACGATGTCCGCCGAAAGACGCTGTTCGGCAAGCTCGAACGAGACCCGCGTACGCGTGCTCGGCTCGACGAAGAAGTTGACCACGGTTTTACCGCGGAGGGCCGGGACTTTCTTGACTTTGCGTTCGGAGACTTTCTTGAACTCCTCCGCGGTGTCGAGGAGGAAGGTGATCTCCTCGGGACTCAGGTCATACAGACTGAGCAGATCTTTTCTGGTCCATTCCATAAGGCGACTCTTGGTTCTGAATTGTTTCGTTACTTCCACTCGACTTCATAAATGCCGCTCTCCGCCGAATCGTCATCGTCGAAACGGACCGCAACCTTGTGGTCCGCCGGGGGATTGCAGGCGAATCCGACATAGTCGGCGCGGATCGGGAACTCCGGGCTGCCCCGGTCGACCAGCACCGCGAGCCGGATGATGCCGGGACGGCCGTAATCGGTCAGTGCATCGAGCGCGGCCCGGATGGTGCGCCCGGTCGAAAGCACGTCGTCGACGAGAATGATCCTGGTGTCGTTCACATCGAACGGAATAACCGTTTCGCGGATCAGCGGCAGAGCGCTTCTCTTCCCGAAATCGTCGCGGTAGAGAGAAATGTCGAGCATCGCCATCGGCGGCCGGCGGCCGGACAGCGTCTCAATGGCCGCGCAGAGCCGCTCCGCCAGCGGAACTCCCTGCTGATAAAGTCCGACCAGGGCGAAATCTTCCTCGCGGGCGGCACGGCAGTCCTCGACGATGGCCGCCGCCATCCGGTCGATCGCCGCAGCCGTCTCCGCGGCCGTGTAAAGGCGTTTCTTGAGCGTCATGAATTACTCCGAGCAAGAATGAAATTTTACTTTACTCAATATACCGCCGTTTTACCGCTTTCACAACATTCCGTCCGGAAAAAATATCCGGTTTTTGAAATCCCGGGAAACCGGCCGTTTTCGGGCCGCTGCAATTATTTTTTTCAAAAATTTTTGAAATGCCTATTGACATTTGTATAGCACTTTGGTATAATAAATCAACAACATGTAGCAAAGTGCTATATCAAAAATTACTCAACCTGACACGGAGAGCCGGGAATGAAAAGAAATTTTACGCTGATTGAACTCTTGGTGGTGATCGCGATCATCGCGATTCTGGCTTCGATGCTGCTGCCGGCCCTGTCCAGGGCGCGGGAATCGGGCCGCAAGGCGACTTGTACAAGCAACCTCAAGCAGGTCGGGACCGGCCTGGCCCTGTACGCGGGGGACTACACATACTATCCGCCCTCCAAGCCGGCCGCGGTGCTGGGAGCCAACTGCAACGCCTGGAGCTGGCTGCTGATGCCGTACCTCGGCATGGACAACAAGGTGACTCACGACTGGACCGAAGCCGCCAGAAGGCGCGAAACCGGCTCGCTGCACTGCCCGTCCAACCCGTTCAGCACCTCGAATATCGACCGGATCAGCTACTCCATGTACGGCTTCGGCCCTCTGGTCACCTGGTACGGCCTTACCAACTGGCGCTCCTACAAGGATGGCAGTTCCGGCGCGACCAATTATTATGTCGTCAAGCCGACTTCGCGGGCGACGACTGACGGAGGAGTCGGTGTGTTCCCGCAGCCTTCCACCACAGTGTTTATCGGCGAAATGGGTTTTTATTCCGGCGGCGCCGGGAATGATTATGCCTTCCAGAATGGCGATCAGCTGAACAACTATACCGATTCCTCGCGCGGCGACGCCGGTTTTGAGTTCTCCTTCCGCCACAACCAGAGAAAGAATATCCTCTGGTTCGACCTGCACGTGGCCGATGTGGCGCTGAACGAAGTCAACAGCGTAGGCGTCCGCCGGTAGGAGAAAACGGCGCTTCCCCGGAAAATTCATTTGATATCTGCGAATCCGGTGGTATTGTAACCGGGATATCGACAAGACAACCGGGGTGGTTCCGTGATGGATGAACAGCGCATGACGAAGGCGGATATGGCCAGAGAGTGGATCGCAAAGGAGATCCGGATCGGCAATTTCGCGCGCGGCTCCGTCCTGCCTCCCGAACGGGAGCTCGCCGTCCAGATCGGCGTCAGCTACATGACGCTGCGCAAGGCGGTGAGCGCACTGGTGCAGGAGGGAATCCTCGAGCGCAACCACGGCAGCGGAACCTTCGTCTGCAATGAGATTCCCGAGCAGAAGGTGCAGAAAATCCTCGGGCTGGTCCAGCCCGCCTGGGCGGCGCCGGAGACCCTCGATACCGTCATGTACTTCTCCCAGGCCTGCGAAGAGGCCAACTGGCTGCTCAAAGTCGTCAATGCGAGAAGCTGGGAGGACCGTTCGCTGCTCGATCTCTGGCAGAACTGCGACGCACTTGCCCTGACCATGATCCAGCAGGCGGAGAAAATGCCGCGGATTCTGCTTGAGAAACTGTGTTCGCCCGCCAAGCCGGTCGTCGCGGTCTGCTCCAGTGCGGAACATATCGGCCGCGATTCGGTCTATTATCTGAATGACGCCAGAATGGAAGAACCCTGCGACCGGCTGTACGAACTCGGGCACCGCCGCATTTTCCTGGTGGACCAGCTGGTCCGGGAATACGGAATTCTTGCCTCGATTCATCCGAGCCTGACCGGTTTCGGGCAGGTGTTCCGGGCTAAATATCCGGATGTGGAGTACAATTCATCGATGATGTCGCTGGAGGTGCCGTTTTTCCAGCTGGCCCACCATGCGATCCGGCAGGCATTCAACGAACGGAAACGGGAAATCGCCGGTTACAGCGCCGTCGTCTGCCCGCTGAGCTTCTACTGGGCGGTGATCTCAGGGCTGCGCGACATCGGCTTCCGGGTGCCGGAGGACATGTCGGTGCTGACCTTCGGCGACCGGCAGGAGGCGGAATTCTACTGCCCCCGGCCGGCGCTTTTCTCCGCCGAACTGAAAGATCAGGCGTACCGTGCTCTCGAGCTGATCCGCTGGCGGACGCAGAATCCGGATGAACCGCCCCGAGCCATTCAGGCGGCGGTCCGCTTCTCCGAAAACGAGACTTTCGCGCCGGCCCGCCGGTAGAGACCCGGTTATCCGCGACATCCGGCTTGACTTTTTCCGCAAGCGGATTTATAGTATTTTATCATATCAACCGCAACAGGGGGTAGCACATGCGTTTCTGAAGTAAAAAAACGTTTTCGCACAAAACTTTTTTTTTATTTCGGAAAATCGTTATGTCTGTACCTTTTCTCTCTTTTTCGCATCTTGTTTTCGGTTATCCGTCGGCGGCCGGCGTGCTGTTCGACGATCTCTCCTGCGTATTTCCCGGCGGCTGGACCGGTGTCGTCGGCTTCAACGGCGGCGGGAAAACCACGCTGCTGAAACTGGCGGCCGGGGAGCTCCGGCCGGAGTCCGGCCGGGTGGACCGCGAGGGGCGGTTCTTCCTGTGCAGCCAGGAGTGCGATGCCGTGCCGCCGGAGCTGGAGGAGCTGATCGTTTCTCCGGGACGGTTCGCGGCGGAGCTGCGCGACACGCTCGGAATCGGTTCCGACTGGGCCGTCCGCTGGCACACGCTGTCGTTCGGTGAACGCAAGCGCTCCCAGATCGGCTGTGCGCTGATTGGCGGATATGACATCCTGCTCCTCGACGAACCGACCAACCACCTCGATGCGGCATCGTCGGAACAGCTTCGCAACGCGCTGCGCAGCTTCGGCGGAATCGGCCTTCTGGTCAGCCACGACCGTACGCTGCTGGACGAATTCTGCGAACAGTGCCTGTTCATCGAGCCGGGTTCCGTCATCATGCGTTCCGGCGGATATTCGGAAGGGAAGCGCCGGCGCGAAATCGAACGCGAAACGTTGCGCGCCACGCTTTCGACCGAAAAAGCCGAACTCGACCGCATGAAGCGCGAACTTCAGCGCCGCCGCGGCAAGGCCGAAGCGGCTCAGGCGAAAAATTCGAAGCGGAAGCTTGCGCGGCACGATCATGACGGCAAGGGACGGATCGACGCCGCCCGCGTCACCGGCCGGAGCTCAGCCGCCGACAACCTCGTAAAACGCCAGCGCGTCCGGGTCGAACGGCAGGCCGCCGAAGTCGCCGGGCTCGGGACGGTAGCGGACGAATCGTACCGGTTCGATATTCCTTACGGAGTCCGGTCGAAACGAAATGTGCTTTTCTCTCTCCCGGCCGGACGCATCAGGCTCGGCGGCGGTCGTTTTCTCGACCATCCGGCACTGGAGATGGCTCCTGCCGACCGGATCGGCATCGCCGGCGGCAACGGCCTCGGCAAATCGACGCTGATCCGCCGTATTCTGCCCGAATTGCGGATCGATCCGGAACGGATGTTGTACCTGCCGCAGGAGATCGAAAAAAGCGAGCGCGAGGCAATCGCGGAAAAGCTCGCTTCGCTATCGGTCCGGCAGCGCGGGTCGGTCATGCGGATCATCCACAACCTCGGGTCGTCCCCCGAACGGGTGCTGGCCTCGGAACGGCTGAGCCCCGGGGAACTGCGGAAACTGCACCTCGCTCTCGGAGTGAATGACGACATCGAGCTGCTGGTCATGGATGAGCCGACCAACCACCTCGACCTGCCGTCGGTGGAGTGTCTCGAGACGGCGCTGGCCGCAGCGCAGTGCGCGCTGCTGCTGGTCAGCCACGACCGGCGTTTTCTCGACCGGCTCTGTCCGGTCCGCTGGCTCCTGGCGAAAGGCCGTCTTCAGATCGAACGGAGCTGACCCTCGATACAACTCGCTCAGAACACAGCGGGCCCCGGAGGAGGCGTTTCGCCTTCCTCCGGAGCCCGCTGCATATTTCATGGGCATGTGCCCCGGAAATCAGGGTTTGACCCAGGTCGCCGTGCGTGCGGCCCGATAGATCGCTTCCATGACGACGTTGCGCGCGGCGGCCTCGTCCGCAGTCACCAGCGGGACGCTCTTTCCTTCGACAGCGTCGAGGAAAAGCGTGAAGGCGTGCGGCAGCTCGGCCGGCAGCTCCTTCCACGGAGAAGAACCGTCGGCGCCGTCGAGTTTCGAGGATTTCACGAAAAGCTCGCCGTTGCGCACATAGGCAAAGCCTTCCGTGCCGCTGATTTCGCAAGTCACCGGATTCATGACATCGACCCAGCCGCCCGAAAGCGTGCCGGCGATTCCGCCCGGGAATTTCAGAAGCGCGGTGCCGGTTTCGTCGCAGTTTTCGCCGTACCGGCCGGTTATCGTCCGGATATCGCCGGTGACCAGCTCCGGCTTGCCGAAAAGCCACATCAGGATATCGAGCGAATGGGTGCCGAGATCCCCGAAGGCGCCGCAGCCCGCGACGGTCGGATCGGCCATCCAGCGGTAATCCGTATCGAACCAGCCGCCGAGCGAACCGTGGTGGCAGTTCACGTGGCGCACGCGGGTGATCCGGCCGAACACACCGTCATTCACCATCTTCTTCAGCGCCTGATGCACGGAAGATCCGCGCATGAAGTAGCCGGTCTGGAACAGCACGCCCGCTTCGCGGACCGCATCGGCCATGGCGAGCGCATCCGCGGCGGAAAATCCGAGCGGCTTCTCGACGAACAGATGTTTTCCGGCCTTCGCGGCGAGCGGAACAATTCCCTTGTGGCGGTCGGTCTCCGAACAGACGACGACCGCATCGGCGGAACCATCCCGGCAGAGCGCCTCGCAACTTGCGGCGACACCGCAGCCGAGCTCTTTGGCATACTTCTCCGCCCGGGACGCATCGTGATCCCAGACCGAGACGACTTCGAATCCCGGACGTTCCTTCAACAGCTTGGCGAAGTGCGGCATATGAATATGCGCGACCCCGGCGACAGCGATTCGTTTCATGACATTCCTCCAAAAAAAATCCCGGCGCAAAACCGGGATCGATTCCAATGCAAACGATTACTTGATCGGCACTTCCTTGCCGCCCTGCTCGGCGGAGCGGTAGATGCCGTCGAGAATCTTCTGGATCGCGAGACCCTCCTCGCCGGAGGCCCGCAGCGGGGTTCCCTTCAGGATGCCGTCAACCCAGTTCTGAAGCTTGCGGGCGAACAGGTAGGTCCAGTCCTTGTTCCAGTCCGGCGCGACGTAATCCGGCTTGATGTGGACCATTGCACCGGCGTCGTCCGTGAAAATCTGCAGCGGATCCCAGTCGCAGCCGCCCTTTTCGCCCATGGCGACGAACTTCCATTCGTCCTTGTCGATATGGGCCGCGAACGACGACTCGATCTGCATGATCATGCCGTTGTCGAAGCGGATATGGCCGATCGCGAGGTCTTCGACCGTGTAGGTCTTGTAGTCCCAGTTCGGCCACATGCTCATGACTTCGCTCGGCTTGTCGCCGAGATAGGTCCAGCAGTTGCCGGTCGCGGCGACCGGCTTCGGCGACCCCATGAAGTAGTGCGCCATTTCGACGACATGCACGCCGATGTCGATCATCGGGCCGCCGCCCTGGAGATCCTTGCGGCCGAACACGCCCCAGTTCGGAATGCCGCGGCGGCGCAGCGCCTGGCACTTCACGAACATGAGCTTGCCGAATTTACCCTCGTCGCGCGCCTTGACCAGATAATCGGTCTTCGAGTTGTAACGGTGCTGGAAGCCGACGGCCAGGAGCTTGCCGGCTTTTTTCGCCGCGGCGATCATCTTTTCACATTCGTCCGGCGTCATCGCCATCGGCTTTTCGACCATCACGTGACAGCCCGCTTCGGAGGCCGCGACCGCGGCCGGGCAGTGAACGCCGTTCGGGGTGCAGATGTCGACCGCTTCCGGCTTGACCGTCTTGAAGAGGTCGTCCCACTTCTCGAAGCACTGTTCGGGCTTGACTCCGTATTTTTCCTGGTACTCGGTCAGCCGTTCCGGATTGATGTCGCAGAAGCCGACCAGCTCGACCTCCGGAATCGATTTGTAGGCCGCCATATGGGCGTGGCTGATACCGCCGCAGCCGATGATCGCCACACGAAGCTTCTTCGGAGCTTCCGCCTTCTTTACCGTTGCCTTCTTCGCCGGAGCCTTTTTGACCGGAGCTTTCGCCGGGGCTTTTGCCGGCGCCTTCTTTGCCGCTGCCGCTTTGGTCGCCATTTCCAGAATTCCTTTCCTAATCGTTCAGGGATCTACCCTTTCTTTATTATATCGCAGCATTTTACGGATTGCAAGCGGTTGCATTCCCCCGGATCGATTTTTTGCGAGGAAAATCAATCCCCGCCGGGCTCCCGGAACGGCGTTCCGGCTCCGCGGTCCGTTTTCTCATTTCGGTTGCGCTGCGATCCGATGGGATTTCCGCTGTTTTTCCGTTTTTTTTCAGATTGCCTATTGACAAATGTACCGGTACATGTCATAATTAATACCGAACGATGCGGGAGACGCGGCAAAGCGGGCTCTCTCTTTTTTGAAAGATTGAATGTACCGGTACATTTCAACAGGGGAATTCAAATCCATGGTTACGCTTTCAGAAATTGCACGCGAGGCGGGGGTATCGAAATCCACCGTGTCGAAAGCGCTCCTGGGCGGCGGCGGAAAAACCACGAAAGTCAGCGACCGCACGGTCCGGCTCGTGCGTGAAACCGCCGACAAGCTCGGCTACCGGCCGAATCTCGTCGCCCAGCAGCTTGCGCACCGCAAGAACGACATCATCGGCGTCATCATCGACAGCCAGTGCTGCGGGCTCTACAACAACATCATGGCCGCGATCGAAAAGCGGATTTTCCTTTCAGGGCGACGGCTCCAGATCGGCCTGGTGCATGACAGCTTCGACACGATCCGGCGATATGTGGACGACCTGCTCGGCTACAATATCGAAAGCGTGATCTGCCTCGCCCACTATTACGACTTCGCCGCGACGATTCCGCCGCTGTTCAAGCCGTTCCGGAACGTGCTCTTCATCAATCCGCCGCTGAGCAGGGAGCCGTTCAGCTTCGTTTCTCCGGATTACTACGGCAATTTCCGTCTCGCGGTCGACGCGCTGCTCCGGCGCGGCCACCGCCGGATCGTCTACGCCAAAACCGCGTACGACACGCCGGACTGCCACGCCCGGCTTCGCGCCTACCGCGACGCCCATGCCTCCGCCGGGCTCCCGGTCGACGAGGAGCTGATTTACTGCAAGCCGCTGCGCGAAATCGACACGCCGGAGCTGGTCGAAACCTTTCTCGACGATGTGCTTCCGCTCCGGCCGGATGCCCTGCTGCTCGGCAATCCGACCACGATCGGCTTCTGCCTGAAGCAGCTCCGCAAACGCGGTCTCGCCGTCCCCGGCGACCTGTCGATCGTCGGGATGGACGACTGGCCGACCGCCGAGGCGTTCACTCCCGAAATCGCCGCGATCAGCAACAATTACGACGCCGTGGCGGAACGCGCCGTCGAAATCATCACGCGCAACCAGAAGCTGGATCAGCCGGAGCTGATCCAGGAGTATATTCCCGGTGCATTCATCGAACGCGGTTCCTGCATTCCAACCCGGAAAGCCTAAACAGAAGGAGATTCGCCATGAAACGGAATTCTTTCACCCTCATCGAACTCTTGGTGGTTATCGCGATCATCGCCATCCTCGCCTCCATGCTGCTTCCGGCGCTGAATCAGGCGCGCGAAAAAGGGAAGTCGGCCGGCTGCGTCTCGAATCTCAAGAATCTCGCGCTCACCTCGAGTCTCTACCGGAATGATTACGACGACCGGCTGGCCACCGCCTATTTCCGGTACGACGGCAAGCTGCTGACGTTTCACCATATCTTCAATGAATTCTACAAACTGCCGGAGAAGTCGCTGATCTGTCCCTCCGTGCCGAACGCCGTCAAACTCAGCGACCAGGCCGCCGCCGCCCAGCGCGAAAAAATCTACACCTACGGAATCTGGTTCAAGGCGACCGGCCCGAACAGCATAACCGACGGCTTCAAATATTCGACAATCCTCAGCCGGCGGGCCAAAACCTCGAAGCTCGTGGAGTTCGGCGACTCCGAACCGAACCCGGACAACGGCACCGCCGGCCTCAGCTCGGACGTCACTGCGCTGATCCAGGCCGGCAAGTACTGGGGAGCGGGCAAGCGGGACGGCTGGTATCCGGTTGCGGTGCGTCACTCCCTGCGCGGAAACCTTTCGATGTTCGACGGCCACGTCGAATCCAGGCAGTGGGGAGAGCTGCAGAGCGACCTCATCACCTACTGGTGCCCGATGTACGCCTACAACCGCTGGTGGACCGACCGGGTCATGCAGTAAACACCTCACAAAGAAAACTCCAACAACAGGATCAGCCATGCTCAAGACCCGTATTGTCTCCGCGCTCTGCGTCTCCCTGCTGCTCGCCGCCTCCGGCGCCGAAATCGATCTGTCGGGCTACCTGCCGCCAGCCGCCGGCGACCGGGGAGGCTCACTCGTCCGCAACGCCGGTTTCGAACAGGGCGCCGCCGGCTGGGAGAATATTGACGGAACCGAATGTTCCACCGGCTCATACGGCATCAACCAGACCGGCGGGCTTCATTACCGTCGTCCGGCCCCCGGCGGCTACCGGCAGGTGTCGCAGCAGATCAGGATCGTTCCCGGCAGGCGCTACCGCTTCGGCGCGATGGTCCGCACCAGGGGCGTCACCGGCGAAGGCGCCGGAATCTGCATTGAAGGGTACGACGACAAATACGCCGGGGGCGGCTACGTCCACAACCGGACCGGCGACACCGACTGGCAGCTGCTGACCGGAGAGTTCACAGCAAAACCGGACCGGACCGATGCGAATTACAAGATTACGCTGTATCTGCGCAAAAACGCGACCGGCGAGGCGTGGTTTGACGATGTGTTCGTCAACGAGATCGCGCCGCGGCTCAGGGCGGACACCAGTTACCCGACCCATCACACGCTGAATCCGGGCGGCGACGTCGAGCTTTTCACGCTCTACGAAGGCGAGGACGGCGACGGGCACTTTCAGCTCGTCGAAGTCGAACAGAACGGCGGAAAACTCGGGCAGTGGAAATTCCCCGCCAATCTCCGGAACCTGAAATTCCGGCCGGACAAGCTCGAAAACGGCTCGTTCACGATCATCTGCCGCCGCATCGACCCGGCCGGGAAGCGGATTCTCGCCGAGGCGCAGATTCCGATGACCTTTTCTCCGGCTCCCGCGCTTCCGGCCAACGCCGCGACGATCGATGCGGACCGGCGGCTCATCGTCGGGGGGAAACCCTATATGCCGCTCGGGCTCTACACCCAGCAGGTCACCCGCAGGGATCTCGAACTGATCGCGGCGAGCCCGTTCAACTGCATCATGCCGTATAAAAGCCCGGTCCTGAAGCTGGAGGATTCGAAGCTGACCGGCGACGACGCGGTCGCCGAAGCGCTCGACCTTTGCGACAAGCTCGGCATCAAGGTGCTGTTTTCTTTGAAAGACCTGTTCAACGAGGGTGACGACGCAGTCGTGACCCGGTTGGTTGAACGGTTCAGGAATCACCCGGCGCTGCTTTCGTGGTACATCTGCGACGAAGCCGCGGTGGACAGGATTCCGGAGGTCGCGGCGCGGCGGCGGCTGGTCAACCGGCTCGACCCGTTCCACCCGACCTGGTCGGTCTTCTACCAGTGGCCGGACTTTCACCACTACGTGCCGTGCCAGGACGTGTTCGGCAACGACCCGTATCCGATCAACTTCCGCGACGACAGCCACATCGAAGGGACCGACGCCTCGACCCGCGCGGCGGAGGCGCTGAACATGCCGCTCTGGAGTGTGCCGCAGATTCACCATACCGGCTTCTACAACTTCGGCGGCACGAAATGGCAGGAAAATCCGGTTCCGTACTTCAGCACGCAGCGCGCCCCGAACGAGGAGGAGATGAATACGATCTGCCTGCTCGAAGCGATGCGCGGCGCAAAGGGGTTCGTGATGTATTCGTACTTCGATCTGCACTGGGGCCCGGACAAGCTTCAGTTCGAGCGGCGCTGGCCGATCGTCTGCCGGGTGGCGGAACGGCTGAAGAAACTCGAACCGTATCTGCTGTCGGCTGAAGCCGCGCCCGAAGTGAAAACCGAAGCCGTCAAAGGCAAAATCTACGCCCGCGCTTTCCGCGCGGCGGACGGTTCGACCCGGGTCCTGGTCTGTCAGGTGAGTTCCGGAGAGGGAGAAGCGAAACTCACCGTCGGCGACGGTGAAACCGGTTATCTCTCCGAAAACGGCCGCACGGTCGAAGTATCGCCCGGCGTCTACCGGTTCTTCGGCAAGAACACCACGTTCGACATCCTGCGGAAAGAGTAACCCATGAGAAAGCTGTTCCTGATCGTTGTCATTGCACTCGCGCTGGCCTCCGTCTGCACGGTTCTTTCGCTTCGGTCGAAGGCGGACCGGCCGGTGCTGGTCTGGGCGACCGGAATCTGCCCGGAACGGTACGAGCAGGCCGAGCTGTTCCGGAAATGGCTGGTCAGGAACGGCCACACCGCGCCGGACGGCGGTCCGGTCTGCGACATCGAGCTTCAGGCGAGCGACCAGCAGAGTTCGTTGATCCAGGCGGTCTCCGGCATGGGCAGCGACCTGATCGACCGGATTGCAGTCGAACGGTTTGCTCCGATGGGGGTGCTCGAAGACATCACGGAATTCGCCTGTGAAAACGGGCTGAATCCGGAAAGGAACTATGGCCCGGCCGCCGAGCTCCTGACCTGTGAGGGCCGGCAGTACGTTTACCCGTGCAATCTCGCCTGTTACGGGCTGCTCGTGAACGTCGATACGTTCGAAAAGGTCGGCATGGCCGCGCCGCCCGAGGAATGGACGCCGGAGGAGTTCGAACGGATCGGGCTCGAGTTCACCCGCCGCGCCAACGCCGGGAAGCCGCGGCAGGAGGTGTTTTTCTGCGCCTGGACTCCGATGATGCTCCAGCTTGCCCGCAGCCGCGGCGCAGACGTTTTCAACGAGACACTGACCGCCGCAAAACTGAACCGTACCGAATTCATCGATGCAGTGAAGCTCCAGCACAAGTGGACCGAAATCGACCACCTGATGCCGACCGCCGCCGAGCGGGCGGGCGACCACAGCCGGCAAAGCGTCAACAACGACGCATCGCTGCTGTTCGCGTCGGGCCGGTACGCGATGTTCCTGACCGGGCGTTACGCAAACATGGATTTGCGCCGCATGAAGCAGCCGGTGCGCCAGTCGTTCAGCCAGCTTCCTCAGTTCGGATTCAAAAATATGCGGCTTCTCGCCCGCAGCACCGGAATCTACCGGGGGACGAAGTATCCGGAATATGCGAAACTTTTCCTGCTCTTCCTGGCTGACCGCGAATACAACAATCAGATCATCACCGGTGCGGACGGGCTGCCGCCGAATCCGGCTTTCGCGGAGAACAATCCGGAATACCTGAATCCGCCGGAATATCCGAACGAAGGCAATCTGCACGCAAACGAGCTGAAATGGGCGAAAACGATCGGTTTCAACGATCCGGTGTCGCCGTATTACCCGCTCGGCGACAACAAATTGAACTACGCATACGAAAAGTTCACTAACGGACTTGCGACGCCCGAGCAGGCGCTTACCGACGCGGAACGGTTCATCAACCACTCGATCGCGGAACATGCCGCCTCCTCCGGGGCGATACGGAAGCGATATGAAGCCGATTGCGCGTTACAGCGGAAAATCGACGAATACAAAGCGGCGGGGAAAAAGCTGCCGACCGAGTGGATCAGGAACAGCTTCCTCCGGGCGTGGTATGCTCAGCAGGGGATGCTTGAGTAAGGATGCGTCTGCAAATGTGCCAAAAAAGATAATAAAGTAAAAATCAAGGCGGCTAAGCCGCCTTGATTTTTACTTCATCATCTCTTCGGTCAGTCTCTGCATCGCATCGGACTGTTCTTCCATCGAACGCACCAGCGCTATCTGCGTCCGGCAGCGGTCGAGGTTGTGTTCCGGACGGTGAATCCGGAAATAGACATCCCCTTCCAGGTAATCGGTCAGGAAACGAATCGCCGTCTCCAGCGTGATCAGCCGACCCGCAAACGGCAGCAGCGACTTCTCCAGCGGAGAAAGAAAGTTCCCGGCTCCAGCCAGGTAACCGCGCAGCAGCGCCTCGAACATCCCGAAACGCATGACGACCTTCGACAGATCGCGTTCGTCCTCGAGCGCCGGACTCGTCCCCGTGCGCACCATGTCTCCGAAGTCGTAATGCGGCAGCCCCGGCATGACCGTGTCGAGATCGATCACGCAGCAGCCGCTGCCGGTCAGGTCGTCGATCAGAACGTTGTTCAGCTTCGTGTCGTTATGCGTCGTCCGTTCGGTGATCTCCCCTGCCGCCTGGAGGTCAAGGAGTTTCGAGCAGTCGGCGCCGCGCCGCCGGATGAACTCGAGCTCCGGCCCGACCGCCGCCAGCCTCCCGGCACGGTCCTCCTTTGCCGCCCGCTCCAACGCGGCAAGGCGCGAAACCGTGTTGTGGAAATTCGGAATCGTCTCATTCAACCGCCCCTCGAGATCGGCAAGATCGTTCTGGAAACACCCGAACGCCGAAGCCGCCTCGAACGCCTGCTCCGGCGTCTCGAGGATGTCGTAGGTGCGCGCATTTTCGACAAAGCAGTAACAGCGGAAAAAGTTCCCTTCGCCGTCGCGCACGAACGGACGGCCGCCCTTCGCCGGAACCAGCTCGAGCGTCCTGTGACGCGTAGCCGGATTCCCGGCACGTTCGAGACGGATCTTCTCGCGGATATGGGAGGTCACACGTTCAAAGTTCTCCATCAGCTGCTCCGGCTGCTTGAACACATTCGTATTGACCCGCTGCACGATGTAGCGGACCCGGGTGCCGCTCTGGTCGAACGTCACCGCGAATGTATCGTTGATATGGCCCGTGCCGAACGGCACGCCGATCACATATTCGCCCCGGAGATCAAAGGAGCCGCAGACGCCGCGCAAATCGTATTTCATTGTCGAATATCCTTATATGAAGATCAGTTTCCCTCCTACCCAATATAGAATGCGGAGCGGATTTGCAAAATGGAAATTTTCACAACACCTATGGACTTTTCCGCATTCCGGAGATATAGTAGGAAAGGTGAGAGCTTATCCCTGAATCGGAAGCCGGGAAAGCGAAGCGTTAAATCAACGGTCACGCCGAAGGGAAAAAAGCGATGACAACTGCGTTCGAACTGTTTCTGAGCGATGAGGTTCAGTCCCTGATCGACCACTTCGCCGCAGTGCTGGACCTGCGCGTGACCTTCTTCTCCGTGGACGGGCGCGAGCTGCGCCGCGGCCAGCATATGCGCAACAGCGACTACTGCGCGATGGTCCAGCAGGAGCTCGGCACGCTGAAGGAGTGTCTTTCGATGGACACCGCCAAGCGGACCGAAGCCGTCGCAAAGCGCGGCATCATCGACTACCGCTGCCACGCGGGCCTGCGCGAAGCGATCGCTCCCGTGTTCATCCATGACAAACTGGCCGGATTCCTGATGATCGGCCAGTTCCGCTCGAATGACGAAGTCCCGGACTGCATGCTGAAACGGTGCGCGACGGCCGAACAGCGGGCGCGGCTCGGCGCGGCATTCCACGCCCTGCCGAAAATCAACGCCGAAAAGCTCGAAAACATGCTCGGGCTTTTCAAAATGCTGATCGATTACATCAGCGTGCGCGAACTCGCGGTCCTCCAGGGCGACCGGCTGCGTCACGACATCGACCGCTACCTCGAGCAGCACTGTACCGAGGAAATCCGGCTGCCGGAAATGGCGCGCAAGCTCGGCCGCAGCGTTTCGACCATTTCGCAGTTCCTCCGCCGCAACTACCAGACCAGCTTCAAGGAACTGCTGATCGAGCGCCGCCTCGAAAAAGCCGAAGAGTACTGGCGCGCCAATCCGGAGGCGACGGTCGGCGAAGCAGCATTCGCGGCGGGCTTCACGGATCAATTCTATTTCTCCCGGGTGTTCCGCAAACGGCGCGGCCTGCCGCCCGGCGAGTACCGCGACCGGAAACGCAGCGTCCGGCACTCATAGCCGGAGCCGCACTCCGGTTCCCGCGCGGAATCAGACCACGGCTTCGGCCGGACGCTTCCGGCAGCGGATCTCGTTGAGACAGGCGAAGCCGTTCGCTTCATCCGGCTCGAGATAGCTGCCCTCGGTCCATTCATTCCAGGCATTGACGGTCACGATCCGCTGCGAGGGCGGGAGTCCGGCGGCGAACTGTGCGGCGGCCTCCAGCGCCGCCCCGAATTCGCGGGGAGCCTGTTCCATGATCGGCATATGCGGATAACCCGCGTTGGTGAACGGCAGATTCTGGACAGTTCGCGGAGACGGGTCCCAGCCGACCGTCACATTCGGGAAATACGGCACGCCGAACTTCCGGGCAGCCTCCTCCCAATACGCGCGGTTCGCCTCAAACACTTCGCGGCAGCCGGTGCGCGGAAAGCGGTCGAGCCGGGCGTGGTGAACCCAGACATAGCTGGTCACGCTGTCGAATCGAAGGCGCCGGACGATCTCTTCCGGACAGTCCGCCGCCGTTTCGCCCGGAAGCAGTTGCACGCCCCAGAGCACCGCGTTCAGGTGCAGCCCCGGGAAGCCGGCCTTCCGCACCTTGCTCCGGAACCGGCCGAGCGCGGCCGCCGCATTCTCCCAGCCGCCGAGCCCTGCGGCCAGCTGGTAAACTTCGTAAATCGAGAAATACGGGCAGCCGTCGATTTTCCAATAGGACGGATGCCGGAAGTGGGTTCCGATCATATAATCAGTCATCCGTTCAAAGCTCTCCGGCGTGACCGCGCCGCGGTGAAGCAGCCGTGCGCTGCCGTCCGCCGGGAGAGGGTGAATGTCAGTCCAGTCATGATTGGCCCACATCAGCGCATAGGCGAGTTCTCCGCAGTTCGGCGCGCCGTGGAAACCTTCCAGCAGCGCCCGTTCGAGGAACGGGCCGTCGTCATAATAATACCAGTCGAACAGGAATGCGTCGATTCCGGAGTCGGAGGCCGCCCGGATTTTCCGGGCCATGACGCGCGGATCGGCCTCGTCTTCCCACCCCCAGAGCGGCACCTTCGGCTGCCGGTGCCCGGGGAAACGCGGCCGCGCACTGCGCACAAGCTCCCATTCGGTCCAGCCCCGCCCGTGAACCGCTTCGTTGCGCGGATCGGCGTGGTAGTTCGGAAAGTAGTAAACAGCAATCTGGATATCCTTCATGATCGTCTCCGGTCAGGGCATGGTGATCGTCTCTCCGGCGGAGCCGACGACCTGTTTGATCTGGCAGAGGCCGTTGCGCAGATCGCCCGCCTCCTGTGCGGCGACATGCCCGTCCGCCATCAGGACATTGGCCTTTTTGCCGTGGTTCAGCGCGATTCCGCCGGTCCCCTCCAGGAAGTTGCCGGTCGGCCGGAAAGCCCAGTAGCCGTACCCGGTGTTTCCGTTCTCAATGCGCCGGGAACAGGCGCCGAGCAGGAACCGGGAGGCTTGCGGAATCCGGTGATAGACCAGCGTTCCGCCGTTCCAGCCGCCGTCGATCGGGTCCCGGATGATCGAAGCGCCGGTGATTCCGTTCCAGTCCGGCACGACCGGGTGCAGGAACGCGTAGCTGAAATATTTCGTATAGTCCCGGTTCGGCCCCGGCGTCTTCGTGCAGAAGAACAAGCTTGTGGCGGTCAGGTAGGCTGAGTTTTTGAAATTCCCGTTTCCTCCGGCCGCGTTTTCCCCGCCGAGCACCTGCGGCAGATTGTTTTCATTCCGGTCGCGGAGCACGATGCAGCCGTTGAAGTCATTCGTGTACAGGATGATTCCGCGGCCGATCTGGCCGAGATTGTTGACGCAGGAGGCCCGTTTGCCGGATTCACGCGCCTGGTTCAGCGCCGGCAGCAGCATCGAGGCGAGAATCGCGATGATCGCAATTACGACAAGCAGTTCGATCAAGGTAAATTTCTTCATCATACCACCATTTCCTTCCATTATTTGCCGTAGACAACCCGTACGTTGCGGATGTAGTAGGTGAAATCATCGCACTTCGGATTCATGCCGATGCGCAGCATCCTGACGCCGGCGGGATCGAAACCGCCGAAGATCACGATCCGCTTTTCCCACTTGTCCGACACCGCGGGGAAACGCATCCAGAACGCCTTGCCGTGCTCCTGCACCGTGTCGAGCACCGCCATCAGCGCCGTGTAGGCAATGCCGTGCCGGATCTCGGGCCCGGCTTTGATCTCGAAAGTGATGCCGACCGCCCCGGCCAATGACTCGCCCGGCAGATCGAGCAGATATTCCGGATAGATCCAGCGGTCGGTGCCGGGAGCGAAGACGGTTTTCAGTTTCAGCGCCTGCTCCTTCTCATCGAAGGAGATCTCCATTTCCCCGGAGGAATTCGCCCGCCAGCGGGCCGGGCTGCGCCACTCCGGCTCCCGGCCGACGTTCTCCGCCAGCATCGCCCCGGTCTGGATCAGCGGCACGACGGCGGGTGTGATCTCCCGGCCGCCGAAGCGGCCGGAGAAGGCCAGGTCGACCTGACAGCCGCCCGCCGGAATCTCCGGCGTGACTTCAAGCGGAATTTCCACCTTCGAAAATGGTCCGACCGTCAGCTTCTCCGGAAGTCCGGCCGCCCGTCCGCCCCGCATCGTGACGAAACCGCTTTTCGGCTCCGCGCTGAAATTGTACACTTCAAGCGTCAGTTTGCCGGGGATCGCGGTCAAATCCGCATACGCACCGGATCGGGCAACCTTGAACTCCTCCCCGGGAACCGGCTTCAGCACGATCGAAAGGTCGTACTGATCCGGCCGCTCCGGGGCGGCCGCCGCCGGAACCGGAACCGTCGCGGACAATCCCGAAAGTCCGCCGAGATAGGCCGGATAACGCGTCGCGGTCAATTCGAGCGAGCCGTTCTCCGACCGAACCCGTGACGGTGTGCCGAAAATGCCGCTCAGCCGGTAGCTGCCGTCCGGCTGCTTCAGGCGGAATTTCCGTTCCTTTCCGTCGAACTCCCGGCCGTCGATTCCGCTTTTGCTCCAGAATGCGAGCGTCTGCGTGCCGTCCGGCTGTGCATAGAGGTAGCCGCACACGTTCTCCGCCGGTTCAAGCGTGCCGAGCAAACGCGCATTGCCGAGCTCCGCATTCAGCGCGGCGAAGGCGACATAGGCGGGCTTGACCGTCAGGTCCATGCGAAGCAGTCCCCAATCCTTCTTCCCCTCGTTTTCCCAGTACGGCGTCATGACGAAAAAGAAATCCCGCTCCACCCCGAGTGACTGCATGAGAAGCTGCGATTTCGGCACGAATTCGGCGACCTGCAGCTCCTGCCGGAACGAATGCACCATCGTGCCGGGGCGGTAACTCCGGCACGCGGCGTTTCCATCGACATTCGTGCCGTTTTCGGTCAGCCAAACCGGCATGTGTCCGAGGCCGTGCTTCGCCATCTCGGAACGCAGCCGCGAAATCGTCCACGGATAATCCGAAAGCGAGCTGTACACATGGTAATTGAAGGCATCGATGTATTCACCGATGCCGCTTTTGAGCGCGGTATGGGCGAAATGCTGCAGCGGGGAGACGCAGAAAGAGCTGTTCAGCACCCGGAGCGCCGGATCAGCCGCCTTGACACCGAGCGAAAACGCCTTGGTTCCGGCGGCCAGAAGCCAGGCCGGCCCGTGGAAAGCATTGTCGGGCTCATTGAAAAATTCCCAGGCGAAAATCCGGCCGCGATACTGTCCGGCCAACCGCTTCGACGATTCGTACACCGCCGCCAGATCATTCGGAAAGTCATCCGTCGGCTTCGTCCACGCCGGTGCCATGTCGAAAATCGTGCAGATCCGAATGCCGCGTTCCTCCAGCAAAGCGGCGTTGCGTTCGTAAACTCCGGGATCGAAAACGCCGCGTTCAGGTTCGACATGTTTCCAGCCGAAACGGTCGCGGACCACACTGAAACCGGCCCGGCGGCAGAGTTCGCTGACCGCTCCGTACTGCTCGCCCGGAAAGCGTTCGTTCCACTTCTTCGCGCCGGAGAGCCAGCTCTGCGCCGTATCCACGGCGAAGAAGCTTTCCGGATTCGGTTTCCGCGTCGAGGCGTCCGCAACGACCGCAAAGCTCATCGGTTCGCCGAATTTCCGGCTGTCCGACTCGAGCGCCAGCGTATAATAGCCGCGCGGCAGCTCCGGCAGCGTCAGCTGCCTGCCGCCGTTCTCCGGCCAGGCTCCCGCGGAAACGGTCTCTCCGGTCCAGTCCGCAACCCGGTAACGCAGATTTCCCGCGATCGATCCGCCAAACTCGAACCGGACCGGTTCGGTGTCGTAAAAAACTCCGGAGACCGGTTTGCTCTTTACCGCCATCACGACCGGCAGCGGCGGAAGCAGCGACGGATCGACCGGCCCGCCGTCCGCAACCAGCCGGAAACCGCGCACCCGAAGCGTGGTTTTCCCGGGATTCTCCGGGTTCAGGCCGACCGAAAACGTCCGCAGCGTTGCGGCATCGGCCGGGTCCAGCTTCACACTCACGCGCCGCCACTCCGGGCCGGGAACCGGATAGGCGAGATAACGCCCGCCGGCAATCACGAAGGCGTGTCTGATGCCGCCCGGACAATCCGCCTTCACCTCGAACGAAAGCTCCGTGCAACCTGCCGCCGAATCGAACTGCCGCAGCGCGAAAACCGGATAGAACCAGAGATCCCCGGCTTCGGCAAAGAAGGCTTCGAACCGCACAGCGCCGTTCTCCTGCACGATGTTCAGTTCTCCCGAAGCGTTTCTCGTCCAGTTCTCCGCCCGGTTCATCCTTCCTGCCCATTCGGGCTCCGCCGCCGGAACCCGGAGCACGACAGCGCACAGCACCGCAAAAAATCCGGCTCCAATCAGAAAATGTCTCATCGACCGCATCCTCCCATGTTGACTGCCGTTCCCGGCACCTTCCTGCGAATCAACCATCCATCTATAAATTCACATTATGATCTATATTTAATTATGACAAACTATATCATAAAAAGCAATAGCGAACGGCAAAATTTCTGAAAAAATTACGATATGGCAGACGAAGATGAAAAACCGCCTCTCTTACGATTCCGGCGTGATTTCTCAAGCGAAGCAAATATCCCGCGTCTCCGGCAAGGAGACGACAGATCCGACCCGGCTCCGCAACTATTTCACGGCAGGAAGAAAAATCGCATGACGACCGACGCTCCGATTACGGGACGGATCTCTTCATGCCGTCCGGCGGCAGCAAGCCCGGAACAGAGTCCGAAGCCATCCGGGCAGAAAAAAGCCCTCCCCCGCCCGGAAGCGGAGAAGGGCCGGATTGATCGGAGAAACAATTACTTCGCCTGGCAGACCGTGATGACGATCTGGCCGAAGATGTCTTCGGAAACGCAGCCGCGCGACAGGTCGTTCAGCGGCTTCGCCAATCCCTGCAGAATCGGGCCGTAGGCGTCGGCCTTCGCGAGACGCTGCACGAGCTTGTAGCCGATGTTGCCCGCGTTCAGGTCCGGGAAGATCAGGATGTTCGCGCCGCCTGCAAGCGGGCTGCCCGGCGCTTTGGCGGCGGCGACGCCCGGCACCAGCGCAGCGTCGGCCTGAAGTTCGCCGTCGGCGACGATATCGAGCTTTTCAGCCTCGATCTTCTCCTTCATCAGCGCGGCGGCCTCCTTGACCTTGTTCAGAATCTCATGGTCGGCGCTGCCCCTGGTCGAGAACGACAGGAATGCGACCTTCGGCTGGCCGCCGAGCAGCGAACGGTAGGTCGCACTGGTGGCCAGCGCGATGTCGACGAGCTCCTGCGCATTCGGATTCGGGTTCACGCCGCAATCCGCGAACAGCAGCACATCGTCGCCGGACGGAGTCGGGCTCTTGAGGTCCATCACGAAGCAGCTGCTCGCGATTTTGATTCCCGGCGCGGTCCCGATGCAGTGGAACGCGGCACGCAGCATATCGGCGGTCGAAGCGATGCTGCCGGCCACCAGGCCGTCGGCCAGGCCGCGGCGGCACATCATCGCACCGAAGTAGATCCGGCTTTTCATGGTCGCGGCGGCCTTCTCCGGCGTCATGCCCTTCTTCTCGCGCATCTTGCAGAACTCGGCGGCGAAATCGTTGAAGAGCCCGCTGTTCAGGTAGTCGATCGTTTCGAAGTTGCGAGCGGCGATGCCCGCCTTCGCGCAGGCTTCGGCGATTTCCGCCTCGCTGCCGAGCACAACGGCTTTTGCGACGACTTTTTCTTCGACCGCCTTGTTCGCGGCGGCGACCACGCGCGGGTCCTGCCCTTCCGGCAGGACGATCACTTTCGGGTTCTTCCGGGCGCGTTCGATCAGGGTTGTCAGAATCGACATTTCAACTTACTCCAAATCAATCAATTTTCAGGTTGTTTACTTCTTGAGTCCGAGCGTGTTGACCGTATCCGTCGCGATCATGAGCTCCTCGTCGGTCGGCATGACGATCATCTTCCACTTGCTGTCGTCGGTCGAGATCACGCCCGGCTTGCCGAAGCACTCCTTGTTGCGCTCGTCGTCGAGCTTCAGGCCGAGCGCACCGAGCTGGCTCGTGATGCGCTTGCGCATCGGAACCGAATATTCGCCGACGCCGCCGGTGAAGACCAGCGCATCCGCCCCGCCGAGCAGGACATAGTAGGCGCCGACGTATTTGACCACGCGCCGGGCGAACATCTTGAGCGCGAGCTCCGCCTGCTCATTGCCGCCCTCGGCCGCGTTGATCATGTCGCGCATGTCGCCGGAGTTGATGCCGCCGACGCCGTAGAGGCCGGACTTCTTGTTCAGGATCGTGTCGACCTCCTTCGTCGAATGACCCAGCTCGATCAGGTGGATCACGACGGCCGGGTCGAGGTCGCCGGACCGGGTGCCCATCATGAGCCCTTCGAGCGGCGTCAGGCCCATCGTCGTATCGATGACCTTGCCGTTCTTGACCGCCGCCATGCTGCAGCCGTTGCCGAGGTGGCAGGTAATAAGCGTCACATCCTCCGGTTTCTTGCCGAGGAATTCGGCGGTGGCGAGCGTCACATAGCGGTGGCTCGTGCCGTGGAAACCGTATTTGCGGATGCCGTACTTCTCGTAATATTCGGTCGGAATCGCGTAGAGATATGCTTCCGGCGGCATGGTCATATGGAACTGGGTGTCGAACACGGCCACGTTCGGAATGCCCGGCATGGCGGCTTCGCACGCCTCGATGCCGGCGAGGTTGGCCGGGTTGTGCAGCGGCCCGAGCGGAATGTATTCGCGGATGATCTCCTTGACGCCCTCGTCCACCTTCACCGGCTTCGTGATCTTCTCCCCGCCGAGCAGGACGCGATGGCCGATCGCCACGATTTCGCCGAGGTCCTTCATGACGCCGTCGGCCGGATCGACCAGCTTGGCGCAGACCCGCTTGAGCGCCTCTTCGAGATTCCTGACCGGTACGATCCCTTCGAACTTGAGCCCGTCGGACAGGCGCTTGTAGATCATGTTCGGCTTGTCGGTGCCGAGACGCTCGAACTGTCCTTTGGCCAAAACCGTGTTGTTCGCCATCGAGAACAGCGTGAATTTCATCGAACTGCTGCCCGCGTTGATGACCAGTACCTTCATTTCTTCCTTCTTTCCCTGCGTTGAATATTGAATATGATTAACCGTCAATCGATAAAACAGCCTGACCGCAGAAAAGCGGGAAAGGAGCCCGGACCAGGCTCCTTCGCCCGCGTCATTTCTTGCGGAAAACGATCCGGCCTTTGGTCAGGTCGTACGGCGACATTTCGAGCGTCACCGAATCCCCCGGCAGGATGCGGATGAAGTTCATGCGCATCTTGCCCGAAATGTGGGCGTTGACCGTATGACCGGTCTGGATCTCCACCTTGAACATTGTGTTGGGCAGCAGCTCGCGCACCACCCCTTCCACGCGAATTACGTCGTCTTTGGCCACGTTAAAATCTCCGATTCGTTTTCTGTGATTAAAACCATATGTTCAAAATGAGCGGCGCAGGCGCCGTCTCGAGTTCGTACCGTCCAGTGGTCATGCGAATCGGTCGTGACCTTGTGCGTCCCGAGATTCAACATCGGCTCAATGCAGATCACCATCCCCGGAACCAGCAGCGCGCCGCGGCCGAAGCCGACGAAATTCGGCACCTCCGGCGGCTCGTGGAGCTTCACGCCGCAGCCGTGGCCGACATATTCGCGCACCACGCCGAGACGGTGCCTCTTCGCGGTGGATTCGACCGCCTGGCTGATGTCCCGGATGCAGTTTCCGCGCTTCGCCTGCTTGATACCGGCCATCAGCGCCTCTTTCGTGCCGTGCAGCAGCCGCTTGAGATCCGGCGTCAGCTCCCCGAAACCGAAAGTCAGCGCCGTATCGCCGATGCCGCCGTCGAGCTCGATGCCGACATCGATGCTGACGATGTCCGTATCGAGCAGAATGCGGTCCGGCGTGCCGATGCCGTGCACGACTTCGTCATTGACCGAGATGCAGATGTTGCCGGGGTAGCCGCGATAGCCGAGAAACGCGCTCTTCCCGCCGGTCGCGCGGATCAGCTCGCCGGCGAGCTGATCCAGATCGAACGTGGTCATGCCGGGCCGGGCCTGGGCGGCAATTTCGTCGCGGACCTGCGCGGTAACCGCGGCGGCGAGACGAATCCGCGCAATCTCCTCCGGAGTGTGGATGACCTGATCGCGCGACATGATTATTCCAGCTCCGCCGCGAGAACGGCGCAGATCTTGTCCTTGTCGGTCTCGGTGATTTCAAGCATCAGCCCCTGCTTCCGGTAATAATCGATAAGCGGGCTGGTCTGCCTGTAGAAGACCTCGAGGCGCGACTTCGCGGTCTCGAGCGAGTCGTCCGGCCGCTGGAACAGCTCGGAGCCGCAGTCGTCGCAGACGTTCTCGACCTTCGGCGGCATAAAGAGCTTGTTGTAGATCTTGCCGCACTTTCTGCAGTTCAGCCGGGCGGTCAGGCGCTTCAGGATCACATCGTCGTCGACCTTGAAGTAGACGACGCGGTCGAGCTTCCTGCCGAGCGAGGAGAGTGCCTCCTCAAGCAGTTCGGCCTGGCGGATGGTCCGCGGAAAGCCGTCGAGAATGAAGCCGTTATCGCAGTCGGGCTGCGCGAGACGTTCGCGCACCATCCCGGCAATGACTTCGTCCGGAACGAGCTTGCCTTCCTTCATGAGTTTTGCGGCCTCGCGGCCGAGTTCGGTGTCGCGCTTGACTTCGTCGCGCAGAATGTCGCCGGTCGAGATATGCGCCATCGGATGACGCTCGAGCAGCAGCGCCGAGAAGGTTCCCTTGCCCGCGCCCGGAGCGCCGACGAAGATCAGATTTTTCTGTTTCAGCATTGTCTTTCTCTCTTTGATGTAAAGTTAAAGGTTCCGGGCGAAGCCGATCAGGTAACCGGCCAGCTCCGGATCCGCAAGTTCGATCTGTTCCCCGGTCGCCATGGTCTTGACTGCGGCGACTCCCTTTTTCAGCTCCTCCTCGCCGCGGATGACTGCGAGAAGAGCGCCGGATTTATTCACATTCCGGAGCTGCGCCTTGAAGGAGCGCTCCTCAAGCTCAAGCTCGACCCGGATGCCGGCCCGGCGAAGCTCTCCGGCCAGCTTCAGATTCGCAATCCGCGCCTCTTCGCCGAGGCCGACCAGGTAGACCGGCAGGACCGGGGAGGCGGGCGCGCCGACTCCGAGCACGTCCTGCACCATCAGCAGCCGCTCCATGCCGGCCGCGAAACCGACGCCCGGGACCGGCTTTTTCTGGCCCGGCAGATAGAGTTCGTAACGGCCGCCGCCGGCGATCGCGGTCTGCGCGCCGAGTCCGCCGTGCGTGACTTCGAAAACGGTATGCACGTAATAGTCGAGCCCGCGCACCAGCAGCGGATCGACCGTGTATTCGACGCCGAGCGCGGTAAGCGCCGCCCGGACTTCGTCGAAGTAGGCGCGCGACGCCTCGCTGAAACTCGCGACATAATCCGGCGCTTCGGCGACGACCTTCCGGCACGCCTCCTGCTTGCAGTCGAGGATGCGCCAGACATTGCGGGTCAGCCGCGCCTTGCAGTCGTCGCACATGCCGTCGATATGCCGCCCGAAATAGTCAGCGAGCAGCTTTCCGGCCGGACCGCGGTCCTCCATGACGCCGCGCGTATTGATCGCGAGCTTCGCGTCGGTGATCCCGATCGAATGCAGATAGTCCATCAGCATCGCGATGCATTCGGCATCGATGAGCGGCGCGACCCGGCCGACGTTTTCGACACCGACCTGGTGGAACTGGCGGCGGCGTCCGGCCGCCGGGCGTTCGCCGCGGAACATCGGCCCGTAATAGTAGACCCGCTGCTCGACGCCGTTCATGACATCGGTGCACGACAGCGCACGCATGACGCCCGCCGTGCCCTCGGGGCGCAGCGTCAGGCTCCGGCCGCCACGGTCCTCGAAGGTATACATCTCCTTCTGAACCACTTCCGTCTCGTTCCCGAGGCCCTTCTGAAACACTTCGGTGTACTCGAAAACGGGGGTCCGGAGCTCACCGTAACCGTATCTGGAAAAGACCGCCGCAGCGGTGTTTTCCAGATTCCGCCAGCGGCGCGCCTCGTCCGCGAAAATGTCCGCCGTACCGGGCGGGGGGGCAAAGGTCGCCATTTCAAAAACTCCCAGTTTCAGCCGTGATTCCGTTCCGCATTCCGCGATTCCGGAACCCGGCAAAACAAACCACGCCCGACGAAAATGAATGCATTCGTCAGGCGTGCGTTCGACTCATAACAGACGGCCGGATTACTTGAACTGTTTCGGATCAAGCTGTTCGACGGCCTCTTTCAGCTCTTTTCCGGCGCGGAATTTGACCACGGCGCGTTCCGGAATCACGACTTCGTTCTTGGGCTGGTTCGGATTGCGGCCCTTGCGGCTCTTGCGGACCTTGATCTCGAAAACGCCGAAGTTGCGGAGTTCAATCGTGTTCCCGGCAATCAGGTCTTCCGCGATATAGTCGAGGGTCTTCTGCACGACTTCGGCCACATCATTCTGGATAAAGCCGGTCTCGCGGGCAATCTTAACCACCAAATCACGCTTGGTCATTTTCAATCTCCATTTTATGTATGAAAGGTTTTTAAGTTTCTCTTCTTTTTACAGTTAGATAATATTACGCCAAAATCGCCCTTAGTCAATATCTCCGGGTGAAAAAAGCGGATTTTTTTACGCTCCGCCGTTTCCGAACCGGGCCGCGGCGTCACGGATGACCTCTTTCAGCGGCAGGCCGCCGGATTCGGCGATCCGGCGGCAATCTTCGAATTCCGGCTTTACGGAAAGAACCCCGCCGTCGGCGCCGTATGCGACCTTGACCCGGATCTCTCCCCGCGGCGTCACGACCTTCCGTTCCCGCCGGGCAAGACTCCGGCGCGCGAGCGGGGCAATCCGGACGCCGAGCGTCGTGCTTTCGCGGAAAATCAGCGCAAGCATGGTTTCGCGCTCCTCCGGGCGGGTCAGCACACAGAGCTTCACTCCCGGACGCTGCTTCTTCATCTGGATCGCCTCGGTCCAGACATCGAGCGCGCCGGCGGCGAACAGGCATTCGATCAAATAGCCGGTCACCTCGCCCGTGCAGTCGTCCAGATTGCAGGAGAGCTCCTCGAGCGCCTCTTCCCCTTCCGGCCGCTCCGCCGCGTCGATCAGCATGGCGCGCAGCAGGTTCGGACGGTGCAGCAGTTCGCGCCGCCCGAACGAAGACGCGGCCGCCAGCACCCGCGAACCGGACGGAACCGCGGCATGCGGCCACGCCGCCAGCAGCGCAGCGCCGGTCGGCGTCAGCAATTCGAACGGCTCGTCCGAAGGGGCGATCTCAAGTCCGCGCGTCAGCAGCTCGGCCGTGGCCGGCGCCGGAATCGGCATGACGCCGTGCGCGCACTCAAGAGTCCCCTGACCGGTCGGCAGCGGCGAGACCGATACGGCCTCCGCGCCGAGCAGATGAAACCCGTAACAGCAGCCGACGATGTCGACGATCGAATCGACCGCGCCGACTTCGTGGAACGAAACCTCCTCCGGCGCCTTGCCGTGAATCTTCCCCTCCACTTCGGCCAGCAGCGCAAAAACCGCAACGGACGACCGTTTCACCGGCTCCGGCAGCGCGGAGCCTTCGATCAGCGCCCGGATTTCCCGGAACGCGTGGTGATCATGGTGGTGGTGTCCATGCTCCTGCCCGTGCTCTCCGCGGCAGTGATGATGATGCTCCGTCTCCGGCAGCGCGACGCGGGCACGGACTCCCGCGATGCCGTGGGAGCTCGTCTCTTCGACCGAAAGCGTAAAATGTCCGGGCAGCAGAGACTCCAGGCCGCGAACGATCGTATCGCGGTCCGCCCCCAACGCGATCAGCGCGCCGAGGATCATATCCCCCGACGCACCGCCGACACTGTCAAACCGAATGATTTTCATAAAAGTAAAATCCTTAACCTTTTTACTGTAACGCCGGATATCCGGAAAGTCAAGCCTTCCGCCTGGCCCCGCTCCTTGAAGCGCGATGCAAACCTTCCGGATTCCGCTGCGGCGCCGTCCCGCGCGGAATCCCGGGATATCTCAACCCTTCGGATCGCGGAATCTCACTGGAACTCTTTCCGCAGCTCTTCGAACGTGCCGTTTTCGATCGAGGCGCGAATCCGGCGCATCAGGTTCAGGAAATAGTGCAGATTGTGCAGCGTCACCAGGCGCACGCCGAGGATCTCGCCGACGTTGAACAAATGCCGGATATACGCCTTCGTGAAGTTCCGGCAGGCATAACAGGAACACTCCGGGTCAATCGGCGTGAAATCGTCCGCATAGCGCCCGGCTTTGACCGGAATGGTCCCGCCGCCTCCGACGAAGGCGGAACCGTGCCGGCCGAGCCGGGTCGGCATGACGCAGTCGAACATGTCCACCCCCCGCGCGACGCTCTCGACAATCTGGCGCGGCGTGCCGACGCCCATCAGGTAGCGCGGCGCGTTATCCGGCAGGTGCGGCGCGGCGGCATCGACCGCCAGCATCATCTCCGGCTCGCTTTCGCCGACCGAAACGCCGCCGATCGCATAACCGTCGAACCCGATTTCAACCAGGCTCTCCGCCGCGCGCTTCCGCAGCTCAGGATAGACCGAACCCTGCACGATCCCGAACCGGATCTGCCCGTCGTTCAGCGGCTGTTCGCGGCTCATGCGCTCCCAGCGCGTCGTGACGGCCAGCGACTTCTCGGCCTGCTCGAAGGTGGCCGGATACGGCGTGCATTCGTCGAACGCCATGACGATATCCGAATCGAGCGTCCGCTGGATCGCCATCGACTCGCGCGGCCCGAGGAAGAAACGCGTGCCGTCGATGTGCGACGCGAACCGGACGCCGTCCGGCTCCATCTTCCGCAGCGTCGCGAGGCTGAACACCTGAAAGCCGCCCGAATCGGTCAGAATCGACCGCTTCCAACTGCTGAATCTGTGCAGTCCGCCTGCTTTCGCCATAAGCTCCATGCCGGGACGCAGAAACAGGTGGTAGGTGTTGCCGAGGATGATCTCGGCGCCGAGTTCCTCAAGCTCGGCAGGCGACATCGCCTTCACGCTGGCCCGGGTGCCGACCGGCATGAACACCGGCGTCTGAACGGTTCCGCGGCGGGTCGTAAGGACGCCTCGCCGGGCATTCCCGCAACGGGAGAGTACTTCAAACATAAAAAATTCCTGAAAAATTAAAATGGCCGGAACAGCGGACCTGCTCCGCAATTCACGATATACTTTATCCGCATCCCAGGCGGTTTTCCAACTTCGGCGGCAAATATTTCCGAAACAGTTCGGCCGTCTCCGGCATCGGAAACGGGCGCATGAATCACCCCCGAACCGGATTAACGAGCCGCTTCCAAACTTATAATTTTACGAACATGGCCCGATAGAGCTCATCGGTTTCCGCCCCGAGCGCTCCGGCCAGAGCCGCAGCGAAGGCGAAGACCGCGCCGGGCCCCTTTCCGGTCACGATCCGGCCGTCCCGTTCGGCGGCACCTTCGCCGGGGACACAGCCGTCCGGCAGATATTCGCCGAGCCCCGGATACATCGTAAACTTCTTTCCTTCAAGAACTCCAGCTTTCGCAAGAACAATCGGCGCGGCACAGATGGCGGAGACGATCTTGCCGGAGCGCTCCATCTCCCGCACGAATTCCACCACGGCCACGGAATTGTACATCGCAAGCGCTCCGCCCATGCCGCCGGGAAGGAAAACGGCGTCAAATCCGGCCGGGGAACACTCCGCCAGCAACCGGTCCGCCTTCAGCCCGAAATCGTGAGCTCCCTTAACCTCAAGGCGATGCAAACCGGCAACCGTCACCTCCATACCGAGCCGGCGCAGGACATCGCCGACCGCAATGAATTCCGTCTCTTCGACACCGTCGGCAAGAATAATTGCAATCTTCTTCACAAAACCCCCTTGACGATTTATCATTTTCAGGATAGATTAATAATTGCACGCATTTAATATAACATCCAGAATGGTCTCCGACAATCATGTTCGAACGGGATTTCACCGATTTTCTCCGCTACCTCACCATTGAACGCGGTCTTTCGCGCAATACGGCCGACGCCTATCGGCGCGATCTGGAAGACTACGCCGCCTGGCTTACCGCCCGCAGCATCGACTCCTTCCGGGAAGTCAAACGCGAAACGATTGTCAACTACCTGAACTTCGGGCACTCCGAGCGCGCCATGGAGCCGGCGACGCTGGCCCGCCGTCTCGTGGCGATCAAAATGCTCTACCGCCATCTCGAAGAGGAGGGGCTGATCAAAGAGAATCCGGCTGCAGTGCTGGAATCGCCGAAACTCTGGCGCGTCCTGCCGGACTTTCTGACCGTCTCCGAAGTCAACGCATTCCTGAACGCATGGCCCGAAAAGGGTACGGCGCTCGAGCTGCGCAACCGGACGATGCTCGAACTGCTCTACGCCTCCGGGCTGCGGGTTTCGGAGCTGACGAACCTGCCGCTGGCCGCGCCGGACTTCGACAATCACCTGGTCCGCGTCACCGGCAAAGGAGAGAAAACCCGCATGGTGCCGGTCGGGGAAGCCGCGCTCGAACTCCTGCAGCGCTATCTCGCCGAGGCACGCCCGGTATTGGCCGCGAAAAATCCGGCCTCCCCGTTCGTATTTCTCTCCCGCAACGGCAGGCAGCTCGACCGCGAGCGCGTCTGGGCCGTAGTCAAGGAGGCCGCCGCCCGGGCCGGAATCAAGAAAAACATCCATCCGCACACACTGCGGCATTCGTTTGCGAGCCATCTGCTGGCCAACGGCGCGGACCTCCGCGTCATTCAGGAGATGCTGGGACATGCCGATATCGCGACGACGGAGATTTACACCCATGTCGATGCCGCGCGCCTGCGGGAAACCCACAGGAAATTCCATCCGCGCGGCTGACCGCCGGCGGCCCCCCGCGCGTGGCTCAATCCGCGAAGAGATTGCGGAATTCGTCCAGATTATCTTTGGTTACAAGCACATAGCGGATCTTGAACGCCTCCGTCCGGTCCTTCGGCGCCGGCACGTCATAACGCGCCTTCGGGTTTGAGAACACCACAGCCGCGACCTTGCCGCTCCGAATCAGGTCGACCAGCCCCGGAATCGGTCCGGACGGCAGCCCGAGCAGCAGAATCCTCGGCCCTTCCTCGTTCTTGAGCAACTTCAGATTCTCGATATCCGACGGGAGGCCGATCGTGGAAATCACGACGGCGGCATCCGGATAACGCTCCACGACTTTATCGAAATCCTCCGCCGTCATCGACATATAGAGCGGCATCGGCATCTCGGAGAGCTCCACCGGCAGCTGGATCGTGTCGAGCATGACATCGCTGCTGCCGTACCCTTCGATCATCGCATAAGCCAGCTGCTTGATGTTTTCATTCCGGTGAAAGTCCGGATCGACCAGAAGCAGCAGCTGCCGGTTCGGCTCCGTTCCCTTCAGAAAAACTCCGGCCTCGTATCCCTGAGAAGCATAAAACGCCATCTCATTTTCCAGCAGATCATCGCTCAAACCGCCGAACTGGCGGTGCCAGAACAGCGCCCCGCCGGAAAACACCATGATCGCAAAAGACACGGAGGCCGTTGCAAACAGAAACGCCAGAAGCGTTTTGAAGAATTTGGCCATCCCAGTTACCCCTCATTACCTCAGACAGTGATTATCAAAAAAAACACCACCCGACAGTGTATGGCAATACGCTATCCGGTGGTGACTCCGTTTCTCAGAAACCCGAAACTCAGTTGGAGAAATGCGCCTTGTACTGATCCGCATTTTCCTTGGTGACGAGCACATAGCGGATATCGAACGCCTTCATCGGGTCGGACGGGGCCGGCACATCGTACTTCGCATCCGGGTTCGAAATGATCAGGCCCGTGATGATGCCGCTCTGCAGCGCCGCCATGATCCCCGGCACCGGGCCGGAGGGCAGACCCATCAGGAACAGCGCCGGACGCTTGTCGGCCGACTGCTTCATGAACTTCAGGCGATTCGCGTCCTGCGGCAGCCCGACAGTGGTCACGATGACGCCGCAATCCGGATGCTTGTCGACCATTGCGTCGAAGTCGGCTGCCTTCATCATCATATAAAGCGGCATCGGAGCATCGGCCTGGTTGCCGGGAAGCTGAACGGTGTCGGTCACCACCTCGCCGCCGTAACCGGCCTGGAGGGCGTCGGCAAGCTTCTTGACGTTGTCATTCTTTTCGAATCCCGGGTCGGCGACCAGCAGAACCTTCTTGCCGGGGAACGTCGTCTTGAGATAGTCACCGGTCTTGGTGCCCTGCGAGGCGTAGAACTTCATCTCGTTCTCGAGCAGGCCGTCACGCGTGCCGAAAACATTCATCTCGTTGAGGAGAAGCCCCGCACTGATCACGACCACGACGAAGAGCACGAACGCGACCGGCTGCATGGCCGGATTCGTCTTCTGCTTCTTACTGCAGACAATCATGCCGATCAAAGCCAGAATCATCAACGCGATATATACAATATGCATACCCTTTTCCCCTTTGTTTTAGTTATGCAAGGTGACCGCAAACGAATTTTCTTGTCAGTTAAGCTATAATCAATTCTCCGAAAAAGCAAATTGTTTTACCGCTTTTTTTATATTTTTTTACAATAATTGCCGGAAAAATACGTTAAGGCTCCTCATTTCGCAGACTTCGCAGGAGTTCCGTCCGGCCCCAGGCCCTCTTTTTCCAGCTGCTTTGCATTCGCATACTCCTCCCGGACGGCGGCGATGTCGACCGACACCGGCGGAAGTTCGAGCCTCATCTCCTTCAGCGTGTCGGCCAGGATGCGCGAAACGGCGTAATTCCGGAAGTATTTCCTGTCGGCGGGGATGACATACCACGGCGCCTGCGCGGTCGAGCAGCGCTCGAGCGCCTCTTCGAACGCCTTCCGGTATTCCGGCCAGAGCTTGCGTTCGGCATAGTCGGCACTGCTGATTTTCCACTGCCGCGACGGGTCGTCGAGCCGGTCTTTGAACCGCTTGAGCTGCTCCTCCGGGCTGATGTGGAGATAAAATTTGACGATCACGGTCCCGCTCTTCACAAGCAGCTTTTCGAAATCGTTGATGAATTCGTAACGCTCGCGCCAGACCTCTTCCGGAACCATCTTGTGAACGCGCTGGATCAGCACGTCCTCGTAATGCGACCGGTTGAAGATCACGATCTCCCCCTTCTTCGGCGCGACCATATGGACGCGCCAGAGGAAATCGTGCGCGAGCTCGAGCGCGCTCGGCGTCTTGAACGACTGCACCCGGCACCCCTGCGGATTCAGCGGCGCGAGAACGTGGTTGATGACGCCGTCTTTCCCGGCCGCATCCATCCCCTGCAGCACGACGAGAAGCGAGCGCTTCCCCTCGGCGTACAGGTCGAACTGAAGCTTCGCCAGCTCGGCGCTGTTCCCGGCCGTCTCCTTCAGGATTTCGTCGTCCTTGCCGAACCCGAACGTGCCGGCGGGATCGATCCGGCCCAGATCGACCTTCTCCCCCGGACTGACCATCAACTCTTTACGCAAATCCATTCTCCGCCCTCCCCGGTTGGTTCCTCTTCAATATAGACAGCCCGGGCGCGGATTGCAAGCGGAAGTCACCCGACCCGGTAATATTTCACGGCATCGGGCGGCCGGATATCGGTCAGGTCGCCACGGTAGTGGCGCAGCCCGACCGGCTGGTACGGGTGTTTCAGAAGTTCGTTTTCGTCGAGGTCGATGCCGATGCCGGGGCGGTCCGGAATGACCATCCTGCCCTCGCGCACCACGAGCTCCTCGTCGCAGATTTCCGCCCGGTAGGGCACGTCGGTCATCATCATTTCGAGGATCACGAAGTTCGGCACACAGCCGGCGAGCTGCAGCGTCGCCGCGTTCGCGACCGGCCCGGACGGATTGTGCGGGCAGAAACCGATGTGGCGCGCCTCCGCCTCGGCGCCGAGCAGCCGCATTTCGAAGATGCCGCCGGCGTGCGAAATGTCGGGCTGGATGTAATCCGCGCAGTTCAGGTCGAAGAACTGCCGGTACTCGTAGCGGTTGTAGAGCCGTTCGCCGGCCGCGAGCGACACGCGCACGCGCTCCTTGACTTCACGCATGCCGTTGAGGTCATCGGGCGGCAGCGGCTCCTCGAACCAGCAGATGTCGAACTCCTCGAGCCGCCGGCCGATCTTCACCGCGGTCGGAATGTCGAAACGGCCGTGTCCCTCGATCAGCAGCAGCACATCCTGTCCGACGGTTTCGGAGACCTTGCGGACACACTCCATGGCGGAGTCGAGTTCGCGCCTGCCGATCTGCTGCCACGCCTTGCCGAACGGGTCCCACTTGCAGCCGAGAAAACGGTGCTCCCGGACCGCGGCGGCCTTCGCGGCGAATTCATCCGGCGTTTTCGCCGGGGCGAACCAGCCGTTCACGTAGATCGGGACCGCGTCGCGCACCTTGCCGCCGAGCAGCTGCCAGACCGGAACGCCGAGCGCTTTGCCCTTGATATCCCACAACGCGATTTCGACGCCGGCGAGCGCGCTCATCAGGACCGGGCCGCCGCGCCAGTACGCATCGCGGTAACAGTCGTGGCGGAACGCCTCGATATTGTGCGGGTCCCTGCCGATCAGCCAGCCTTCAAGGTCATGAATCGCCGCGGCGACGGTCGGCTCTCGGTACTCGAGCGTCGCTTCGCCCCAGCCGTGAATGCCGGAATCGGTCTCGACTTTGACGAACACCCAGTTCGTGCGGAAACAGTTGCAGATATAAGTCTTCAGTTTCGTGATCTTCATTTTCCATTCGCGGCGGCCAGCACCGCCCACCCCCATTCTCCGAGCTTGAAATTGAATGCTCCGTCGCGGAACTCCGCAGTTTCATCGCCGGCGGAAACGCCGAGCGGCCGCATCTTCTCCGCCCCGTCGAAACGGAGCGAAAATTCACGCGGCACATCATCCATGTTCAACACGAACCACAAACCGCGGCCGTCCGGCTGCCGGCGCGGCACGACCTGAATATATTTCCGCGCTTCGCCGCCGGCGCCGGAAATCCTCCACTTCGGCAGGATGCCGGATTTTTCAAGCTGTTTTGCCAGCTCCCGCCGGAACGGCCCGGCCTGCTCCCACGACAAAACCGGAACGTCGTTCGGATAGAACGGCCGTTCGATCTGGTACGCCATCGAAAGCTGCGATGCGTACAGCACGGTTCTCCCTTTCCCGTATGCGTGCGACACGACCGCCGGAGCTCCGTCGGCGAAACGCGCCTCGACCGTCCCCGCCGCGACCTCCATTTCCGCCCTGAAATCGAAAGCCGGAATGCCGCCGCAATCCGAGCCGGGCAGCTTCCCGAGATCGTAGACCTGCGCGCCGAACAGATCGGTCATGCCGCCCGGCGTCACCTCGTAGTGAATGCCGCAGCTCCCCTTCAGCGCAAACGGCGACTCGGCAATCAGCGCGCCGCCGTTTTCAACGAAGCGGCGGAGCACCTTCTCCATCCACGGATCGACGTACGGCCGGAACGGGATGAACAGCGCCTTCGCGCCGTCGAGTATGCCTTCGCGGATTTGCCGCAGGTTGCAGACTTCGGCCCGGATGCCGATATGCAGCAGCGCGTTGTAGAGATTCGGCAGGGCATTGTTGTACCGGCCGCGATAGCCCTCCGCCTCCGCCATCGCTTCGCAGTCGCGCGAATCGAGTATCAGGACGCCGGAGCGGTCCGCGACATGGTTCAGGAAATCGTCCGCATGTTCATTCAGGAAGCGCGAAAGTTCTCCGAACGCCGCCGCGCGGTCCGTGATCCGGCCGTCCCAGCCGACCAGGTTGAACTCCCCGGCCTGCGCGTCCGAAATCCGGCTGCGGTAGAGCCAGCGCAGCACGGCCCGGGCGCCGTGGGCGACGAACAGCAGGTCGCGCGCATTCATCTTGCGCGGCGAGTAGCCGCGCGGCACGAGGTTGTGGACCCAGCTGACCGGGCCGGCTTCGGTTTCAACCACCCAGAATCCCTCCGGATCGCGGCGGAAAGCCCGCCTTCCCTGCGGCAGAAGGTGGACGTTCTGATGGGTCGTGAACTCATACGCGGAAAATCCGGTATCGCTTTTCCCCTGGGCATGGATCGTATAGATGCTCGTGCCGAGGATATCCTCTTCGCCGAAGATATCGGCGTCGCCGGGCCAGCACATATGCGAGATGACCGGCGTATCCGGGTCGGCGGACCTGATCCAGCTCCTGACGAGATTGAATTTGCAGGTCCGGTTCCAGGCGGTGAATTCCCTCCAGTCGAGAAACGGCCGGTAGCCGCCGGCTTCGAAACTCGCTTCGGGCTGCGGATTCACATCCTCCCAGCTGCGGAAACGAACCGGGAACTCCGTGCTCCACGCCTCGGCGAGCGCTTCGAGGGCACCGTATTTTTTCTCCAGCCACTCCCGGTAGAGCGCGACGGTGTGACGGCAGTAGCACTCCGACAGGCGCGGTTCATTCCAGCCGGACCAGGCCAGCAGCGACGGGCGGTCCCTGTAACGCGACACCGCTTCGCGGATGAATTCCGCCGCGAGCTCCTGATAGACCGGATCGTCATAACAGAGCTTGAAGCGGTTGAACCGCAGCTCCTCCGGCGAATCCGGCTTCGGCTTCAGCAGCGTGCAGTGCCGGTCGTAGACAAGGTGGCGCGGCGGATAGATCGCCTGCAGGTTCGTAAAGGTGCCGCCGACGTTGCCGATCACCTTGAGCCCGTGTTTCTCCGCCAGGTCGAACGCGCGATCGATGCGGGAGAAATCCCGCACGCCCGGCTCCCGCTCAACCCGGTCCCAGCAGAGAAAGAGCCGGAATACGGTAAGCCCGAGCTTCGCGATGTTCCCGATATCCCGCGGCCATTCCGCGATATCGACTTCGGTCGCCTTCGGCAGCGGCGCATAAGTTGCTCCGACCGGAAAAAAACGTTCCGTCATTTTTCCATCTCCCCGGTAAAATTCCCGAATGCCAGCAGCAGCGGATAATCCCGGACCGGCAAATGGAGGAATTTGCATCGTCCCTTTCCGTCCGTCTCCGCCATCTCCGGCGGCAGCGCATATATTTCGCCGTTCAGCAGGTCGACCAGCACGGGTTCGCCTTCGACCCCGGCAAACTCCACGGAAACGGTCGATTCGTATCCGGCCGTCGTCAGCAGCTCGGCCGGATGCCAGTAGACGAATCCGGCCCCGTCCGGCTTGCGGAAGCCGTATGTGAACAGTTCCTCTCCCGAATCGTCATGACGCATGATGCGCGGCGAATGCAGCCCGGTGATGAAACGGAACGGCAGCGGCTCAACGGCGCACTCTTCGCGGAAAATCGCGGCGAGCGTCTGCAGTGTCCGGTACGAAAGCTTCGGCGCATATTCCCCGGTCGACCGTCCTTCGGCATCGAACTCCGCTCCCAGCACGCCGAAGAAACCGTAATCGAGATAGCTGCCGCGGTCGCCGACCTTGCCGTTCAGCGCTTCGACCATGTCGAGGCATGAGAAATAAGAGTTGATTTCGACTCCCTGCGCGAAATGGACCAGCAGATGGCGGGCGAGGAACTTCGCCTGCCGTTCCGGCGTCCAGGCGCCTTCACGGAGCGCTCCGGCCCCGCCTTCGCGCGACTGGGTGCCGGTCTCTCCCTGGATGAAGGCGATCTCCGGATTGCAGCGCCGGACGAGCGCCCGCAGCCGCCGGAAATTCCCGAGCCCGACCCGTTCGTCCGGCGTATAGCTGTGATAGCTGAAGGCGTCGAGCGAAGCAGCCGCGCCGGTTTCGAGAAAATCAGTCAGCCAGCCGAAATCGCAGCAGCAGATGACGCCGCCGATCACCTCCGCCTCCGGATTGCCTTCGCGGACCGCGGCGGCGGTCGCCTTCGTGAATTCACCGGTTTCCGCGCCGTTCACGCCGTGCTTCCAGCACCAGCGGCCGTCGGGTTCGTTCCAGATTTCGAAGCGGGGGACCCGGCCGCGATACCGGGCCGCGGTCGCAACGACATAGTCATGCCACGCCCGCCGCTGCTTTTCGGTATGGATCGGCGGGCAGCCGACCGCGCCGAACACCTGCGCCGCCGCTTCGTCGTATATGCCGTTGCCGTAGCAGAGGCAGATCCACGGGACGAGGCCGCGCGACACGAGATTGTCGACGATCGAATCGAGCCAGGCGAAGTCGTAAACGCCTTCGCTCCGTTCGGTCCGCGCCCAGCCGGACTGAATCCGGATCCATTTGACGCCGAGCGCCGCCACTTTGTCATACGCCTTCCCCGGGTCGAACACATTGCGGTCGAGCTTTTCAAACCCGAGTCCCCAGACGGAGTTCCGCACGTCCCGGGCATGTACCGGAGCGACCGCCCCGAGCCGTTTCAAACCACTCATTTTCCACTTCTCCCGGTTAAGGCGCATAATACATGCCGCCGTTGATATTGATGGTCTCCCCCGTGACGTAGCCGTTGCGGAGCGGAAAAATCACCGCGTCGGCGATCTCCCCGCAGGTTGCGCCGCGCCCGAGCGGTATCGCGGCCGACTCCTCGGCGTACTTCTCCGGCGTCAGCCGCTTCCCGATATTCTCGGTCACGACCATGCCGGGCGCGACGGTATTGGCCGTGATGCCGTATGGTGCGCCGTTGTCGGCAAAAGCGCGGGTCAATGCATGCATGCCGAGCTTCGAGACGCCGTAGGCGATCATGCTCATCTCGGCCGGGCGGAAGCTCCGCACGCTGGCGATATTGACGATCCGTCCCCAGCCGCGCGCCTTCGCCCGCTCGAAAAACGCGAGAGAGGCGAGAAACGCCCCCTTCAGGTTGACTCGCATGACCCGGTCGAACCATTCACCCTCGCTCATATCGGCGGTCCGCAGCCACGGGTCGAGCCGCGCGTTGTTGACGAGAATGTCGACCGGACCGAGCTCCCGGAACATCTCATTCACGGCCGCTTCGTCGCCGACGTCGCAGCGGACGATGCGGACATCGCCGCCCGCCGTTTCGATCTCCCGCTTCACCTGTTCGGCATTTGCGGTGTTGTTCGCGTAATTGACGACGACCCGGCAGCCGAGTTTCGCGAGTTCCTGCGCGATGACCCGGCCGAGTCCCTGCGACGCCCCGGTGACCAGGGCGACTTTTCCTTCGATGCTGTCCATGCCTGTTATCCTGCCGTGTTGATGATTGAAACCGCTTTGCTGATTTCGGAGGCGGCGCGGGAGAGCCCTTCGGCAAACGCCGCGCCGCGCTCCGCATACTCGTCGAACGGAATCGAGCCGCCGAGCGTCGCGAGAAACGCCCCGTTGCGGAAAACCGGAAACGCCGCGATGCCCTGTCCGCGCGCCGGATCGGCGAACACGACGCTCTTCGCCTCGCGGATCTCCGCCAGCTGTTCCCGGATTCCGCGCGCCGGGTCGAGCAGCCGGAACCGTTCGCCGCCGGACGAATCCAGCAGCGCCGGCAATTCCTCCTCCGGTGCGAACGCAGCGAGCATAAGCCCGGTCGCCGTGTCGAAAAGATCGCGGAACGCAAGTTCGGAGAGCCGGATCGCCAGACGCGGCGATTCGTTCCGGTGATAGAGGATGTAACGCAGCCCTCCCTGCCGTTCGGCCAGCAGCACGGAAGCCTCGAATCGCCGAGCGGCTCCGTCGGCAACCGGACGGGCCGCCTCCAGCAGCGCCGGTTTATAGCTGACCGCATTGGCGAAGGCGAGTGCGCGCGGTCCTGCCGCATAGCCGTCCTGCCGCGAAACCTGAATCAGATATCCGGCATCGGAAAGCTCGCGGATGATCCGCGCGCAGGTGCCGGTGTTGATGCCGAACCGTTCGGCCAGCACCGAAATCCGGAGCGGATGCGGCGAATTCAGCACCACCGCCTCCAGAATCGCAAAGGTTTTGTCGAGTACTTTTATCATCTTCACTCTTTCATATTATGAAATACAATTGTCTTATAATAAAATTATACTTCATATTAACTCAAAAAGCAAGAGCCTGATTCGATTTGCAATTCTTATTTCTTTAAAAAAATGCAAATCTCATGAAAACGGCTTGCTTTTTCAATGCGAATTGCGTATAATATAAATGTCCGATGAATGTCCGTTAAATAGAAAGGTCCTACCGATGAGCAACGTACGCGGCAGACCGGTACAGGAAAGTCTGAAGATCCGGCACTATGTGATGAACCTGATTTACACGCATCCCGGAGAAGCGGTCATGCTGCCGAGTTCCGTTGAGCTGAGCAGGATGTTCGGCGTGGCGCGCAGCACGGTCACGCTCGTGCTGCAGGCGCTGACCCGGGAAGGGTATATCGAAGGCAAACGCGGCATCGGCACCTTCACGAAATGCAACGGGACCTTCTTTCCCGACCGCAGAAAAGCACCTCTGGTCGGACTCCTGTACGGGGACGGCAAATTTTTCTTCTATGAGTACTCGGCATGGTCGCTGCTGAGCTGCACCGGACGGTCGCTGACCCGGAGTCTCCGGATGGTCCGCCACCTGTCGCTTGTCTCCATGAGCGACGACGAGATGTTCAATGAGATCCGCAGCCAGTATCTCGATGCATTGGTCTGGTTCAATGCGAGCGAGACGCGATTACCGCTGATCCGGCGGCTCGAAGAAGCGGGAATCCTGATCGTAACCTGCGGCGAGCTGCCGGAAGAGGCCGCCGTCGACAACTTCCGCTTCGATCTGCACGGATCCGGCCGTGAAATGGGACTGCGACTGCTCGCCGAGGGGCGCCGCCGGGTCTTCTTCGCCGTCGAAAACGACGCCAGCCGGAGCCGCCTGCGCGGTTTTGAAGATGCATACCGCGAAGCCGGCAGAAAGCTTGATCTGCATGCGTTCCGGGAGGAGCCCTCGTCCTCCGTCTTCGACCAGATCGCAGCGAAGCTCGAAGCCGGGGTGATCCCCGATGCATTCTACACCCATGGGGAGTACCTCTCCGGCATCCTCGAACTCCTGAAAATGCACCATGTCGATACCGTTTCGCAGTGCCGGATGCTCGCGGAATTCCACACCATCCATACTCCGGAATTTTGCGGCATCGTATCGGAAGTCCCGTTCGAAGAACTCGGCGACCGGATCGCCCGCCGTGTTTCCGAACGGCTGGCGGATGCTTCCGCACCTCCGGTTCATGTCGCATTGCCCGTGCCTTTGAAAGTTTTGCAGGCAGCCAGATAAGTGGGATGATGTTCCCGACAACGCCCGCCGGCGCAGGGCGGAGCCGCGGAGCCGCCGAAAAGCGGCCGAAACAACGATCATTTGTTGGAGAATATGGGAGTAATTCATGAGAAACAAAACATTTCATTTCACACTGATTGAACTTCTTATCGTAATTGCAATCATCGCAATCCTCGCCGCGATGCTGCTGCCCGCCCTGAACCGGGCGCGGGCGACTGCAAAACGCAGCAGCTGCCAGTCGAACCTGAAGCAGCTCATGCTCGCGCATATCATGTACGATACCGACTGCAACGCCTTCGCAAGCAACGGTTCGCAGACAAAGATCGTCGATGGAGGCGGGAACAGTTTCGCACACTTCGGGCTCCTGCAGCTGCGCGGCTATCTGAAAAAACTCGCAGGCTCGTCACAGGGATGGAGACCGGACGGTGTCGCCCTCTGCCCGGCTTATGCCGGGGACCCGTCCAAAGGCGGCGGCTACGCGATCAACGAGGCAACGATCCATAACGCCTCGCTCCTCGGAACGAACGGCAAGTGGATCAGCTTCCGGCAGTGCAGAGGCCCCTCACGGAAGCTTTTCATGGTCGACGGCTACAAAGAAATCAATTCCGACAAATTCTCGTACTGGTTCGGCTATTGGAAGCGGCTGAGCTGGGATTACGATACGGCGGTCTCCGACCGTCATCAATCCGGAGCGAACGGCGCATTCGTCGACGGTCACGTGGCGTGGCTCCAGCGGACCGCGGATACGACCTGGCCGACGGAGATGACGGCGCGCGACTCCATGTTCCTCTACTGGGTTCCGTAAACATATATGAGGCTGCCGATGAATAAGACAGTACCGCTGCTGCTTCTCCTGCTCTGCTCTGCATTCCCGGCGGCGGCGCAGGCAATCTCCCTCCCCATGACCGGAACCGGCGCGCTCAAAGAGTGGAGCGTTCGAGGCTGCGAAGCCGCGCCCGGCCGGGAGGGGATCACGCTCAAGCTGCCGAGGGAGAAGCTTTCGAGGGGGACGGTCGGGATCTTCCGCTCCCTGCCGGTCGATCGCCTGCGCGGACGGCGTGTGAGCTGCTCGATCGAAGTCCGGGCGGAAAACCTCGTGCCGGGACCGCAGGCGAAACACTTCCACGGAGGAAAGTTCCTGCTCTGGATAAAGTCGCCCGGAGGGGAACTTTATCCCGGTGGAAAAATCGCCCCCGGCAGCTACGGGTGGCAGCGCATTTCGTTCCGGACGAATATTCCGGCCGACGCGGAAACGGTCCTGCTCACGCTCGGCTTTCAGAATGCCGGCGGGAAACTGGAGTTCCGGAATTTTTCCGCCGAAGCGGACGACACGATGCTCGATCTCTCCGCGATTGCGAATATGGATTTCTCCGATGAAACCGCCGGAGACGGCAAAGGCGGCTGGTCCGACCAGGGACGCGACAGCGATGCCCGGAATTTCGACCGGGGAAGGGAGGTGTACGGCGGCGTTCCCTTCGTCCTCTCCGATCCCGCCCGAAACGGCGGCCGGAGCGTGCTCTCCATGTACTCGACCCACTTTCCGAACGGCCGGAAAGAGGCGGAACTGCGCTTCAAAACTCCGCTGCGGGGGAAATACCTCTATCTGCTCCACGCGCTCTGCTGGGGGAATACCGGCAGAACCGGCGAACTCGAAATCACCTCTTCAACCGGGAAAACCCGCACCGTCGACGTCATCGGCGGCCGCCACGTCGACGACTGGTGGCGGGTCCGCGAACTGCCGGAGGCGTGGCCCGGCGCGAAATGGACAGCAGGAAACGGCAGCAGCGTCGGGCTTTTCACCGCACGATTCGCGCTTGATTCCGATATTGCGCGGCTGAAGTTCCGCTCGGCCGGTGGAGAAGCGCTCTGGATCATCGCCGGAGCAACGATCTCGGACCGGAAGTACACCCCTGTCCGCGACACGGAATATGTCATCGAAGCGGGCGGGCCCTGGAAACCGCTGAAACGCCCGGAGTCACCGTGCATCCTCCCCGGTTCCGCCCTCGATCTCTCTTCCGGCACCATCCGTCCGGTCGAACGGATCATCGTCAATGCGGCGGGGCGGTTCGCGCGGCAGAGCGAACCCGAAAAAGCCGTACGCTTCTATTCCGCCTCCGGCGGGCTCGGCGGCACGATCCACTTCATGCACAACGGCAGACGCGAGAGCCTCAGAATCCGGGAGAACGACCTTGACTCGCACGAAAAGATCGACCGCTTCGTCCGCGAAATCCGGCGTCAGGGCTATAATATGTACCGCATCCACATGCCGAATATAAGCCTCGGGAATCTGGAACAGGGGGAAGTGAAGCTGAAGCCGGCGGAGCTCGATCTTCTGGACTACCTTGTCAGCGCACTTAAAAAAAACGGGATTTACCTCATGATCGACGCGCTCGGCGGACCGACCGGCTACTCCGGAGCAAACCGCTGGCTCGTCGGCGGCACAATGGAACACCGTTACACCATGTATTTCGACGCAGAAAGCCGGAAACAGTGCGAAGAAGGGATGCGGCAGCTCTTCACCCACCGGAACCCCTACACAGGGACGCGCCTGATCGACGATCCTGTCCTCGCACTGATTACAGGCTGCAACGAGCAGGAGTTCGCCTTCATCCGCAATCATGATTTTCATGAGCTGGGAGCCCCGGCGTGGCGACGCTTCCTCCGGGAGAAATACGGTTCCGCCGAAAGGCTGAACGCGGCATGGAAAACCGCGTTCGGCGCTTTCAGCGAGGTGCCGGCGTTCACTCCGGAGCAGTACGCCGCACGCGGCAGACGCGGTGCGGACCTCGATGAATTCATTGCCCGGCAGGAACGCGGCATGATCCGCTACTTCACGCAGAAGTTCCGGCAATGGGGCTATAAAGGGCTCTTCACAAATTTCGATATGACGAAATCCATGCACTACTCTGCGGTACGCGGCGACCTCGAGGTCGTAACCATGCACTCCTATTTCGGCCACCTGTCCGCAGACGGCACCCAGCAGAGCCAGGGAAGCATGGTCGGAGGCGGCGCACCGCTCTTCCGCGACTGCGCCTCGACCCGGATTGCAGGAAAGCCATTCATGATCAATGAGTACGGCCATCTGTTCTGGAACCGTTACCGCTATGAGGAGGCGCTCGGGTTCACCGCTTTCGCCGCCATGAACGATGTGGACGGCCTCATGGCCCACGAGGGGCCGGCCGCTATCTCGAACGCCCGGATGATCGACACCTGGGCGATCTACTGGGACCCGGTCAAATGCGCACAGCAGCTTCAGGGGTACTTCCTCTTCCTGCGCGGCGATATCTCTCCGGCATGCGGAGAAGCGCGCATCCGCTTTTCCGAACAGGAACTCCGGAGAACGGGAGCGTATCCGGACGCGCTCGGCAGCGCTCAGTCCCGGCTGTCCCTCGTAACGAAGCTGACCCTGGAGCAGAACGATTCCGGAAAACCGCTTCTTCCTGCCGGAAAAGGAGTTGCGATCATCCCGCTGTCGGGAAATTCGCGCGTGGAAAACAATACCGCCGGATTCTCGCAGACACATGAGGCCGCGCCCTCCGGCTTCAATCTCGCCGCCGAACTCTCCGCCCTGAAAAAACAAGGCATACTGCCGGAGGCCAATCGCAGCGGCGGCTGGACACTTTTCGAAAGCGAGACCGGAGAACTCCTGCTTGACGCGAACCGGAAACTTGTCCGTGCCGACACGCCGCGTTTTCAGGGGATGGCCGCTCCTGCGGGAACAGCGCTGAAGCTCAGCGACATTGAAATCACCCGTTTCACGACAGACGGCAATCTCTCCGTCATCGCACTCGACGGCACGATCCGCACGGCAAAACGGCTGCTGGTCGTCTACGCTACCAACGCACTGAACTCCGGCATGACGTTCACCGACCGGACCATGACGGTCCGGAAACATCCGGGGAAGAATCCGACTCTCGTCCGAACCGGAACCTTCACGCTGATAGTCAGGAACGAAAACGCATCGCAGATGAAAGCATATCCGCTGGAACTGAACGGCGAACGCCGCGCCCCGATTCCGCTCTTTGTTTCCGGCGGCAGGCTCGAGCTGCCGGTTGACACCGGTACCCTGCCGGGCGGCCCCGTTCTCTACTTCGAAATCGCCCGCTGAGGAGCACGGAAACGCGGCTGACCGGCACGGCGCCGATGCCGTTCCGGGCCAGCCGGACCGCTTCGGCATAGTCGTCGGCGCAGCCTGTACGCGACGGAATTGCCGGCGTTACGATTCGCTCTCCGGCTCTTCGGAGAGCCGGCGGAGCAGCAGCTCGGCGGGAGTCAGGAACTTCTTCTCCTGATTGCAGCTGCGGCAGCAGACGACGAGGTTCCCCTTCGTGCTCCTGCCGCCGCGCGCAACCGGAACGATGTGATCGAGCGTAAGCTCTTCCGGCGGAAACTTCTTCCCGCAGTAATGGCAGATTCCCTTCCGGAACAGATTCCGGTAATACGGCGTTTTGCGCAATTCGCGCGCTTTCGCGCGCTCGCGCCTGATATGCCGTTCGTCGCGGCTGATTTCCACCCAGTCATCCATGCGGACCTCTTCTCCGAACCGTCGCGGAATGCTTCAGCCGGCAAGGCGGCCGGTGTCGAGGACCTCGCGGATCGCCTTGGCGACGGTCGGCAGCCGGTGCGGTTTCGGAAGGAAACCGCAGGCCCCCTGCTGAAGCAGGTCGTGGACCTCGGCCTCCGAGACAAATCCGCTCGAAAGCAGAATCTTCGCCTTCGGGTCGATGGAGCGGATGCGGAAGAAAGTCTGGTGCCCTCCCTGCTTGGGCATGATCATATCGAGCAGGACGAGGTCGATCTGCGAAGGATTCGCCTCATAAATCTCAACCGCGTCGAGACCGTTCTCGGCGAGCAGCACCGAGTAGCCGAGCTGCTGGAGCGCTTCGATCAGGAAGTCCCAGATCGTTTCGTGATCGTCGACGATGAGGATCGTCTCGCTCCCTCCCGGCAGTGAATTGACTTTCTTATTCATGGTTGTAAACTTGCCTCTTCGGTTGCACCGATTCCGTTACGCTGCCGACTTAAAACAATATGTACGCGCCGCGGCAGTGCCGGAAAATCGCTTTTTATTTTATCTTTCTATTGGCGTTGGAAATAAGTTATGTATATATTATACTCGATTTCCGCAGGAATGGCAAGCACCGGAACGATATTTTGACAAAAATGGCAAAGACCTACTATCAGATCCTGAACGTCGACGCGCGGGCCGGATTCGCAGAGCTGAAGCGCGCGTATTACCGGCAGGCGAAACGGTGCCACCCGGACCTGTTCGGAAATTCACCGGAAAAGACCCGCGAATTTCAGCTGCTGGCGCTCGCATTCGATGTCCTGACCGATGCCGGGAAGCGCCGGGAATACGACCGCAGCCTCCTCTCCGACAACGAACTTTTCCGGCGCGACCCCGAGAAATCGCCTGAACCGATGATGGATTCGGAGGCGGACGACATTCTCGAGGAACTGATCGTCGGGAATCATGCGCCGCCGGAAACGTCGCTCGCAACCCTGCTGGCCGATCTCGAAAAGACCGAAATCTTCATGACCTACCGCGAAGGGCGCGACCATCTCCGCAGCGCACGTTACGACAAAGCCGAAGCCTGTTTCACGGAGGTGGTGCTGGCGGCGCCGCAGAATATCGTATTCCGCATCTGCCTGGCCCGCGCGCTGACGGCGCAGGGGAAGTACGGCGCGGCCGTGAAGCACTACCGCGCCGCGCTGTCGACCGGGCGCCGGCGGAAGCCGCGCCAGCAGCTCTGGCGGGTGCGCCGCGAACTCGAAGAGGCGCAGATCAGGCGCCTGCCGCTTTTCGGCCGGTTCCGGCAGTGGTTCCGGCCGAAACCGGCCGACTTCGGCGAGGATGAAGCCGACCGGATGATCGGCGAGCTGAACCGTTCGCTGACCCGTGCCGCGCGGCATCAGAAATTGGAGCACCGCGACGATGAGTGAAGAAAAGACGGCGGCGTTCCGCGAACTCTGCAAACTGACCGGGCAGGCGGTCAGCCGGTACCGGATGATCGGAGAAGGCGACCGCATCCTGGTCGGCCTCTCGGGCGGCAAGGACAGCTTCATGCTGCTGCATGCACTGCATGCGCTGCGGCGGAAGGCGCCGGTGCGGTTCGACCTGATTGCGGCAACCTTCGATCCCGGCTTTCCGGAATTCAACGTCGCGGGCATCGCGGATTACTGCCGGCGGCAGGGATGGGAGCACCGGGTCGTGAAGCTCGACATCGCCGGCATCCTCGCAGAAAAGCGGTACGAAGGGACTCCCTGCGTGCTCTGTTCGCGGCTGCGGCGCGGCAAGCTGTACGGGCTCGCCGCGGCGGAGGGGTGCGGCAAGCTGGCGCTCGGCCAGCACTTCGACGACATCGCGGCCTCGTTCCTGATGAGCCTGTTCCGCGGCCAGGGCCTGAGCACGATGGGGCCGAATGTCGCGGCGAAGGCGAAGGAGGGAATCCGGATCATCCGGCCGTTCGTGCTTGCGCCGGAGTCGCTGATCGTCCGCTGCCGCGAAGAACGTGAACTGCCGCAGGCCGGAAAATGCCGTTACGAGGCGGAGCTTGCCGACGGCGACCGCGCCTACTTCCGCGGGCTCGTCGACGAACTGGCGGAGCGGATTCCGAATCTGCGCAGCCAGATGCTGCGTTCCCTGGGCAATATCCAGCCCGGCTATCTGCTCGACCCCGCCTACCTGAAACCGGGCGACCCGGACTGAGCCTCCTCCCGCCGGACCGGTTTTCCGTTCCGGCGGTGCGGTTGTCACAACATCGCCCTGATCAGTTCGGCGATATGCGTGTTGTCATAGTAATTCGAGAACAGTTCCGCATTCACGCCGCGCGCGAAGGTCATGACCGGCAGCGCGGTATGGGCGTAGGTGGTCCAGCCGATTCCGGCTTTCGCCGCCAGAATCCGGGTCGCCGCGACGGCGAGCGGTTCATAGCCGCCGCAGCGCAGTTTGCTCTCCGCCGACGGATGCAGCGACGCTTCGAGCGCCTGGTCCAGCTCGTTTTTCTCCTCGTCCGCAAGAACGAGCGGCCCGGTTCCGTCGAACCGCAGTCCGAACCGTTCGGTGACGAGCCGCCGCATCCGTTCCGGTGTCAGGACATCCCTCTTCTTCAGTTCCCGGAGCTCGTCCGAAAACGCCTGAAACGACACTTTCTGGGCTTTCAGGAGCCCGTAGCGGCTGCCGTACGGCAGGGTGCGCTGGCCGAGCGTGAGCCCGCCGGTCTCGTGGTCGGCGGTGACGATGATCAGCGTCTCGTCCGGATGGGCGTCGGCGAAGCGCACGGCTTCCGCCACCGCATCGCGGAAGGCAAGGGTTTCCGCGACCGCGGTCGCCGCGTCGTTGGCATGGCAGGCCCAGTCGATCATGCCGCCTTCGACCATCAGAAAAAAACCGTTCGGATTGTCGAGCAGCTCGATGCCCCTGGCGGTCAGGGCGGCGAGGGTCGGAACTCCGTCCCTCCGGTCGATCGCATACGGCAGGCTGGCCGTCCGGTTCGGTTCGGGCGATATGACGATGGTCTTGCCGGCCCCGCGCTTCAGCGCGTCGAACGCATCGACGGTGCGGACGACGGTATAGCCGTTCTCTTCGGCCAGGCGGTAGGCGTCCGGCCGGTCCTTCTTTTTCCCGGCGGGCCGGAGCAGTCCGCCGCCGGCGAGGTAGTCGATTCCGCTCCGGCCCATCTGCACGGCGATGTCGTAGTAGTTCGAGCGGGACGGCACGTTCGCGTAGAAGGCGGCCGGCGTCGCGTGGTCGAGACTCACGCTGGTGACCACGCCGACCTTGCGCCCCTTTTCACGGGCGGCGATGACATAGGACGGAAGCGGAGTCCCGTCCGGCGCCCGGCCCACCATGCCGGAGTTGGTTTTGCTCCCCGACGCGAGCGCGGTTCCCGCCGCCGCCGAATCGGTGATATACGAATTCAGCGACCGGGTGGCAGTCAGCCCGACGGTTTCGAATCCGTCGAACAGCTGCGGTTTTCCGCAGAATTCCGCAGCGAGGCTGACCTGCGGAGCCCCCATTCCATCCCCGATGAAGAGGAAAATGTATTTCGGTTTTTCGAGACCGGCCGCCGGAGCGGCAACGGCCAGCAGTGCGGCGCAGACCGCCGCGAACAGTCGAAGTTGTTTCATCGATTTCACCTCATATGGTTCTAAAGCAAAGTTCTTTCTATCGTCGCCGCCGGCCATGGCCCGGACTGCGATGGCTTCGGAAAACGCTTCCCTCTCTCTCCGCCGCGAAAACAAAAGGCGATTGTACCCATCGCGGCGGAAGCAGTCTCCGGAACGCGGGAAGCGGGACGGACCACCCCGCCGCTTTCCCTCGAAACTTCTCCGTCACGGATTCTTCTTCATGAAAGGCTCCTTTCGGTTAATCCCCCCGGCGTCCCGGCACTTCGCCGCGCAGCAGCCGAAGATGTACATATGCCGCCCTTTTTCACATGGACGCAGAACACGGACGGGACGCAGGCGGGAGAGAAGTCCGGCCGGAGAGAACCGCCTCATCCTGTTTCTTCCGGTTCCGATCCGCAGGACGGCATCGTACCGCTCCGTCTTGTTCATGCCATAAGATATCACCGGAATATTCGGGTTTGGTTAGAGAACGGTTCGAATTCGGAAATATCGGGAGATACGGCACGGCAAAACTTGCATGCGGAGCATTTCCGTGTTATGGTGAGAAGGTTCGGAGAATTTTCACGCGATGATGGACAAAAAGAAAAAACGGCTGCTGATCCTGGCCGCCTTCGGAGTGCTGCTGATCGGCGCGGCGGCATTCTCTCCCTACCGTCTGATCATTGTAAGCGGGGAGTCGATGTCGCCGACCTACCATTCCGGCCGGCTGCTGCTCGGGCGGAAACAACTGTTCTGCCGGAACATCCCGTTCCGGCGGGGAGAGGTCGTGCTCTTCCGGCACGAAAACGAGACCTGCCTGAAGCGCATCTACGCGCTGCCGGGGGACGAAGTCGTGATCTTCCGGCTGGACGAAGGGTTCAATCTGCTGGTGCAGACAGCGGACTATATCCGCTATTACCGGCTGGCGGAGGAGATCGGCCAGGCGCGAATTGACCGCTTCGAGGTTCCGGAGGGTGAACTTTTCCTGCTCGGAGACGCGCCGCAGATTTCGCTGGACAGCCGGGATTTCGGCCCGGTCCCGCAAAGCGCGGTGATCGCCCGCATACCGGCAGAGCGGTAAACCGGCCTGCCGCTCCGACACGCTTAAGGGTTCCTCCGGCGCGATTATTCTCGCTCCAACCGGCGTTTTCGGCCTGCCGCCATCCCGTATTTTTCCGCCTACCCCGTTCCCGCATTTCCCGTCCCGGAACAGTCGATGCCGGTTTCCCCCCGCATATTTGCACGGAAAAGCGCGGTTTTTTGTATTTTCAGATTGAAAACTCATTTTATGAGGCTAAAAGTTGACTATTTTTTGATGTGGGAACAGCCGCGGCAATCGGCGGCGGATAACAACGGGAGAATGTCAACCATGGAAAACGAAACGAACCGGAACCGTCCCGGCGGCAGCGAGATCGTGGAATATGCACTGAAGGCCGTGAATGTCCTGACCGTGGAACGGGGAATCATCCGCCATCTCTCCGGCCTGAAGGTACTGCCGGATTACGAACGGATCCGCTACGGGGTCCTCGAGCCGGATGAAGTCGGCGTCGGCCTCTCGCTCTCGCGCAGCTTTTTGAACAGGGACGGAAGCCGGATCTGCTTTGAATTCTCGCTGTGGGGCAGAAGCATCCGTTTCGAGGAGTTCCGAGAATGGTTCCGCAAACTCCCCCGGAAATTACCGGCACACGGCTGCCGCATCGCCCTCCCCGGCGGTTCGGTCATCGCCCTGACCCGTCTCGACGCTCCGCTCGGCACCGTCTTCGAAACGGAGTATTTATTCGGGATCCGGGTCATCAACGGCCTGCTCTTCCTGCGGGCGGAGCTCGATCCGCTCGAATCCGGCTTCCACACCGACGACGCGCCTTCGCTGAAGGAACTGATCGTCGAAGAGCGCAAACTTCCGCTGCTCGAGTTCGAACGCACGGCCGCCGCTTATCTGCGGCAGCGGCTCGGAGTGCCGATAACGGTCGAGCTGGATTCACTCTCCCCCCTGCGGCGGCGCGGCGGCGCGGAATTGCGGCTCCGCATCAGCTCCGCATCTTCGCCGCCCGAAGCGCTGGCCGCCCGTTTCCCGATCATCCACCCGGAATTTCCCGATCCGGCCGACGCCCCCCTCGCCATGCTGCCGGACACCGTCACCAACGAATACCTTACATTGCTTTGCATCTATTGAAAAACACGGAAAATGAGCGCCCGCTCTTCCGCCGCGAGGCCGAATTTATCGAAGAACCGCTCTTCCAGCTCCTCTTCCCCCAGCCGCATGAGTCCGTCGGCCTCCCCCGCGGCAAGCGGCGGAAACGGCAACAGTTCGAGATCTTTCCGCAGCACCTTGCAGGTTGCAAACCGTTTCATGAAAATATAACCGGCCAGGCGGGAATTCAGATACCGCGCCGCCAGCTCCGCCGGCCAGCCCGGAAGATGCGGAATCAGCAGATTCGCGCTGTTCAGCGTCAGGAATCCGTCCGGGTCCACGGCGCAGACCGGGCGGTTCGCAATAAAGCGGTACACCAGCTTCGGTTTTGTCCGGTAAAGCCGCTTCGGTGCCGCCTGCTGAAGTTTGCCGGGCCGCAGATAGCGCTGCGGCGTCTTCAGCCGGTTCGGCCGGATGTCGCAGCCGCGCAGAATCGGTTCCGCCCCCGGCTCCGGCGCGGTGGCGAGCAGTTTCGCGTTATCGCCGGTCACAATGCCGAGCGCCCACTCCGCGTTGCCGGCGAGCGTCAGATGCGGACAGGCGTCGATCTTATCGAGCAGCGCGCGGTCGGCCGCCGAAATTCCGGTCTCGATGGCGCAGTCGCGGCATCCTGGCTCCTGGCGGTGCAGTTCGCGCGCACCGTCCGGATGGACGACCGGGAACCGGTGTCCGTCTCCGGGCGGCGCATTGACCGCGTCGAGGCGGACGACCGGCGTAAAGACACCCGTAAAGCAGCGGCCGAGCAGAGTGACGGATTCGATCCGGCACTCTTCGAAAAGCATGCGCCGCAGCGGAGCGTGCGCCCGGATATTCAGCACCGCTTCCGGCAGGAGAAACGACAGCCTGCCCTCCGGGCCGAGAAAACGCAGCGCCTGCCGGATGAACAGCGCAAAGCTTTCCTCCCGTCCGCTCCGGACCGCCCCCCACGGCGGATTGGTCGCCACCAGGTCGAACGAGCCGTACGCCTCCCGCAGAATCCGCCCGGCGAGCGCGTCCCCCCGGAAAATATGCGGAGTGAATTCGTCGAACGGAAATGCCAGCAGGAGATTGATCCGCGCCAGCTCCGCCGCGACCGGATCGCACTCGATGCCGTAGATCCGGTCCGGCCCCAGTTTCAGCACACTCGCCGCCCGGACCAGGTAATGACCGCTGCCGCAGCACGGATCGAGAAACCGGCCCGCACCGGCTCCGAACCGCAGCGCATCGTCGGCCAGGCCGGTCGCCGTGTAGTAGGCTCCCCGGACGGCGCGATGCCCGATGGAAGTCAGCGCCTGGTGCAGCTCGCCCAGCGACTCTTCGCCGTCCATCGCCGGCAGCGCTTCGAAAAAACGCAAAGCCCGCTCTCCGGGCTCCTGCCGCAGTCGCCTCCGCCAGTTCTCCAGTACGGTCCGCACCGATTCCCGCAGAAAACAGACCGGTCGTATGCCGTCGAGCTCAATCTCCCCCGCCGCTTCGAGGCGCTTCAGCGCGGCCGTGTACATCGCGCACTCGAGCCCCGGCCGCAGCGAACGGAAAACAGCCGCCGCTTCCCGGCAGGGGCCGCGGAAACGGCGGACCGTCGAACGGCTTTTGTTCGCCCGGCTGGTCAGCCGGGCGCCGCTTTCCGACCGCTTTTCCCGGCGGAATGCGGCAACGGCCTCCACCCGGAACCGGTACGGCCTCTCCCGGTCCGGCAGCAGCACGCCGAGACGAATCCAGTTGCGGAGCGTGGCGGTCGACACATGAAGACGGGCCGCCGCTTCGCGCAGCGGCAGAAGCCTGCCGGCCGCCGTATCGGCGGCCGGTGTCGCATGTTCCGGCAATTCGTCCGTTTCGCTCACTGTCCATCCCCGTTCTTCCGCTCGCAGCGGGCTGCCGATAATATAAATTCGCCGGGCCGTTTTATCAATCCGGAACCCCGAAAGAGTCCATGAAAAAAGCGGCCTCCGCCAGCCGGCGGAAACCGCTTTCCGGAATCGCTCCGCGAAAATTACTTGTCGGTGAGCGCAACCACGCCCGGGAGCTCCTTGCCCTCGAGATATTCGAGGGAAGCGCCGCCGCCGGTGGAAATGTGGCTCATCTTGTCCGCCAGGCCGGATTTGTTCACGGCCGAAACGCTGTCGCCGCCGCCGATGATCGAAACACCGCCGTTGGCCGCGACCTCGGCGACCGCCTTGCAGACGCCGAAGGTGCCGTTCGCGAATTTCGGCATCTCGAAGCAGCCCATCGGTCCGTTCCAGACCACGGTCTTCGCGCTCTTGATCGCATTCGCGTAGAGCTCGGTGGTCTTCGGGCCGATATCGAGCGCCATCCAGCCGGCCGGGATATCGTCGCCGACGATCTGCGTATTCGCTTCGGCGTCGAACTTGTCGGCCGCGACGTTGTCGACCGGCAGCAGGAAGCTGACATTCAGCTCCTTCGCCTTCTCGATCATTTCCTTCGCATACTCAAGCTGGTCGAGCTCGCAAAGCGAATTGCCGACATCATGCCCCTGCGCCTTCAGGAAGGTGTAGGCCATGCCGCCGCCGATGATGAGCGTGTTGACCTTGGTCAGCAGGTTCTTGACCACGGCGAGCTTGTCGGAGACCTTCGCGCCGCCGAGGATCGCAACGAACGGACGGACCGGATTCTCGACCGCGCTGCCGAGGTAGGCGATCTCCTTCTCCATCAGGAAACCGGCGACCGCCGGCTTCAGGAATTTCGTGATGACCGCAGTCGAAGCGTGGGCGCGGTGGGCCGTGCCGAACGCATCGTTGCAGTAGATGTCGCCGTAGGAAGCGAGCTTTTCGGCGAGCTTGAGCTGCTTTTCCTTCATCTCGGCCTTCTTCGCCTTGTACTCGTCATCGGTCATGCCTTCCTTCTTCTTGACCTTGCCCTGCTCTTCGGCGTAGAAGCGGGTGTTCTCAAGCATGACGATGTCGCCCGGCTTCATGGCGGCGACCTCTTTGTCGGCATTCGCGCAGTCGGCGGCGAAGACGACCGGCTTGCCGAGCATCTTCGAAAGGTATTCCGCCACCGGCTTCAGGCTGAAATCAGCTTCGTAGCCCTTCTCGGCCGGCCGGCCGAGGTGGCTCATCAGCACGAGGCTGCCGCCGTTTTCAAGCACGTACTTGATCGACGCGAGCGCGCCCTTGATGCGGGTGTCGTCCTTGATGACCCCTTCCTTGATCGGCACATTGAAGTCAACGCGCATGACTACGCGCTTGCCCTTGAGATCGACGTCGCGAAGCGTTTTCTTGTTCATGATTTTCTCTCTCTTCTTCTTTTGGCTTGATGCAAAAAAGGCGGGCGGCCTATTACCACCCGCCCTTTCAGGGAATTACAATCGAATGTAATTACTTGGAGATGACGCGGACCATCTCCAGAACCTTGTTGGAGTAGCCCCACTCGTTGTCGTACCAGGAGACGACCTTGACGAAGGTCGGGTCGAGCTGGATGCCGGCGCCCTTGTCGAAGACGGAGGTGCGGGCTTCGCCGCGGAAGTCGGTCGAGACGACCTTCTCTTCGGTGTAGCCGAGAACGCCCTTGAGTTCGCCTTCGCTGGCTTCCTTCATCGCGGCGCAGATCTCTTCGTAGGTCGCAGCCTTCTTCAGCTCGACGGTCAGGTCGACGACCGAGACGTCGGAGGTCGGAACGCGCATCGACATGCCGGTCAGCTTGCCGTTCAGCTGCGGCAGGACCTTGCCCACGGCCTTGGCGGCGCCGGTCGAGGACGGGATGATGTTCTCGAGAATGCCGCGGCCGCCGCGCCAATCCTTCTTGGACGGGCCGTCGACGGTCTTCTGGGTCGCGGTGGCGGCGTGGACGGTGGTCATCAGGCCGCGGACGATGCCGAACTTGTCATCGAGGACCTTGGAGATCGGAGCCAGGCAGTTCGTGGTGCAGCTGGCATTGGAGATGATCGCCTGACCGGCATAGGTCTTGTCGTTGACGCCGAAGACGAACATCGGGGTGTCGTCCTTGGACGGGGCGGACATGATGACCTTCTTGGCGCCGGCCTTGATGTGGTTCTCGGCGGTTTCCTTGGTCAGGAAGAGGCCGGTGGATTCGACGACGACGTCGGCGCCGACTTCGTTCCACTTCAGGTTGGCCGGATCCTTCTCGGCGGTCAGGCGGATCTTCTTGCCGTTGACGACGAGCGTGCTGCCCTCGACGGCGATGTCGCCTTCGAATTTGCCGTGGACCGAGTCGTACTTCAGCATGTAGGCGAGGTAGTCCGGATCCAGCAGGTCGTTGATGCCGACAATTTCGATATCATTGCTGAAATTCTTGACCGCGGCGCGGAAGACCATCCGGCCGATACGACCGAAACCGTTGATACCAACTTTGATCATTTTTCGACGTTCCTTTTTTTATGTTAAGGGTCAGGTATAAAATTATCGATGTTCTGAAATATAGCCCGGTTTTCCGAAAAGTCAAACCGCATATCGGGTGAATTCGGGCCTTTCGCCGTTGTTTGCCAACGGATTTACGCCGGATTGTGGCGCGGCGGAATTTTCATGCTATAGTAAAAAAAATCAAAAATAAATTCCACGGAGAGAAAACCATGCCCGACTCCGCCGCCCGCGTCCGTCGTTTCGTGCGGGAGAACCGCGTCCTTCTGACTCTGCTCGCCGCGGGGCTTCTGCTGCGGCTGGCGGTCGCCCTGCCGGGGCTCTGCGGCGATGCCGAAACGTGTTTTTCGCGTCCGGATACGCCGGGCTACCTCGGCCCGGCCCGCGCGCTCGCCGCCGAAGGGAGCTACCTCGACTGTCCGGGCGGCGAACCGAATTGCGGGCGGGCGCCGGGCTTCCCGTTCTTCGCGTCGCTGGTGTTCCGGCTTTTCGGGCCGGAGAACGCGGCGGCGCTGGCCGTGACGCTGCTGCTGGCCGGGGCGCTGATTCCGCTGGCGGTCTACTGGGCCGGAACCGTCTGGTTCGACCGGCGGACGGCGCTGTGGGGCTGCGGCTTCACGGTGCTGAACCTGACCATGATCGCCCAGGCGCCGATGCTGCTCTCCGACACGCTGTTCGGACTGATCGCCGCGCTCATGTTCGGCTGTTTCGGGAAGTTTCACCGGAAAAGCGATCCGCGCTGGTTCGTCCTGACGCTGTTCCTGGCCGGAGTCGGGGCCCTGATCCGGCCGATCAACTCGGTCTGGGTGCTGCCGGCGCTCTTCCTGATCGCCGTCCGGCCGGGGCTCGGCTGGAAACAGAAGCTGGCCGGCGGAGTTGCCGGGCTCGCGGCGTTCCTGCTCGTGCTGCTGCCGTGGATGGGGCGCAACGCGGCCCTCGGCGCGGGGTGGTCGATCGATACGAACACCGGCGCAATGTATCATCAGAACGGCGCGATGATTCTCGCCCGGGTCAACCGTTCGAGCTTCGAGGAGGAAAAGGCGAAGATTCTCGCGGAACTCGAAACGGAATTCGCCGATGCGGAGAAATATCCGGACCGGAAGAGCCGGAGCAGCTATCGGCTCAAGAAATTCCGCGAGCTGATTTTCGCGCATCCGCTGGTCTGGCTGCCGCAGCACTTCCGGCCGCACATCCTGCTGCCGGACGCGCCGACTTTCTTCGAAATCCTCGGGGTGACGAGCGCGGGACGCGGCACGATGGACGTCATGCAGAAAGAGGGAGTGTCTGCGGCGGTCCGTTTCTACTTCGGAGACAGGCTCTGGGTGCTGATTCCGGTGATTCCGCTGCTCTGCGTCACGCTGGCGATGTACGCGCTGGCGCTGTGGAAGCTGATCGTCTGGGCGGTGAACCTGCGCCGGGAGTGGTACTGGATTTTTCTCTTCCTTGCATTTGTCGAGTATTACTTCTTCCTGCCGGGGCCGATTACGGCGCCGCGCTACCAGCTGCCGGCGCTGCCGTTCCTCGCGCTGATGGCGGCGCTGCAGCTTCAGGCCGCCGCCTCCGGGCTGCGCCGCTCGAAGCAGGCGCCGGCCCGGATCGGAGACTGACGCGCTCCGGCAAGCGCCGCATTGCGGATTCGGCTGAGCCGTTTTCACCCGCGCAGCAGGGTCACTTCCTGCTCGTAGCTGCGGATATCGTTCATGAACCCCGCGTCCGGCGGAACGCCGCGGGTCAGGCAGTAGTAGTTCCAGACGGCGCCCCACGGCAGCGTTCTGGCCTCCTCCCCGAGCGCGAGGCGGCCCGAAAAATCCCAGTCCGTCTCGCAGGCCCGGATGCGTTCGAACGGCTCCAGGAGCCCGCAGAGCAGCGCTTTCTGCATATTCCGCGCGCCGACGACCCAGGCCGCGATACGGTTGATGCTCGCGTCGAAATAGTCGAGCCCGATATGGATCTGAGCCCCTGCCGCAAGGCAGCGCACCGTTTCCCGGGCGATCGAAAGCAGTTCATCGTTCAGCACCAGCACGTGATCGCTGTCCCAGCGGACGCCGCGACTCACGTGCAGCAGAATCCGCCCCTGCATGGCGGTGATGGCCGAGAGCTTGTCGCCGATCGACTCGGTCGGGTGGAAATGGCCGGAATCGAGACAGATCAGCTTGCCGGACTTCGCGGCATAGCTCAGATAAAAATCGTGCGATCCGACCGTGTACGACTCCGCGCCGATGCCGAAGAGTTTCGATTCGACCGCGTCGAGGACGAGGGATTCGTCGATCGTCTCCGCAAAGATTTCGTCGAGGGATTCCCGCAGCCGTTCGCGCGGCGCAAGACGGTCGGCCGGAATGTCTTTGAATCCGTCCGGCGCCCACTCGTTGCAGACCGCAGGCGTACCGAGCGCCCGGCCGAACTCGGCCGCGATGCGCCGGATCGCTTTGGCGTGATCGATCCAGAAACGGCGGATTCCGGCATCCGGGTGCGACAGCGAAAGCCCGTGGTCAAGCAGCGGGTGCGAGTAGAAGGCCGGAGCGATGTCCATGCCGATCCCCTTCTGCCTCGCCCAGTCGAGCCAGCAGGAGAACTGCCGGATCGTGAATGCATCGCGGTCGATTCCCGGGAGGGCGCGGTCGATCTGGTGCCCCTGCAGGCAGACCCGGTGTTTCCCCGGAATCAGCGCGAGGGCGACATCGAGGTCGCCTCGCAGCTCTTCGGCGTTCCGGGCATAGCCCGGATAGTTCCCGGTGACCTGGCAGCCGCCGGTCAGCGCATGCCCGGCCGCTTCGAATCCCTTCACGTCGTCGCCCTGCCAGGCGTGGACGGAGAGCGGAATCGCGTCAAGCTTCCGCAAAGCCTCTTCCGTGTCGACTCCGTATCCGGCATAAATCTCCCGGGCGGAACGGTAAATCTCTTCCGTGTGGTCCATGATCCCTCCTGTCATTGCACAAGGTGTTTCCTGCATTATACCAGATTTTTTCGGAAACGGAATGGACGCGACGGAATAAATTGTATCCGTTTATGACCAACGCAGCGGAAATGGGGGCGAACCTCCCCCCCTTCCGGCCGATACCGGGCTCAGGGCAGTTCGATCCCGTAGACCGGATTGCGGCCGACTTCGGCCCGCCAGACGGTTCCGGCCGGCGGCAGGGCGAGCTCTTCGGCGGCCGGATCGATTTCGACCGTCCGTCACACATCGCGCGACTTCTCCGCAAGCGGAAGCGTCTTTTCGGTTTTGCCGTCCGACAGTCTCAGGAGGCTCTTCCCCTTCCCCGCCGCGAGCGTGACCGCAAAGCCGCCGCCGCGCAGCAGAGTCGTCGCCGCACCTGTGCACACATCAATGCAGCCAAACCGCCTCGGCCGGAGATCGGCGCCGGCGAATCCTCAATGCAACTCCGGCTGCAAGTACTGAAGGAATTTGAAAACAGCAGCAGAGAAAGTTATCTTATGGGAAAACGGGGAACTTGTCGTGCACCTGTTTCATCTTCTTCATCTCCCGGAAATATCGAAAACGGGTGTGCAAAAGCGGAAATACGGATAAGCGGCCGCATCAGGACGAAACCCGGTAAGCTGAACTCAAAGCCGCAAAGGATTCAGGCGGAAAAATGGAGCCGGCTGTGGGAATCGAACCCACGACCTGCTGATTACAAGTCAACCGCTCTAGCCAACTGAGCTAAGCCGGCCCGGCCATGGACACAATATACTGCGTTGCCGCCGGTTGTGCAAATGGTTTTGGAGTATTTTCAAACTTTTCTGCCGAACTTTTCCTGCCGATCTGAATCATATGCCGCGTAAACTTTATCTCATTCATGCAAAAATTGCATAAAAACAGAAAAAATTGTCTTCCCCCTATTGACATTTGCATATTTTTTTGGTATAATATAAACGTAATGCAAAAGACTCATAACATGAACGGGTTTTTAATATGGCTGCTGAAACGAGAGTAAAAAACAGTGCATCGACCTCCGGCGTGCTGGCGCAGGTGGCATCGAGAGCGCGGGTTTCCACCGGGACGGTGAGCCGCGTATTCAATAACAGTTCGCTGATTCCTTCCGAAACGCGCAGTCGGGTGCTTTCCGCGGCGCGCGAACTCGGCTTCCGCCCCCGCGTCGGCGTGCGCAGCAAGCAGATCGCGATCGTCACCGAGCCGCCGCACCGGACGGTCATGGGCGGCTACGTCAATACGCTGACGCAGCATATCTGCTACGCGCTCTCCCGCGTGGACGCCGGAATCACCATGATCACCGAAGACCGGATCGGCAATCTGGCCGACTGCTGGTTCGACGGCGTCATCGGCATCGCCTGGGAGGACCGGACGATCGAAATTCTGAAGAAGATCCACAACATTCCGATGGTCTGGTTCAGCGACAATCAATCCTCCTGGTGCCACACGGTTTTCACGAACTGTTACGAGAACGGCAAGCTCGCCGGCCAGTATCTGCTCGGCAAGGGGCATCGCCGGATCGCCGTCATCCACGACCCGGATTACACCGGCTGCGGCCGCGCCGAAGGCATCCGGATCGCGATCAGAGAGGGCGGCTTCGAACAGGACGGCTTCCTGCTCGCGCTGTCGAGCAGCGAACCGCTGCACCTCTCCGTCAAGCGGCTGATCGACAACGGCTGCACCGCGGTCTGGGTTCCGGGCGAAGACATGCGCGCGCTCGAAGTGAACTGGCTGCTGCAGGAGCTCTCCGGCAAGCGTGTGCCGGAAGACATCTCGCTGCTCGGCTCCGAAAATCCCGGCATCTCCGAATTCCAGCGGCCGTCGCTGAGTACGATATCCATTCCGCTGCACGACATGGCCGAGATCGCGGTTGACCTGGTCATGGAGGGCGAGTGCAAGATTCTGAGGAAAGTTGAAATACCGGCAAAACTGATTGAACGCAATTCCGTGATGTCCCTGAAGTAAAAAATCAAATGAATTTTCAATTCAAAAGACCCTTTATGCCAAAAAACAAGAGGATTCGGACTAATATGAGATTAAGCAGAACATGGATTTCGACGGCGCTGGTCTTCTGCACCGGCTGTCTGCTGGCGGGCGGGCTGGAACTTTCGAAGGATCAGCTGGAAGCCCGGTACCGGGCCAAAGTCGAGCAGACCGCCGACGGCATTCTGCTCAAGAGCGACACGGCGGAATGGGATGCCGGACTGCGGATCAACCCGCCGAAAGGGCAGAAGTTCGACTTCTCCGGCGCCGAATATCTCGCGGTGGACGTCGAAAACCTCTCGAAGGACCGCCAGATGCGGCTGACCATGCACATCACGAGCGGCGGCAAAGACAAGGCCAGCACGAGCCACGTCGACCTGCCGCACCGCGAGGTCAACACCGGCGTCGGCCTGAATCCGGGCGAGAAGCGCACGATGCGCCTCTACCTGCCGCACGCGGCGCTTTTCACGGCGCCGGAGGGCGGCAGGAATATCAAACGGCCGCTGGACACGTCGAAAATCAACTCGATTGAATTCAAAATGCAGTGGCCGTTCGAGCCGCACCAGGTCAAGGGGCTGATCGACTGCCGTCTCTCGAACCTCCGGCTCGAAGGCGAGGCGGAGACCGACAAAAAGGTCACCGGCATGGGGGACAAATACTTCCCGTTCATCGATGTCTACGGACAGTACAAGCACGGCGAATGGCCCGAAAAGATCCATTCCGATGCGGATTTGACCAAAGAGCACCAGCGCGAGCTCGCCGAGCTCGCCGCAACTCCGGCACCGTCGACCTGGGACCGTTTCGGCGGCTGGGCTGAGGGCCCGCAGCTTGAGGCGACCGGAAACTTCCGTACCGAGAAATACAACGGCAAATGGTTCCTCGTCGACCCGGAAGGGCGTCTCTTCTGGTCGACCGGCATCGACGTCCTGCAGGCCCATACCGACGCGACGACCGGTCGCGGCCATGAGAAGTGGTTCGAAGGCAAGGTCCCGGCGGACGGCGTGATGCCCTTCACTCACTGGAATCTGCAGAAAAAATACGGCAAGGGCCGTTACGAGGACGATTTTTACGACACCATGTCCAGGCGTCTGAAGGCGTGGGGCATCAATACGATCGGCAACTGGTCCAAAAGCAACATCATGCTGAAGGGCGAACAGCCCTACACGATGCAGCTGGCCGACTTTGCGCGGAACTTCCCGCGGCTGCCGAATGTGAAATTCTACGATGTATTCGACCCCGCGTTCGAGGCTAAGATGGGCAACATCCTGCGGGACCGCGCGAAGGAGGACGAGATGACCCGCAAGTCGATCGACGACCCGATGTGCATCGGTTACTTCATCGACAACGAACTTCAGTTCGGCCGGATCATGGAGGGCGTGATGAAGGCGAAGGCGGATCAGCCCGCCAAGCAGGAGTTCATCAAGGACCTGAAGGCGAAATACCAGAAGATCGGCGATCTCAACAAGGCGTGGGAGACCGACTATAAGGACTGGAAGCAGCTGGCCGACGGGGATACCGTACCGAAGAGCGCCGGTTACAAGAAGGACGCCAATGAATTCAACGCGAAAATGATCGACCGTTACTTCGAACTCTGCAGCAAAGGGATCAAGAGCGCGGCTCCGCACCGGCTCTACCTCGGCTGCCGGTTCGTCGGCTTCCGCCAGTCGAAGGAGTGCCAGGAGAGCGCTGCGAAGTACTGCGATGTGGTCAGCGTCAACACCTACCACAACAGCGTGGCGAACGTCGATCCGAAATCGTTCGGCGGAAAGCCGATCCTGATCGGCGAATTCCACTTCGGGACCTACGATCGCGGCATGTTCTCCGCGAGCCTCTGCCCGGTCGGGGACCAGCAGGAGCGCGCGACCTCCTACCAGCGGTACGTGCAGGGTGCGCTGGTTCACCCGAACATGATCGGAGCACACTGGTTCCAGTTCCGCGACCAGCCGCTGACCGGCCGCTGGGACGGCGAAGGCTACCAGATCGGTTTCGTCGACGTCGCCGACACCCCGTATCCGGAGATGATCAAAGCCTCCCGCGAAGTCGGCGAGAACATGTATACGTACAGAATGAACGGCAAACTCAACAACTCCATGAAATAATGGAAGAAAATTGATTGAAAGATCGGGTAATTCATATATAATATAATTGCCGTTTCGTATAATACCGAATATGTGAGGCCACTGTAAAATTTATAAACTTGATTCAGTCATCATAGGAACAAAAAAGAGGGTAAAAGAATGAAAATCGAACAGAAGTCGCACAACATATTCGGTATTATGCGCCGGAAATTCACCCTGATCGAACTGCTGGTCGTGATTGCGATCATCGCAATTCTCGCCGCGATGCTGCTGCCCGCGCTGAATCAGGCGCGCGGCCGGGCCCGGGATACCTCCTGCCTCTCGAACATGAAGCAGATCGGTACGTTATCGCAGATGTATGTCGATGCAAATAACGGCCAGTTTCCGAAATATAACGGATTATTGAACCCCGGTACTCATTGCTGGCAGGGCAATGGGAAGTGGCAGGATGGGCTTTATGTTCTTCAAAACGGCGGAAACTTAACAGACTGGAAGCATTGGGACAATACTAAAAAACGCCCTAAAGGGATTTTTGGCTGTCCTTCCCAAATGGTATTGGGAAGCAATGAAACTGCCGGTTCCCGCCATTATGGAATGAACGAGAAACATGGCAATTACGATCCGAAATCCTGGGATATGCCGGTGACAAAAGCTTCCAAGGTCAAGTACCCGAGCGGTCGGATGCTGTATATGGATATCGATAAAGTCGGACAGTGGCAGGAGCAGAATCTTTCCAGCGTGGCCAGCGCTTACTCTGGTGACGGCGCGTTGTGGCGGCATCGTAATGGCCAGGGAGCTAATATTTCCTATGTAGATGGTCATGCGAATATGCGAATCAGGAACGATATTCCTGCCAATAATACTTATGACGGCGGCAAACAGTTCTGGAAAGACTGATAATTTTTACAAGTCGCCATCTGAAAGGATAATGTGGAAAAGCGATTTCGGCACGAAAAAAATAAGAGTTTGAAATTTTCGTAAGTTCCTGAAAATTTAGGAGATAGCAATATGAAAAAAACATTCACCTTGATCGAGCTCCTTGTCGTCATCGCGATCATCGCGATTCTCGCTTCGATGCTGCTGCCCGCGCTTCAGCAGGCGCGGGAACGCGGCCGGACGGCCAACTGCACCTCGAACCTCAAGGGCATCAGCCAGATGGCCATGCTCTACACAAATGATAATAACGATTATCTGGTGCCGGCCCAGCCGCGCTGGGGCGGTGACACCTGGATCGCGGCGTTTTACGACTGGTACAACATCAATGACAAAGCCATGTTCTGTCCGAGCGTCGCGGACAGCCTGCCGTGGAAAAAATATCGTGACAATCCGCCGGCGGGTACAAAGCTGAATATGATTTACACTTACGGCATTCATTACTATGCAACCGGTGAACATCACAGAGGTGATGCAAAATATAATCAGGCACGTAAAATTTCAACCCTGCTTGGAAAAGGAGCCCGGCTCGCACAATTGATCCACTTTGGTGATTGTGAGCCTGATATGAATTTGAGTAAAGGTCTTCAGAACATGACCGGGATGATCCAGCCGGGCGCTTACTGGGGACAGGGGAAAATGGATACCTGGTATCCGGTTGCTCTCCGTCACAACGGAAACGCGAATTATGCCATGTTCGACGGCCATGTCACATCGCTTTCGCGGACCAAGACGGAAGAGAATTCCAGAAATATCTGGAAGCCCTATTATGCTTGGAATACTTGGTATCTTCCCCGTTAAACCGCCAAGCCCGCAAAGAGCGGAAGTGAGAGGCTGATCTGATTATAGAAATACTTGGGTTACTTGAAAGTTCCTGAAATTCTGAAATCCGGGAGGTGCTGTATGAAGAAAACGTTTACCTTGATCGAGCTTCTGGTTGTCATCGCAATTATCGCCATCCTTGCGGCCATGCTGCTGCCGGCGCTGAATCAGGCGCGGACCAGGGCGAAAAGCGCCGACTGCATCGCCCGTTCCAAACAGCTCGGATACGCCAACATCATGTACGCCGGGGATAATCAGGACTTCATCGCCTATTCGACGCTGGGCAGCGACGGTGCGTCGCAACTGTTCGCCAACTCGAAGCAGTCGATCCCGCAGCTTCTCGAAAAATACCTCGGCAAAACCTCCTGGCGCAACGGCGGCAAGAACGAAGAGCCGGACAAGCTCTGGGAGTGCCCGCTGATTCCGCGTTACAGCGGAACGAGCTGGACCACCTCGTTTTACTGCAGCAAATGGCTGAACGGTTATCTCTACCTGACCAAAAACGCCCAAAGCAGCCGGAAGCTGACCCGGGTGGTGGACGTGTCGAAGAAGATCCTGCTCATGGATACGCTGGATACGGAGAAGGGCAACATCAGCATGCAGCTCTATTTCCGCCCGAAAGCGAACGACGCGGCGAACAGCAGCTTTTCGCCGGCAACCCGTCTCGGCGCCCACGGCAGGACGAACGGCGCGCTCTTCGCGGACGGCCACGCCGCCGGAATCGCCCGCTCCTACTGGATCAACGGCTCGAACAACGGCCCGAACAACAGCGCCTTCAACGCGCACGAACCCTACCAGCAGGGAATCACCGGCTCGCTGCCGAACTGACCGACGAAAAAAGGTCCGGGGCCTTCCCTTCTTTCACGAAGATCAATCCCCGTTTTCATACCGCGGAGTTCCGTTTCCCTCGGAACTCCGTTTTTTCCGTCATATAAATTGAATTCTTTCAAATTGCTTTCCAGACGCCTTCACCTGACCACTTCGGTATCACCGGAAAAGTTCCGGTGGCTAAAAAAAGGAGCATAAATGATGGAACAGCGCAGAATGACAGGTTCGGGAATGTGGACGAATTTCTTTGCAGGAGTGCTTGCCGCTATTGCATTTTCGCCGGTATGCCTTTCTGCCGCGCCGGAACTGGCAACCGCCAACGACAACGATACCGCCATTACCCAAAACTCCGTACAGATGCTGGAACCGGAATATTTCAAGCTGGGAATCAAATGCACTGATTCCACTGTCCACGATTATAGTTCATGGATCACAAGTGCATCTTTAGTTGGAGTTGACGGTGTTCCGGAATGGAAGGCTCTCGGCCCGTCAATATTTTCCGACGGAACGGTAGCATCTCAAGTCTATTCATTGAACTTTTGGGGATATTGGGAATATATCAGTGCCTTGACGGTATATGATGAACACTTTCATGCTTCTTCACGTGAAAGAGTGTATTGTTCCTTACAATTTGCTTTAACAGAAGATGAAGACGGGCATGCGAAGTGGAGAATATTCGAAGGTGCCCTTCCTATGGCGATTGCCACTCCTGATTCTGAGATTTATATCAGTAACGAAGAGTCTTGGCCGTTGTGCTTCGAGGGAAATAATGATTTAAATTACAAATATCGTGAACCACATGCGGAAACCACAACGTCAGCGAGTCAAACTTTGACTATCTCTGAATCGATTTCGGACTATCCCGTTTTTGTTTTGCTTTCCGATAACATATCAAAAGTAGAATTTTCTACTAATACTAATTTTAAACATATACGTGCAGTCATTACGTTGGAAACCGGTGCAAAAGAACCCGGAATGGAGGATGTCACGATTTTGGACCCAGAACTCTGATTTCGTGGCCCGACGGCATAATCCAGCCTCGTTTCCGGGAAAAAGCAGAGATGAAGCCCCTCCCTCCGAGCCCCATGACCTATTACGGTGGGATCAGTCGTTGAGGCGCATCAGCTCTTCCTGAAGCCGTTCGAGCGGCAGGCCGATCACGTTTTCGATGGAACCGTCGACCGATTCGACCAGAAACTCGCCGGATTCCTGAATCGCGTAGGCTCCGGCCTTGTCGAGCACGGAGACAAGCGACAGATAACGCTCCGCCGTCTCCCGGCCGAACGGCTTGAAGGTGACGCGAGTCGTTTCACGCCAGATTCGCCGGAAACCGTCCGCGCAGCGCAGCAACGCAAGGCCGGTGACTACCTCGTGCGTCTTGCCTGCAAGCGAGAGCAGAATGCGCAATGCGTCGGCCTCGTCCCGCGGCTTGCCGATGACCGCATCGCGGAATACGATGACCGTATCCGCACCGAGAACCGGGTCGTGCGGATGGCGGGCGGCGACTGCCGCCGCCTTGCGCTCCGCATTGCGCAACGGCACCTCGCGCGGATCGTCGAGCGATTCGATCTCCTCAATATCGGCGGCTTCCACCGCGAACGGGATTCCGAGCGACAGCAGGAGCTCCCGGCGGCGCGGCGAATTAGAGGCCAGAATCAGCATCGGGCTTCTCTCCGGTATCGGTCAGCCGGGCCGGGACCCGGATCTCAGGAGCGGCCGGAGCCGCGTCGCCCTGCTCTTCCACCCGGAAATCAATCCGTTTCAGCGTCGTAATGCCGAACAGCTTCCGCAAAGTCTCCTGAATATCCGCCCGGATTCCGTCGGCGATCTCGGGAACTCCGTTCCCCCCGTCGAAAAATGTGCAGCAGAGCAGAAGCGAATAATTTTTCCCCTTCCGGTAAAGCTGGATACGGCGGATATCAAGTTCGCCGACCTTGTCCAGCACCGTCCGGGCCGCCTTCTCCACAACGTTGCGCGAGATGGTCAAATCCCCGTTCGGACTCGGCACCACGATCGCACCGCACCGGCGGCGGCGGAACAGAATCCGCAGCACGAGCCGGACAATAAGAAGCAGGACCAGAAGCCCCAGCACAATGCCGGCGCCGGTCACATAGCCGCAGTTGAAGTCGCTGCTCAGCAACTCCTGATAGAATTCACCGGAGAAAAGCCGCTCAAACATTCCGAAACCTCCTCTTCAGCAACAAGGGGTGCGCCTTGCCGGCGCACCCCGCTCTTCAATTCATCGGGATCGAATCGATCTCCGCATTCTCGTCGTCCGGCTCCTCTTCCGGCGGCGTCACTTCGTCGATGTCCTGAACCAGAACGCCGACCTTGGTCACGGTCATGCCGGTCACCTTCTCGACCCGCTCGATCACAGCCTTCTGCACCTGCGCCGCAACTTCGGGAATGTTGAAGTCGGCTTTCAGGATCAGCTTGATCTCAATCGAAACACGGTTGTTGTCCGCCATCTCGATCGTAATCGCCCGCGACTGCATGCGGCGGCTGCCGACGATTTCCGCGATGTTGTCCACCAGCGTGCTGCCGGCGAGGCGCGAAACCCCTTCGACCGACAGCGCCGCACGGCGCACCAGCGAAGCGATCACGTTCTCATGAACCTTCACTTCACCGAGTTCGGAACCCTCCAGCGCCGCCGTCGTGTTCTCGACCTGCGGAGCCTCTGCCTTCTTGCTGTTCGCTGCTGCCTTCATTTTCCGTCCTCCTTGTGCTTGGCCGAACTCTCCTGCATGAAGCGTTCGACAAATCCGGTATCGTACTTCCCTTCGTTGAAACTCTTGTGGGAAACGATCTGCTTCTGGAACGGGATCGTGGTCTTGACGCCCTCGATCGTCATTTCGTCAAGCGCGCGGCGCATGGTCGAAAGCGCGTCCTCGCGCGTCCTTCCCCAGACGATCAGCTTGCCGATCATGCTGTCGTAATAGGTCGGAATCCGATACCCCGAATACGCATGCGAATCGACCCGCACATTCGGGCCGCCGGCCGGAATGAACAGCTCGAGACGCCCCGGGCTCGGCGTGAAGTTGTTGAACGGGTCCTCCGCATTGATCCGGCACTCGATCGCATGCCCCTGGAACTGGACATCCTTCTGGCGGACGCTCAGCCGTTCGCCAGCGGCGATCCGGATCTGCTCTTTGATCAGGTCAAGGCGGGTCACCGCCTCGGTTACCGGGTGCTCGACCTGAATGCGCGTATTCATCTCCATGAAATAGAAATTGCCGTCCTCGGTGTAGAGAAACTCGATCGTTCCGGCGCTCGTGTAGCCGGCCGCCTTGGCCGCCTTGACCGCCGCCGCGCCGATCCGCTCGCGGAGCCGCGGCGACAGCGCCGGCGACGGCGCTTCCTCGATCAGCTTCTGGTTGCGCCGCTGCACGCTGCAGTCGCGCTCGCCGAGATGGATCACATTGCCGTAATTGTCGGCGAGAATCTGAATTTCGATATGGCGCGGATTTTCGAGGTATTTCTCCATGTAGAGCGCGCCGTTCGCAAAAGCGCTCTCGGCCTCCGAACGCGCGGCGTGATATCCCTGGACCAGACTCGCATCGTTGCGCGCAATGCGCATGCCGCGCCCGCCGCCGCCCGCCACGGCCTTGATGATGACCGGATATTTGAGCTGGTGGGCCATTTTGAGCGCCTCCTGCTCCGAAAGCAGAATGCCGTCGCTGCCCGGCGTGGTCGGGACCCCGGCCTTCTTCATCGTGTCGCGGGCGACCGCCTTGTCGCCGAGCGCGCGCATCGCCTCGGGCGTCGGCCCGATGAAGGTGATGCCGTGCTTGCGGCACGCCTCGGCGAAATAGGCGTTCTCAGAAAGAAAGCCGTAGCCGGGGTGAATCGCATCGACGTCGCAGATCGCGGCGACCGACAGAATCCGGTCGATCAGCAGATAACTCTGGCTCGAAGCGGCCGGGCCGATGCAGACCGCTTCGTCGGCCATCCGCACCGGAAGGCTGTCGGCATCCGCCTGCGAATAGACCGCGACCGTCCGGATGCCGAGTTCCCGGCAGGCCCGGATGATGCGCAGCGCGATTTCGCCGCGGTTGGCTATCAGAATCTTATTGAACATAGTCGTTTTCCGTCACCTTTTATTCGATTACGAACAGCGCTTCCCCGTACTCGACCGGCTGACCGTTCTCGACGAGGATTTCCTTGATGACGCCGCTCTTCTCGGCCTTGATCTCGTTCAGGACCTTCATCGCTTCGATAATGCCGACCACCGTGTCGGCGGAAACCCTGTCGCCGATCTTCGCGTAGGGCTGCGCTTCCGGGGAGGGCGCACGGTAGAAGGTGCCGACCAGCGGAGAGTCGATCGTCTCGGCCGGAGCGGCCTTCGGCGCCTCCGCAGCCGCGGCCGGTGCCGGCGCCGCCGCCGCGACGGCCGGAGCGGCCGGCATCGGAGCCGCAATCTGCGTCACCACCGGCGCCGGCGAGCTGCAGCCGCGGCGGATGCAGAGATTGCACTCCTCGGCCTCGATCTTGAACTCGGTCAGATCATGCTCGCTCATCAGCTTCACTATCGTCTTGATTTCTTCGATTTTCATTGCACAAAACTCTCCCTGGACTGTTAGGGTTTGGAAACTCTTTTATTTCTGACCCCGCTTTTTCAAGCAGGAAAAAAGGGCATGCAGCGCAAGACCGTAGGAATCCGCCCCGAAACCCGCCACCACGCCGATGCAGACCGGCGCGGTCAGCGAATGGTTGCGGAACTCTTCGCGGGCCTGCACATTGCTGAGATGCACCTCGACGGCGGGCAGCTTCACGGCTGCAATCGCATCGCGGATCGCCACGGAGGTGTGCGTGTAGGCGGCCGGATTTATGACGATGCCGTCGACCCCCTCCTCCAGCGCGGCGCCGATCCGGTCAACGATCGCGCCCTCGTGATTGGACTGGAAGTCGACCAGCTCGCACCCGAGTTCCTCCGCCAGCGTCCTGAGACGCGACACGATCGCCGGCAGCGTGTCATTTCCATAAATCCCCGGCTCCCGGACGCCCAGGAGCTGCAGGTTCGGCCCATTGATCAGCAGTATTTTCATAACCAATTACTATAGCACTCCATTCCGGATTTTTCCAGCACCGGGCACCGTTTCCGTGAAAAATCGCGCTTTTTCACTTCAATTCCTGGACTTCAAGCTTCGGCTTCGGCTGGAGGTCAACCAGCAGATTTTCATTAAACGGGTCCGCAGGGGAAGAGGCGGATTCGCTGCTCCGCAACCCCATCAGAATCAGCACGCCGCCGACCACAAGCGCCAGCACGATCAGGACCGCCGCCCCTGAAATCAAAAGAATCAGCTGCCGCAGCTTACGCTCGTTCTCCTCGCTGACCTCATGGTCCACCACCGTTTTGGAAATATCTTCGGGCAGTTCGTACTGCAGCCGCTCGCGCAGCCCGGCGGTCAGGGCGTCCGCATCCTCCTTGCCGACGCCGTAGAGCGCGCAAAGCTTGCGGATGTAACCCATCACATAGACCAGCTGCGGCAGATTCCGGTAGTCCTCCGCCTCAAGCGCCTCAAGATAAATTTCACGGATCTTGGTCTCCTCGGCCAGCTGCCGGATCGTATAATTGTGGCGCTGCCGCAATTCGGCAAGACAGCTTCCGAACGAACCGTCCCCGGCCACCCGGCAGAACGTATTCTTCTTCGCGGGAGCGCCGGGCACTTCACGGATTTCGGAGTCGATCGGGCCGGGCGGCAGCTCCGGCTCTTCCGGCTCCGCATTCCGCCGCTGCCGCTGTTCCGCCGCCTGATCCGGCTCCGCGGCGAACAGTCCGGGCTCTTCTTCCTTCTTCCGGCCGGGCAGCAGCCCGTTTCTCAGGTCTTCCATCTTCTGCATCCTTACCGTATTGGGATGATCATCCTGTTTCAATATAATACTTTCTTCGTCATTCTGCAATCGGGATTTCCGAAAACCGCGGCTTCCGGCCGATCTTCATGCCGTTTTCCGCGTCACTCTTCGTCCATGCCGTCGAAAATCAGGATCTCGCGCTTGTTGCCGCTGCCCGAAGCGGCGCCGACAATGCCGCGCTCTTCGAAAAGATCCATGATCTCGGCCGCCCGGTTGTAGCCGATCTTCAGCCGCCGCTGCAGATAGCTGGTGCTCGCCTTGCGGTCCAGCACGACCACTTCGAGCGCGCGGCGCACGTTGTCGTCGTCTCCGGGACGCATGTACTTCTTGATGACCGGCGCGATATCGGTGTAGTCGTCCTCGTCGTAATCGACCGCATTGTCGTCGATCTCCTCCTCCATCGCCTCCTCTTCGGCCACGACCTGCGCATTGAAGCTCTGCGGAACCTGGTCCGAAACGAATTTGACGACCTGCTTGATGTCCTCGTCCTTGACCCAGGCGCCCTGCACGCGCTCGAGATCCATGCCGCCCGGGGCGAGGAACAGCATATCGCCGGAGCCGAGCAGCTTCTCGGCTCCGTTCTGGTCGAGAATGACCCGGCTGTCGACCATCTGGCCGACGCGGAACGCAATGCGGGTCGGCAGATTCGCCTTGATGACGCCGGTGATGATCTGCGTCGACGGCCGCTGCGTCGCCACCACGATATGCACGCCGGCCGCGCGCCCGAGCTGCGCAATCCGCGTGATGTACGCTTCGGAATCCTTGCGCGCATCGGTCATCATCAGCTCGGCGAGCTCGTCGATGATGACGATGAGGACCGGCATCTTTTCCGGAGCCGCCACGCCGTTTTCATCGTAAACCGGCTCCGGATCGCGGCGGCTGTTGTACTCGGCCAGCTTCTTCACGCCCGCTTTCGCGAGGATGTGGTAACGCTTCTCCATCTCCGTCACGGCCCAGCGCAGTGCAATCGGCACCTTTTTCGAGTCGTTGATGACCGGGGTGATCAGATGCGGCAGCTTCTTGTAGTCTTCGAATTCGACGATCTTCGGGTCAACCATGATGAGCCGCAGTTCGTCCGGCGGGAACTTGAAGAGCAGGCTCATGATGAGCGTATTCATGCAGACCGACTTGCCCGAACCGGTCGAACCGGCGATCAGCAGGTGCGGCGCCTTGGCCAGGTCGAGCATGACCGGGTTGCCGGCCACGTCCTTGCCGAGCACGATCGGAATCGCGGCGTGCCCCTTCTGCCATGCTTCGGACTCCATCACGGCGCGCATGAAAACCGCTTCAGTCTTTGTGTTCGGCACTTCGACGCCGACCACAGGGCGCCCCGGAATCGGCGCCAGCACGCGGACGGTTTTGGCCGACAGGTTCATCGCAATGTTGTCGGCGATCGCCTCGACCTTTTTCACGTTGACTCCCTCGTCGAGCGAGATTTCATAGCGGGTGATGCGCGGACCCGAAATATACCCCGAAACTTTGCCGGAAACCTTGAAGCTGTCGAGCGTCCGCTGCAGAATCTCGCGGGAACGGGCGATCGCCTCCGGCGCCTCCCCGACCGAATCGGAGCCTCTGCTCAGCATCGACAGCGGCGGCAGCACATATTCCCGGCCGCTGGCCGTCGCCTTTTCGCCCCGTTCGACCACTTTCGTGCTGACGGCCGGAATGCCGCGTTCCGGCGCGGCCGGCGGGCGCGCATCCGCCGCAGCGGGGGGAATGTTCTTTTTCCAGTCCGGCCGCTCGGCCGCCGCAACGGCCGATGCCCGGAGCGGCGCTTCGGGTTCCGGCTCCGGTTCCGGCGCGGCAATCAGGTCCGGCTGAGTCGCCTCGACCGGTTCGTCATCCTCGTCCGCCTCCCCCTCTTCCGCTTCCGCCGCGCGGGGGCGGGCGCGCAGCGCGCTCAGCGCGTCGCGCATGCCGGAGAAGAGGCCGCCGGAAGCGGGGGATGGTTCCGGCCCGTCATCGTCGTCTTCCTCCTCATCCTCTTCGGCCGCAAGGGCGGCCCGGCGGCTGCGCGGAACGGATTCCTCCGGATAACCTTCTTCGCCGGGACGGGCCACGAACACCCGGTCGCGCAGCAGAGCGTGCCAGTCGGAGAAATAGATGATGATCGTGCCGCCGAGCACGAGCGCCCAGCCGAAAATCGTCGTGCCGACCGCGCCGATCAGCTGGCGCAGCACCCCTTCCGGCAGCTCCGGGGACTCCAGGCCGGGGGCCGCGAGCACCTGTCCGACAGCGCCGCCGGCCAGCGCAAGCTCCGGGACGCCGCTGCGGCCGATGCCGAGCTGTTCGGTCATCGAAACGAACGGATAGGGCGACAGCGCCAGCAGCAGGATCGAGCCGAGCAGGATCATCGCCTCCCCGGTGAAAAACAGCAGCGGCCGCCCCTTGCCGGGCAGGACCGCGCGCAGAAGCCGCAGCAGCGTCACCAGCGCAAGCAGATAGGTCGCCAGCCCGAACAGGTTGAAGAGCCAGAAACCGAACCATGCGCCGGCATTGCCGATCCAGTTTGCGGGAGGCGCGTCCACACCCCCCGAAATCGCGGCGCTGTCGGCCGGCGAATACGAGAAGATCGCCAGCAGCGCCAGTAGCAGAAGCGCAATATAAAAGATGTAGCGGACCCGGAAGCCTGACTCTTCTTCCCGGACCGGAGTCGAATTGGCCATATCGCTCAAATATCCTCAAAGCAGTTGTAACAGTTCCATCGGCTGTAATATAAACCGGAGCCGCCGCAAATGCAATAGGTTATGCCGATTCAACCGAGGATTTTGTCGACTTCTTCCGCTGAAACGAAGCGATGTGCGTTCCAGCCGTGTTTCCGGGCGCCCTCGATCAGTTCGGCGCGGTCGTCGAAGTAGAAGGCCGGAACACCGAAACGGGCCTCGAACGCCTCGAACATCGGGAGCTCCGGTTTCTTCGCATGGACCCGGTAGCTGTAAATGCCGTCCGGAACTGCGGAGGCGGCCGGGAATTTCCGGCGCAGCTCTTCCATATGGGTGACCGACGTATCGGAGAAGAAAACCGGCCGGTAGCCGCGCCCGGCCAGCCCGGAGACCAGCTCCGCCATGCCGGGCACCGGCTCCCCGATGATCGCGCAGAACGCCCGGCGCAGCTCCGCATCCGAAAGCGCGGAACCGGTCAGCCGCCGGAAGCCGTCCAGAAATTCCGCTTCGGAAATTTCACCGCGTTCGAACCGTTCGCCGGCCAGGAACAGCACTTCGCGCGGAATATCCGCCAGGCTGCGGAACCCGAGCGCCCCGAAACAGCGCTCCGGATGAATCCCGATGCAGACATTGCCGATATCCAGTGCGATCACTTTTTCCGTCATGAGTCCGAACTCCTTTTTCAAAATATGATTTTACGCAGGGATAGTATAGCATGCTTTTTCCCGAAAACCAGTTGAAATATGGGAAAACACGTGATATAGTCCAGATGCAGTACCGGAGCGGGCGGAAGTGGAGAGCCCCCGTTCCGGCCCGACTTTCCGACGATGCAGCTTCAACTTGAGGAGGAGAAAGATGATGCAGAATCAGAAGACTTTGACGACCGCAAACGGAAATTCCGTGTACGGAGGCCCGGTCTCCGGTTCGACCGGCTGTACCCTGGTGCAGGATGGCCCCCCGATTGAAAAACCCGCCCGCTTCGACCGTGAACGGATTCCGGAGCGGGCCGTCCGCGCCGGAGGCGCCGGTGCGTTCGGTTACTTCAAAGTCACGAACGATCTCTCGAAATACACCCGGGCGCGCCTGTTCGGCAAGGCCGGCGGAAAGACCGAACTTTTCGCCCGTTTTTCGACGGACGGCGGTGAACGCAGCCCGGCCGACCCAGTCCGCGATCCGCGCGGATTCGCGGTCAAATTCTATACCGAAGAGGGCAATTATGATCTGGTCGGCAGCAACATGCCGGTCTTTTTCATCCGCGACGCGATCAAATTCCCGGACTTCATCCGCACCCGGCAGCGGAATTCCGGCAGCAATCTCAAGGACGCAACCATGTTCTGGGATTTCCTGTCGCTGGCGCCGGAGTCGCTGCATCAGGTGACGATCCTGTTTTCGGACCGCGGCACGCCCGCCTCCTATCAGGAGATGGACGGCTATTCCAGCCACGCCTTCATGTGGTACAACGACAGGAACGAGTATGTGTGGGTCAAATATCACTTCAAGGCCGCGACCGGATTCCGGGCGCCGGACGCCGGGCAGGCGGAAGAGCCGGCGAAAGCGGACCCGGGTCTCGCCGCACGGAAGCTTTATGAGGCGATCGAGCGCGGCGACTTCCCGAAATGGAAACTCTATGTGCAGATCATGACGCCGGAGCAGGCCAAAGCCTCCCGCTTCGATCCGTTCGACGTCACGAAGGTCTGGTACCATGCCGACTTCCCGCTCATCGAGCTCGGCGAAATGGTGCTCGACCGCAATCCGGATCATTATTTCCAGAATGTCGGGCTGGCGGCTTTCAATCCGGCGAATTTCGTTCCCGGCATCGGTCCGTCGCCCGACAAGCTGCTGCTGGGGCGGCTGTTCGCCGGCGGCGACATGCAGGACGGACCGGAGCCCGGCCAGGCGTTCACGCCGCCCGCGATCGACATCTCGGGCAGTATCGCGCGCCACGACATCGATCCGGAGGACATCGACTTCGAGCAGCCCGGCGAACTTTACCGCCGTGTGCTCGGCGACAAGGATAAAACGCATCTCGTCGCCAACATCGCCGGACACCTCTGTTATGCGAAGAAGAACATTCAGCTCCGTCAGTGTGCGCTGTTCTACAAGGCGGACCGCGAATACGGCACCCGGGTGGCGAATGCGCTGAGACTTGAACTCGACACGGTGCGGCATCTCTCCATGATGTCGCAGGACCAGCGGGTCAAGCTCACGCTGTAACCAAACCGGAAAAGCGCCAAAGCGCGGCCCTGAAAGGTTCCCGGAGGGGGGGCTCCCTGCCCCCGGCGGGACTCGAGGCGGCACTTCAAATTGAATCCGGGCGAAACACCGGCCGTTCAGACCGCAGCGAAAGGCGGCGGCGGTACGCTGCCCGGCCGGTCAACCGTCACATTCAAACTGCCGTCGGCCAGCCGGGCGACGAGCCGGGTTCCGGCCGCCACATTCGCGGCGCTCGTCACCGGCTTCTCCTGCGCAGGGTCGAACAAAATCGCATAGCCGCGTTCAAGCTGGCGGCGCGGATCAAGCGCAAGCAGCGTACTCTCCAGCCGCTCCAGCCGCGCCCGGAACTGGCCGTGGAACCGTTCCGCCGCCGTTCCGAGGCGCGTATCAAGCTCGTCAAGCTGCTGCCGGCGCATCCGCACCAGATGCGCCGGTTCGCGGAAAACAAAACTCCCCGCCGCACGGTCAAGCCGGGCGCGCGCCTGTGACAGCGCCGATTCGAGCGCATAGCGCATATCCTTCTCGCTGCGGTCGAGCTCCCGGACCATCTCCTCCCGGCGGCCGATCACCAGCTCCGCCGCCGCCGAAGGCGTCGGGACGCGCAGATCGGCCGCAAAGTCACAGATCGAAAAGTCAATCTCATGCCCGACCGCACTGACCACCGGAATCCGGCTGGATGCGACCGCACGGGCCAGAATTTCCTCATTAAACGGCCAGAGATCCTCCATACTGCCGCCGCCGCGCGTTACGACAATCACATCGGCCCCGTCCGTGCGGTTGAAAAATTCGACGCCGCGCGCCACCTGCTCCGCCGCCCCGGCCCCCTGCACCGCACACGGATAAATCCGCACATTCACATTCGGAAAGCGGCGGTTGATGATCTGCAGGAAGTCGCGGATCGCCGCCCCCGACGGACTCGTCACCACCCCGATCCGCCCCGGCAGCTTCGGAATCGGCCGCTTGCGCTCCTGGTCGAACAGCCCTTCGGCGGCCAGTCTGCGCTTCAGCTCCTCAAAACGCATCCGAAGGTCCCCGACGCCGGCCGGCCGCAGCTGCCGGATGCCGAACTGGTACTCGCCGCGCACTTCGTAGACCGAGAGGTTGCCGAACGCTTCGATCATCGAGCCGTTCGCAATGCCGAGCCGCGTGCAGGCCGCGGCGCCGCCGAAATAGACGGCCCGGATCTGCGATTTCGCGTCCTTCATCGTAAAGTAGGCGTGCCCGGAACGGTGCAGCGTCAGCGAACCGACTTCACCGGCCATCCAGAACGGCAGCAGCGCGCCCTCGACGATCTCGCGAACCGCATGATTTACGTCCGACACACTCCAGATCTGCGGATTTTCCATCTTCCGGTTCCCTCCCGTCAGCCGAATATCCCGACCAGTGTGCCGCACAGCAGGTAGAACATGAATCCGCCCGCCAGCGCCACATACCGGAAGCCGACGAAGAAGAGCAGCATGAAGGCCACAAGAAACGCCCCTGAACTCCACTCCGAATTCACCTCGCCGAGCTTCGGGAAGAAACTCTTCAGGATCGCAAAGCCGTCGAGTCCCGGGACCGGCAGGAGATTGAACAGGCACAGCACGATATTGAGAACGCTGCCGAGCTCAAGAAGCATGAGCGCGGCCTGATTTTCGACGCCGGCCCGGTAACAGACGTAGAACAGGATGCCGAAAATCAGGAAAAGCCCGAAATTCGTGGCCGGTCCCGCCAGCGAAACAAGCGCATCGCTGTGGCGGTGCCGCATCTGCCACGGCCGGACCGGAACCCGCCCCCAGGCAATGCCGCAGACGGCAAGCATGACGAGTGAAAACGGCCCCATCTGCTTCATCGGGTTCAACGTCAGGTGTCCCTCGTCCGCCGCGGTCGGGTCCCCCTGCTTCAGCGCCGCCCAGGCGTGCATGAACTCGTGGCAGCAGATCGAAAAAATCACGACCAGCAGCCAGATGAAAAAGCGCTGCGGATCTTCAAACAATTGCGTGATAAACAAATTCATGAAAAAATTCCATCAGAGTTGAACCGGCCAATACTGAAAAGCCGGCGTTTCGTACGGATGCGCAGCCCGCAAAGCCTTCAGGACGGCGTCGAGAAGCGGGCGCTCCACGATCATCTCGAGTTTGGTTTCCGCAACCGTCTCGACCGCGCCCTCCGTGCCGAGAAACGGCCTGCTCCCGGCGAGCGGCCGGAACTGCCCGGTTCCGGCGCACTCCCAGATGCAGGAGTCGTAATTCCCGAGCCTCCCGGCCCCGGCCGCCGCGAGCGCCTCTTTCAAAGCTCCGGCGTGCGTCGCCGGAACGTACACTTCAAGCTTGCAATATTCCATCATGAAATAAATATAACCGCACTCCCGGAAAAAATCAATCGAAATTCCGGCTTTCTGCTTGCTTTCTCCGCCGCAGCAGCTATATTACAAATCTTGCACTTTTTTCAGAAAGACAATCGCCATGGAACTGTTCGGAATTCGCAAATCATTCAACCGCCGTAATTTCATCGGCCGCGGCGGCTATCTCGAAATCTGCCGGATCGCTTATCCGCTCATCATCATGAGCGCGAGCAACAGCGTCATGCAGTTCGTCGACCGCTGGTTCCTGGCGCATCACTCGACGCTCGACGTCGCCGCCGCCATGCCGGCCGGCATCCTGTACTTCACGCTGTTCTGCTTTTTCATGGTCACCTGCAATTTCACGTCGGCCATGGTTGCGCAGTACCACGGGGCGCACGACCGGCAGAACCTGCTGCGCGCGGTGTGGGCCGGGCAGACGGTCGCCGTCGCCGCCGGCCTCTTCATCACATTCATAATCCCGGTCCTCGGGCTTGCGATCCTCGGCGGGACCAACCACAATCCCGAGCTGGTCGGCCGCGAGATGGACTATTTCATTTCGCTGCTGCCGAGCGGCGTGTTCGTCTGCGCCGCCGCGCCGTTCTACTCTTTCTTCTCCGGACAGGGACGCACGCTGCCGGTCGCCGTCATCAACATCGGCGGCTGCCTTCTGAACATCCCGCTGAACTGGATGTTCATCTTCGGGCATTGCGGCCTGCCGCCGCTCGGCATCTACGGCGCCGGAATCGCCTCGAGCATCTGCGCGGGACTGAGCATGATCGCGATCGTCATCTACTTTTACAGCCAGAACCAGCGGAAGATCCCGACCCGCCGTCGCTGGGAGTTTCACCCGGACCTCGCGCTGCGCCTGTTCCGCTACGGTGCTCCGGCCGGGTTCCAGACGCTGGTGGATGTCGGCGCCTTCACGCTCCTGGCGTTCCTGATCGGCGACCTCGGACCGACCGCGCTTGCGGCGAGCGTCATCGCGCTCTCGATCAACAATATCTTTTTCGTGCCGCTGACGGGCCTGGCGGATTCGACCGCGATCGTGGTCGGCCAGTACATCGGACGCAGGCGGCAGGGAATCGCGGAAAAGGCGGTTTACCGCGCCTGGCGGATTTCGGCGATCTACGCATTCGCCGGTGTATTGATCTACATCTGCTTCCCGGAAGCGCTGGCGACGTTTTTCGCTCCGCAGCAGGATTCCGGCGTCAACTTCGACGAAGTCGTGAAAATCTGCACCGGCGTACTGACCGCCGCCGCGATGTTCAACGCCTGCGACAGCATCAAGTTCATCTTCATGGGCGGCCTGCGCGGCGCGGGCGACACGCTGGCGATCTTTCTGCTGAACAGCCTGACCGCCTGGGGAGTCCTGGTGCCGGGCATGATCCTGCTGACCAAGTGGTATCCGGCGACGATTCACCAGGTCTGGGCCTTCGTCGCCTTCTGCGGCTTTATCGACGCCATGATCTTCCTCTGGCGGTTCAGCTCCGGCAAATGGCGGAAGATCCGGATGATCGAGCAGCCGGCCGAAAACGCCCGCTGACGGCCCGAATTCGGAATTCCGATGCCGAGGTAAAAAGCATTGTCCGCTCTTCCGCGCCGCTTTCTCCGTGTTTCAGGCAGAACAATCCGGAATTTGCCGGAATACAATCCGGCCCGGAAAAAATCAGGGGGAAAAAAATGGTAGCGGCTCCAGGATTCGAACCAGGGACCTGCGGATTATGATTCCGACGCTCTAACCAACTGAGCTAAGCCGCCAATTATGAAAAGTGGTAGCGGGTTCGTGATTCGAACACGAGACCTGCGGATTATGATTCCGACGCTCTAACCAGCTGAGCTAACCCGCCACGCCTTATTACAATAGATGATTTTTACCTTTTTACAAGCTTTTCGCGGAAAAAATCCCGAAAAAATCAAAAGGGCGCCGCTTTTTTCCGGAAAAAATATGAATTTATTTCCAAATCCCGCTTGTAAAACCAGACAGAGGTGATATATTTAGAAACATGTTATCAGACGTCCCTATCGTCTAGAGGCCTAGGACACCGGGTTTTCATCCCGGCAACCGGGGTTCGAATCCCCGTGGGGATGCCATTTACCGGCATCGTCGCCGTTCAGTTCGCTGAACGGTTTTTTTTCTGTCCGCATTCCGGAAAAGCCGGACCGCACTTGATTTATTTTCGCAGCATGATTATATTGAACAGGACGGCGGGATGCGGCTTGCGTCCCTTTGCCGGTTGCAGCGGTTTCCGGAAAGAGGCAGGCAAAATGAATCCACGGATATTGATGATCGAAGATGACGCGTCGATCTGCGACATGACGAAGATGAACCTCAATATGAACGGCTTCCTGCAGGTCTACTGCGCCTCCGACGGCGAAGAGGGGCTGGCGATGGCCGCCAGGCTCGTCCCCGATCTGATCCTGCTCGACATCATGCTGCCGGGAATCGACGGGCTGACCGTCTGCCGGAATTTGAAGAACAATCCCGCCCTGGCGGATATTCCGGTCATCATGCTCACGGCCAAGGGCGAAGAAAACGACATCGTTCTCGGGCTTGAGATGGGCGCCGACGACTATGTCACCAAACCGTACAGCAGCAAGGTGCTCGCGGCCCGGATCGCAGCCCGGCTGCGCAAGAAATCCGCCGCGCCGCCGGAGACGCGCACCGTCACGCTCGGCGCACTGACCATCGACCTGATCGCCTACCGGGCCGAGCTGAACGGCCGTCCGCTGATGCTGACTGCGGATGAATTCAAGACCCTTGCTCTGCTGACGTCAAATCCCGGCCGGGTATTCACCCGGAATCAGATCATCCGGGAGGTCAAGGGGGACAACTACTCCGTCACGGCGCGGGCCATCGACATGCATATCGTCAACCTGCGGAAAAAGCTCGGGGAGTGGGCGGACCGGATCGAAACCGTCCGCGGCATCGGTTACAAAGCGGCCGGAGAGTGAGCGATGGCGCGAAAGGACTCCGTTCTGCTCTTCATCCCGGCGCTGATCGGCGGAATCATTGTCGTCTCCATTTTTCTGCTGGATCTTCAGCTTGCCGACTTCCAGGAGGCGTATTTCCGGGAGGTGATCGACGAAACCAGGCGGAACAATTTTTTCCTGATCCGGTTCTGCAAGGAACAGCTCGAAGCGAACGATCCGGAGAAAATCCGCCGGCTGCTCCGCACCAGCGGGCCGAATCCCGTGGTCGCCAAAATCATCGCCCGCAGCAGAGGAGTCGTGGCCGAAACCGAAAACGCCCCGGACTACCTCGCCGAACATATCCGCAGCCCGAGAATCCGGGGATTGTTCAAGAAAAACGACCAGGAGGATGTCCTCGTCAAATATGACGAAACATTGAACTCCTTCATGGTATACCATTCGGCCCACTTCAACGCCGGAGGGCAGGACTACATCCTGGTCATGGCCGCAAAGTGCAACAGCATGACCATGCTCATGCGGCAGACCCGGGACGGCATGATCATTCTGACCATCCTCGGCATTCTGTCGACGATCGTGCTGATCGTTTATTTCTGTTCCATCATCCGTTCGCCGCTGAATCGGCTTTTCGCAAGCATGTCGAAGATTGCGGCGGGAGAGCTGGAGTATCCGGTCTACGTGCCGCGCTACGGCCTTGTGCGTGAAATCGCAATCTGCCTGCAGAGCCTGACGGAACAGCTGAAAAAACAGATCGTCTCCCTCCGGGACGACGCGTACGAGCGGGAAGCCATCCTGGATGCATTGACTGAAGCGATTCTTCTGGTCAACGCCTCCGGCCGGGTCGAGCGCTGGAACCGGACTGCCTGCGGACTGTTCCCCGGCCTGGAACCGGCGGCAAAACTGCCGGAGTGCCCGGCGGAGCTGAGAGAATATATCGAAAAAGTCGGAGAAACCGGCGTCTATTCGGAAGAGCTTTCCGTAAAGCGCGGAGAAAAAGAGCGGCAGCTCCTCGCGAATGCCGTCTCCTTCACCCGGGACGGCGGAAAGTACGTTCTCGTTTCGATCACCGACCTCTCCGACATCCGGAAACTCGAGGCGTACCGGACGGAATTCATCGCGGCGATTTCGCATGAGATGAAAACGCCGCTGACCGGAATCGTCGGCGCCGTAGACGCCATCAACAACGGCGCGCTCGACAACGAGGAGTACAAATCCCGCTGCATCCAGACCCTGACCCGCCAGTCGGAACGGCTGCACACCCTGCTGCAGAGCTTCCTGACGCTGAGCTCCCTCGAAACGATGCGGAAGGGAACTGAAAACGATTTTCTGCCGGTCCTGCCGGCGGCAGTCATCCGCGGAGCGGCGGAGGAGTGCAGGAGCATGGCCGAAACGGCGGGAATCGATCTGGTCGTCGGAGAGTGTTCCTCCATCGAATTTCCGGGTGATTTTCTCCTGCTCCAGCAGGCGCTGAACAGCCTGATCACCAATGCGGTTCTGCACAGCGGAACGAAACGGATCGAAGTCTCCGCCGTCGCGGCGGAGGGAAAGCAGATCGATTTCCTTGTCCGCGATTACGGCTGCGGCATCGCGCCGGAACACCGGGAACGGATCTTCAAGCGCTTCTATCGGATTCCCGGCAGCCGGAACGGGCCGGGCAATGGAATCGGGCTGGCCATCGTCAAGCACATCGCACTTTATCACGGCGGAAACGTCTCGGTCGTTTCCGAACCGGACGCGGGTGCGGAGTTCCATCTCCGGATTCCATACTGAACGCCGCCGGCGGGGCGCCGGGCCGGTTCCGCACTCCCGGATTGTCGGGAAAAAATCAATTTTTCGTCAGGATTCCGTCAAGGTTGTTGCAACCGCCTTCCATCACGTTATTTTTACAGAAAAACACGTTTGAACCAAGGAAGGAAACCATGCATCACTCTCTGCGCATATCGCTCGCAATTGCAGCCGCCGGCATTATTCTCGGCAGCGCCGGCGGCTGCGGGAAAGAACAGAAGAAGGAAGTCGCGGAACGGGAAACCCGCGTAACGCTCCAGCCGCTTCAGAAACGGATCTTCCAGCGCCGGATTCCGGTGCAGGGAACCGTCTGGCCGGTGGAATATGCCACCATTTCCGCAAAGATCAGCGGCACGCTCGAGCTGCTGAAAGTCGACGAAGGAGATGTCCGGAAAAAGGGCGACCTCCTGTTCGGCATCGACCGCCAGATCCTGAAAAATCAGGTTACGCTCCGCGAAGACGAAATCAAGGTCAAGCAGGCGGAACTCGAGAGCGCGAAAATCGCGCTCGAAAGCGCGAAAATTCTTGAGGAGAAGGCGACCATCGATTACAAACGCTCCCTGACGCTCTGGAGCTCAAAAGCCACCAGCCAGAGCGAATTGGAGACCTACGAGACCAATTACAAAAAAGCCGAAACCGACGTCAACAACGCCAAAGCCGCCATCGTCAATGCCGAAGCCCAGCTCAAGCAGGCGGAGGGAAACCTCATCATCGCCAGGAAAAATCTGGACGATTCGGTAGTCTACGCCCCGTTCGACTGCGTCGTCACCGACAAATATGTCGAAGAAAACGAGTATGTGAGCACCGGGCAGAATATCCTGAAACTCGAAAATCAGCAGAAGCTCGAGGTGATCTGCTATATCAGCGCCGTTTATTACGATCTGGTGAAGGCCGGCAGCACCCCGGTGCATTTCGCGCTCGACGGTGTCGACAAGGGGAAGGGAGTCGTTACCTACAAAGCGCCGAGCATCGACCCCGAAAGCCGGACCTTCAAATTCAAGGTGCTGGTCCCTCCCGGCATCTCGCTGGTCAGCGGCACGCTGTGCGACCTGAACATCATCCTCGAAGAGAAGGAGGCGTACGGCCTGCCGACGGATGCGCTGCTGCTGCGGGCGAACGACCGCTATATCGCCTATGCGATCGATCCCGAAAAGCGTGCGAAGAGTTTCGATGTGGTCCGCGGCATCGTGGACGGAGCCTATTGCGAGATCGTGAACGCGCAGGAACTGCTGAACGAACGTTTCGTGGTCACCGGCCAGACCTTCGTGAACAACGGGTCGCTGCTTCGTGCGGTCGATGAAAAGTAACGGAAGGGACCGGTCATGTTTCTGAGTCAATGGTCCGTCCGGCGGCCGATCGCAATGACGGCCCTCATCATCGTTCTCGTGATGATCGGCATCACGCTTTATCCGCGAATCAGCATCGACCTGCTGCCGAACATGGAGGTTCCGATGGTGCTGGTCCGCTGCGAATACCAGGGCGCCAGCCCGACGGAAATCGAGGTCGAAATCGTCAAGCGGATCGAGGACGCGGTCTCTTCGCTGGACGGAATCAAGCACATCACCAGCATGTCGATGGAAGATGAGGCCCGCATCCAGCTCGAATTCAACATGGGCACCGATGTCGATGTGGCCGCCACCGATATCCGCGAAGCGCTGAACCGCATCCGCGAGGACCTGCCGGACGGCGCCAACGAGCCGACCATCCGCAAGATCGACACCAACGCCACCACCGTCGCGCAGGTGTTCCTGGTCGGCGACCGCACGCAGGACGATCTCTACGACTACGCCGACGATGTGATCGCAGACCGGTTTTCCTCGGTTCCCGGCGTGGGCGAGGTCCGCGTCTACGGCGCGAACGAGATGCAGATCCACGTCCTGCTGGACCGCGAAAAACTGACCGCAATGAACCTGTCGATCAACGATGTCGTCACGAAGCTCAGGGAGAACAACGTCCGCGAGCCGCTCGGGCGCATCCAGTTCGACAAAGGAGAGAAGAACGTCACCTTCGACGGAGACTTCAAGGATTTCGAGCAGATCAAGGCGCTCGAAATCGGCAAATTCAAAGACCGGCGCATCTACCTGCGCGATGTGGCCGAGGTGAAATTCATGAGCCGCGAGGTCCGCAGCAAGGCGTATGTGAACGGCCAGCCGGCTGCGCGGTTCCGCATCGTCAAGAAGGGCGAAGCCAATGCGATCGAGGTGATCAAAGGCATTCGGCAGCGATTCGACTCGATGGTGAAAAACGGGGAGCTGCCGACCGGCATGCAGCTCTTCTGGTTCACCGACTCCGGCGCCTTCATCCAGGCTTCGGTCGACGACGCCTGGAGCAGCATCATCACCGGAATCATCCTGACGGCGGTTCTGCTCTTCCTGTTCCTGCACGAACCGAAATCCACCTTCATCGTCATGGTTTCCATGCCGATCTCGGTTATTGTGACCTTCGCGGTAATGGCCTATTTCAACTACTCGTTCAATATCATGACCCTGCTGTCGCTCGGCTGTTCCGTCGGCGTGCTGGTCACCAACTCGATCGTCGTGATCGAAAACATCTTCAAGCATCTCGACCGCGGAGAGTCCGTCAAGGTCGCCGCCGAACGCGGAACCGGCGAGGTGATCGCGGCGGTTTCCGCCAGCGCGCTGACCAACGTCGTCGTCTTCGTGCCGGTCATGATGATGAGCTCCCGGATCGGCAGCATGATGGTGCCGTTCGCCGGTGTGATGGTCGGCGCGACGCTGGTTTCGCTCTTCATCAGCTTCACGCTGACGCCGATCCTGGCCTGCGTGCTGCTGAAGCGGAAAAAACAGCGCGGGCCGCAGAAAAAGAGCCTGCTCCAGCGGCTGTTCATACCGTGGGACGCCGGCTACGACTGGCTCTGCCGCAAATTCGACCGCAGCATCGAGTGGACCGCCCGCTATCCGAAGACCCTGATCGCGGCGGTGCTGGCCCTTTCCCTGGCGGTGCTTTTTCTGGTCGTGCCGCAGGTCGGGCTCTCCTTCCTGCCCTTCTGCGACCAGGGGGAGATCCGGATCAAATTCGAATTTCCGACCAACTACAATCTCGATACCACAAACCGGCTGATCCAGGAAGCGGCCGACCATCTGAAAAAATTCGACTTCATCCGCGGCATGTCGATCTCGGTCGGCGATTCGGACGGCGGCAGCGGACAGGTCAGTTCAGCCGTGTATATCGGGCAGATCACATTGCGCACCACCGATAAATTCGAACGCGAAGAAACCATCGACGAGCTGCAGGCCCTGCTGCGCAGCGAACTCTCTTATCTCGACAACTGCCGGGTGACGCTGTCGATTCCGCCTACCTTCGGCGGCAGCGGCGCGGAAATCCGCTGCGTGATGAACGGAACCGATCTCGACGTTCTCGAAAATGCCGAAATGGAAGTCATGGAGAATCTGCCGAAGCTCGGGCTCACCCGCGACCTCGACTCCAGCCGCCGCGAACGCAAGCCGAACATCAACATCACGCCGCGCCGGACGGTGCTGCAGAATCTCGGCATGTCGGCCAATGAGCTGTATGAGTATATGCTCGGATCCCTTGACGGCATCGAGGTCGGCGATTACCGCGACGGCGCCCGGACCTTCGACATCCGGGTCAAAAACGAAAAAGAGTTCGGCGAAGAGCAGCTCCGGCAGGCGGCTCCGGCCGTGAAAGACGGCAATCCGCTCGGCGCGGAAACCCTGGCCGTCATCACCGAAGATACCCGCCCGGTGGTGATCAACCGCTACGACAAGGTGCGGACCATGTGGCTGTACGCCAACACGGCGCCCGGCATGGCGCTCGGAACGGTGTCGGACGCGATCGGAACCATGGCGAAGGAGGCGCTGCCTCCCGGTTACGATGTGCGGATGAGCGGCAATGTGGAGCTCATGAACGAAACGGCCCGGGAATTCGTTCAGGTCATCATCCTCGCAGCGATCCTGACCTATCTGCTGATCGCGGCGATCATGGAGTCGTGGACGCGGCCGTTCCTGATCATGTTCACGGTTCCGCTCGGCTTCCTCGGCATGTACCTGACGCTCTGGCTCACCGGCATGTCGATGTCGATGATGGGCCTGCTCGGCGGCGTCATGATGATCGGCATCGTGGTGAACAACGCGATCCTGATTATGGACGAGTGCGCGGTTCTGGTCAAATCCGGTGTGACGACCCACAAGGCGATGCTGCTGGCGACCCAGTCGAAATTCCGCCCGATCGTGATGACCAGCATCGCATCGGTGGCCGGCATGCTGCCGATGGCGTTCGGAACCGGGCTCGGTTCGGAACTCCGCTCCAGTTGCGGCATGGGCGTGGTCGGAGGGCTCACGATCGCCTCGCTCCTGACACTGTACGTGATTCCGGCGCTCTATTTCATCTTCGTCCACGATACGGCGAAACCGCGGCGGCGCTATCTGCACCGGCTGCTGCGTCGTCTGCGAGGAATGGCCGGGCGGCGCGCGGCGCAGCAGTAGACGAAAAAAGGGGCTGTTGCAAAACCTCATAAGGTATGCGACAGCCCCTTTTTCACAAAAACCCCGGAAACGCCCCGGCCTCCCGGCCGGGGAACTTTGTCTGAGGATCAGGCCTTGCTGACGCGCTCGGCGTAAGCGCCGGTACGGGTGTCGATCTTCACGATGTCGCCCTGGTTGATGAAGAGCGGGACCTGAATTTCGTAGCCGTTGTCGATCTTCGCCGGCTTGGTCACGTTCGTCGCCGTATCGCCGCGAACGCCCGGCTCAGTGTCGACGATCTCCTTTTCGATAAAGGTCGGCAGCGTGATCTCAATCGGCTCCCCGTTGAAAAGCAGGAAGTTGCAGAGGCTCTCCTCGATCAGGAAGTAGACCTGGTTGCCGAGCGTTTCGGCCGAAACGGCCATCTCTTCATAGGTGTTCGGGTCGCTGAAAATGTAGTGGTGCCCGTCGAAGTAGGAGTAGTACATTTCGCGCTCTTCGAGGTTCGGCTTGTCGATCTTGTCGGTCGGCCGGTAGGTTTTTTCCATGCCGGAGCCGTTGACGAGATTGCGCATGCGGCAGCGGTAGAGCGCGGTCCCCTTGCCGGGCTTGCAGAAATCAAACTCGGTGATGACCCACGGCATGCCGTCGATTTCGATCTTGAGGCCTTTCTTCAGGTCGGAAGCACTGAACATCTTTGTTTCACTCCTTGAATCAGATGGTTTCACAGTCGGAAATTTTTACATGAACTGGATAATATACACCCGGTTACGGCTTTTTTCAAGTACCGAAGGCACGGGAAACCCGTTCGAAAAAAGCGGCTTCAGGCATCTTTCCGCGGCGGACGCAGCTTCCGGATCTGGTCGCGCAGGTCGGCGGCGCGTTCAAATTCGAGCGCTTCGGCGGCGGAGCGCATTTCACCGGTCAGCTCATTGATCAGCGCATCGAGATCGGTTTCGGAGAGTCCGAGCTCGGAGATATCGGTCGCATCCGTGAACATGGTTCCGGCCAGCTTCGGCATTTTCGACTTCTTCCGGTCGCCGGAATCGGGCGCGACGATCTCCCCGATCGTGAAATTCCGCCCCTTCCTGATCGTCTCGGGAACGATGCCGTGCTCCTTGTTATAGGCCATCTGCCGCTCGCGCCGCGCGTTGGTCTGGTCGATGAGCTTCTGCATGCTCGGCGTCACATTGTCGGCATACAGAATCGCCCGACCGGCCTTGTTCCGGGCGGCGCGTCCGGCCGTCTGCACGAGGGAGCGTTCGGAGCGCAGGAACCCCTCCTTGTCGGCATCGAGAATCGCAACAACCGCGACTTCGGGAAGGTCGATGCCTTCACGCAGAAGGTTGATGCCGATCACACAGTCGAAATCGCCGTCGCGCAGTTTATTCAGCACCCGCACACGTTCGAGCGCGTCGAGCTCGCTGTGCAGATAAGCGGCCTTGATGCCGAGCTCAGCCAGATAGTCGGCCAGCCGTTCGGAAGCTTTCTTGGTCAGCGTGGTGACCAGCGTCCGCTCGCCGGCGGCGGCGGCGCGGCGGACCTCCGCAATCACGTCGTCCACCTGCCCTTCCAGCGGACGGATTTCGATGACCGGATCCAGCAGCCCGGTCGGACGCACGATCAGTTCGACCGGCGCGCCGGAACGCGACAGCTCGAACTCTCCCGGCGTGGCCGAAACGAAGATCGTATCTCCGGTGAGGCGCTCGAACTCCTCGAACTGCAGCGGACGGTTCTCCAGAGCCGACGGCAGCCGGAATCCGTGGTCGACCAGGACCTGTTTGCGGTTCCGGTCGGCCCGGTACATGGCCTGCAGCTGCGGCAGCGTCACATGCGACTCGTCGATCACGGTCAGGAAATCGCGCGGAAAAAAGTCGAGCAGGCAATACGGGCGCGAACCGGGGCGGCGGTTCGCCAGATACATCGAATAGTTTTCAATTCCGCTGCAGTAGCCGATCTCTTTCATCATTTCGAGGTCGTAGGTTACGCGCTGGTAGAGCCGCTGCGCCTCGACAAGGAGGTTGTTCCGTTCGAAATAGCCGACCCGGTCGGCCATTTCGGCGAGAATCGCATCCGACGCGCTCTGAATCCGTTCGGGGGGCAGAACGAAGTGCTTGCACGGAAACATCGTGACATATTTCGGCCGGGTCTTGACCTTGCCGCTGACCACATCGCGCCGTTCGATCGACTCGATCTCGTCACCGAAGAACGAAACCCGGATATAATCATCCCGCTGCGGCTCGTAGACATCAATCACGTCGCCGCGGACGCGGAATTCGCCCTTCTCCGGCGAAGCGTCGTTGCGCGCGTACTGGATGTCGACGAGACGGCGCAGGATTTCGTCGCGGCCGGTGGTGTCGCCGACCTCGATCCGGACACAGAGGTCCGCATAATCGTCCGGCGAACCCAGACCGTAGATGCAGGAGACGCTGGCGACGACGATCACATCGCGCCGTTCGACCAGGCTCGCCGTCGCCGCCAGCCGGAGTTTTTCAATATTTTCATTGATCGACGCATCCTTTGCGATATAGGTGTCGGTCTGCGGAATATACGACTCCGGCAGATAATAATCGTAATAACTGATGAAATATTCAACCGCATTTTCCGGGAAAAACGCCTTGAATTCGCTGTACAGCTGCGCCGCCAGCGTCTTGTTGTGAGAGAGCACCAGCACCGGCCGGTCGGACTGCGCGATCGCATTGGCCAGCGTGAAGGTTTTTCCGGAACCGGTCACGCCGAGCAGGGTCTGAAAACGCTGCTGATTGCGAAGATTCTCCACCATCTTCGCAATCGCCTGAGGCTGATCTCCCGCCGGTTTGTACGGAGCATGCAACTGAAACAAACTCATGATATTACACTGTCCAATATTTTAAATGACGGAAATATGACGGACAAAAAACGGATCATGATTCCTCCTCATTCCTCCTGCGGCGGACCAATCTGTAACGCCCCAGCAGCGTACACAATCCATAGCAGTAAAAGAATAGAATCACCAGAAAGAAAACCGGCAACACCACCCATGCCAGCCATTGACAGAAAAAAGCCAGTGTCATGCCGAAGAACGTAATAATGTACAGCGGAAAGAAGATCCAGTTGCACAGCACGGTGCCGAACGTCACAGCATGCATCATGAAACAGATCAGCCACACCAGCGTCATCACGGCGGCAAGCAGCACCCGCCTTCTGCGCGGCATCTGCTTTTCCGTCCGCTCCAGCCGCCAGCCGAACGCGAAAGGGGCCAGAAGCAGCAGGAATGCGCCAGCCACAATTACCCATGCCCAGATACGGCAGTGCGGCTCCACGAACATCGGGTGAAGCGTCGGCATACCGCATCCGGGACACGCCTGGGCGGAAACCGCAGACAGAAGCAGGAGAAAAACAGCCGCGGACTTCAACAAGCCGGAAAATCTGCCGTCACTCATTTCATCCTCCCCCTTATCTGGAAGATTCGCTCTGCTCCACTGCCTTCAAAGCGGACTGCGACAACAGTGCAGGCGATGGAATCACCATGCCGGAGGTGTCGCTGCACTGCTGGAACACCCGCAAATCGAAGATCGGCAAAATCGCCAGCAGGTGGTCGAAAATGTCCGACTGGATTCCCTCGTAGACCGCCCAGCGCGTATCGTTCGTAAAGCAGTAGACTTCAAGCGGAATCCCGGTTGCACCGGGCTGCAGCTGGCGCACCAGCAGCGTCATGTCCTGACGAATATGGGCATTGTTCCGCAAGTACTGCTCGACGTAGGCGCGAAACGTACCGAGATTCGTAACCCGCCGTTCATTGATCGGTTTGGCCCCCTGCTGCTCCAATTCGCGGTTCCATTCGGCCAGTTCCCTGCGCTTGCGCTCCAGGTAGTCGTTAAGCACCACGAAATCCTCCAGCCGCTGCATCTCCGCTTCATCCAGAAAACGGACGCTGCGCTGATCGATGTACAAAGAGCGCTTGATCCGGCGGCCGCCGGTTTCCTGCATGCCGCGCCAGTTTTTGAACGAATCGGTGATGAGCTTGCGGACCGGAAGCGTGGTGATCGTCTTGTCCCAGTTGCGCACTTTCACGGTGTGCAGCGCGATTTCGATCACATCGCCGTCGGCATTCTGGCTCGGCATTTCGATCCAGTCGCCGATCCGCACCATATCGTTCGAGCCGAGCTGAAGGCTCGCGACCAGCGAGAGGATCGTATCCTGGAAAATCAGCATCAGCACCGCCGCCATCGCACCGAGGCCGGAGAGCAGAATCAGCGGATTCCGATTGATCAGCGTGGCCACAATCAGAATGGTCGCCACGGTGAAAACCACGATCTTGCCGAGCTGCAGATATCCCTTGATCGGCTTGTTCGGCGCGTCCGGACGGCGGCGGTAGGCGATTTCGACCAGATCCAGCAATTTGCCCAGCGCCAGCGCCGTAGTCAGGACGATGAACGCGATGCAGACATTGCGGATGATCGTTTCGAGCGTATCATGGACATCCGGAATCGCGACGGCGCCGTAGGCCAGAACCAGGGCCGGCACGATATTCGCAAGGCGCGAAATAATCGCCAGGCGGACCTTTCCCTCTTCGCTTTCCCCGGACGGCAGGGCGCGCAGAATTCGCGTCAGCCCGCGCAGCAGAATCCGTTTGGTGATCCAGTTCACCAGAAAGGCGGTCAGAATCAGAACCCCGGCGACAATCGCGCTGTAAGCCCACGGATACGGAGCCAGCGAAGCCTGCAATTGTTCCAGCCATTTCATCATGTTTTCCTCCCCCGGGACCGCCTGTTTGTCTCCTAATAATATAACCCGAAAAGATGATTTTGAAAGGGCAGCCCGGCAATAATCAGCCGATCTGTGGTTTCCGACATGGAATTCCGCAGCGGTTTTCGGAAAATTTTCACCTTTCCAAAGTAATTTTTTCGATTTCCGCTTGCATTTTTCCGCCGGATGATTCATAATTAAAAGGTAGAACGTTCAACTAACTATGGAGACGATACAATCGATGCGATCGGAAAACCAGCCGCGAACCGGTTTTTTCAAATGTTTCGCCGGCCGGCAGGAAACTATGCCATGCAGACGCTCTTATTTCATAACAGCTTTAACTGAAAGGAATTGAACATGAAGAAAAAAAGTTCCTCCTTCACTCTGATCGAACTTCTGGTGGTTATTGCAATCATCGCCATCCTGGCCTCGATGCTGCTGCCCGCGCTGAACAGGGCGCGCAGCGTCGCGCGGGGAACGACCTGCAAAAACAACCTGAAGCAGCTCGGGCTGGCCGTCCACATGTATCTCGGCAATCACAATGACTTCTTCTTTCCGTACACCCAGACCGGCGGCCACTGGACCGGAATCCTGGTCCGGGACCGGTATGCCGCCAAAAACCAGATGAAATGTCCCGAACGCACCCGGCTGCTGCCGACCTCCGAATGGTACCGGGACTTCTGGAACAATCCGACGATGAAGCTGAATGCACCCGCCGACAGCGACTGGACCATCTGCGATTACGGCGTCAATCACAAATACATCGCCCCTGCCGGCAGCGGCGTCCGCCTCACGATGTGCCGCCGGAGTTCCGACACGGTCCTGCTGGTAGAATCCGCCCGGAAAAACCGCGAGCTTTTCGACCTGTCGCCCCTCGGCTACTACATCGTGGACAACACCTATTCCGCGCCCGGTTCCGGCCAGACGGTCTGGCCGGCTCACAACGGCCTCTCCGAATGCAACGTCGTCTACGTCGACGGCCATGTGGCCGGGGCGAAATCCACGCGCACCGGCGAACACGCGGCGGAACAGCTGCTCAATACCCGCGGGACTCCGCTCTACGGCCCGTGGGTGGACGGCAGCTACCGCAACGACGAAAGCAAATGGGTCCGCCACGACGGAGTATTTTAAGATGCGCAAACTGATCCTCATCGGCGTCTGTCTGGCCGCGGCGGTACTGTCTGCGGGCGAACCGCTTTACAAAGGGAAATTCCGGGAATTCCCGGTTCCCGGCACAATCGCCGCTGCCGCCGGCACCGTCGAACTGACCCTGAACCCGGCCAAGCCCGCCTCGGAATTTGAGAACGAATGGGCTTTTGCGTTTTCGATGGTTCCGGCCATCGAGGGAGAAGAAGCGGCCCGCACTCTTCTCGGAATTTGCATTTCCAGCGGAGAAAACGGCCAGCGCGCGCTGCTCGGCGTCGCCCGGAGCGGAAAGCAGACTGCCCGCGTCTCCGGCCCCCGCGAACAGATATTCGTCAAGGGCAGACCGGTCAACGTCGCCCTGAGCTGGGGCGAAGCGGGGCTGATCCTCAGCGTCGACGGCCGGGAACTTTCGCAGGCGCCTTTCTCCGGAAAACTCTCTCCGATGCCGGGCAGTTTCTCCGTCTCGGCGGGACCGCCGTTCTTCGCAAGCGCCATCCGGGTCTCCGCCCGGCAGCTGCAGGGCGCGGAACTCGACTCGACCCCGGATACGCCCTTCCCGCCCGGAGAATCCACAACGCTGCTGGCGGACCTCCGCTCCGGCAAAACGGAGCTTCTGACCGCCGCCGGGCAGAGCGGCGCCACCCTGCTGCCGGTATGGTCGTTCGACGATTCGCTCTCTCTTCCGGGTGAAAAAGCGGTGCTGCGTCTCTCCGGCGCCAATTTCTCCGATACGGAACAGGACTTCCTCCTGCGCCTCACCGGCAGAGAGACCGACGGCGCCGCACTGCCGGAAGTGCGCGAAACAATCCGCATTCCGGCCCGGACCCGGCAGAAAGAGTTTCAGATCGAACTGCCGGTCAGAACCCCGGGACATTACAGCTTCACGCTGGAGTGCGGCGGCGAACGTTATGTCTTCTCGCATGCTGAACTGAACCGGCCCGATGAGGAACTGCCGGACGGCCGTTTCGCCGACTACATCGGCCACCATCTTTTCGACCTCCCGCACGTGCTTGCGAAAACCGGAATCCGCAACAGCCGCAGCGATGCCTTCCACTGGTTCATCGTGGAGCCGGAAAAGGGACAGTTTGACTGGCGCTGGAGCGATGCCATCGTGGAGCGAAACCGGGAAGCAGGCATCCGCATGCTCGGCATTCTCGGCTCTCCGCCGGTCTGGGCGGCGGATTCCGCAATCGTCCCCACCCACAAAAACGCCGACATGTCCGCCCGGCGCAAGCCCGCCGACCCGGACGACTGGGAGCGCTACGTCCGTGCCGTCGCGGAACGTTACCGCGGCAAGGTTGCCGCCTGGGAGATCTGGAACGAAGTCGACTGGCACCCGCCCGCCCCGGCCGCAAGCTTTTCCGGTTCCACCGCCGACTATCTGGAGCTCCTGAAAAGGGCGCACCGGGCCATCCGTTCCGCCGATCCCGAAGCGAAGATCCTGGTCAGCGGTTTCGGTTACGGAGCCGCCTGCGACAACGCCATGCCGTTCGAGCTGCTGACTCTCGGAGCCGCCTCTTACTGCGACTTCTATAACGTCCACTCCTACCAGGGGCTCAAGGGAATCGCGGAGTTGAAGCGGGCAGTCGAACAAGCCCGGCCCGGCATGAAGCTCTGGCAGACCGAACAGATGTGGCACACCATCGCCGACCCCGCGATGCAGGCGAAGCTGACTGCGGCGATTCAATTCTGGTTCATCGAAGAAGGGTTCGAAAAATACTTCAGCTTCGGAGAGGATTTCTTCTTTTCGCACCAGACGCTTTCGCCGATTCCGTCGCTGCCGGCGCTCGCGTTCGCCCAGGCGATGCTGCGCAAATGCGATCGCTACACCGGACAGGTGACGCAAACTCCGCTCGATCTCCGTCACGGCTTCCGCCGCACCGACGGAAGCATCCTGACTGTCCTCGGCCGGACCGCCGCTACAGCGGTCTGGGAACTCGAAGGCGAAGTCGACGCCGTCTACGATCTCTACGGACGCGAGGTGAAATTCTCCGGCGCCTCCGGAAAATACCGGACGCTGCGTCCGACGGAAATCATCTATGTCGTCAGCAGGCAGAAGCTCACCGGCTTCAAAGAGATCGCGGAGACGACCAACTTCTGTCCGAATTACTCCTTTGAAGAAATTTCCGGCGACGTGGCGACCGGCGGTCTCAAAAACGCCGCCGCAATGCAGTGGCAGCTGCGCGACAGGCAGTTCGATCCGCAGGGACGCATTGCGGTAACCACCGATGCGGCGACAGGAAACTACGCCTTGGAACTGACTTCGTCCGGAGCCGGACGGGTTTACGCCTTCTTCGACGCCCGCGTGCCGGGGCCGGAGCGCTGTCTCTTCAGCGGCAGTTTTAAAAATACCGGCGCCAAACCCGTTTCTCCCTACTTCGATGTGTTCGACCGGAACAGCGGTTACTTCAAACGCTATCATACCGCTCCGGTTGCGCCGGGAGACGGTTTCGTCCGGCGCAGCGTGGAAGTCGAGATCCCGGCGAGCGATGCGACGCTGGTTTTCTGCGTCGGAATCGAGCGGCCCGGCACACTGGTCATGGATGACATCGCGCTGGAGAGAGTGTCGAATACACCGATCCCCGGCTGCACGCCGCTCCCGCTGCCGGCCGGCGCTCCCCGCGCCTCCCTCGGAGAGAAACACGTCGGCACGGAGGAGCTCGGCAAAGCGCTGCACGGGAAAGAGCTGATCCATCGGATTCCGTTTCGCTTTTCCTCTGCTCCGGTACTGCTTTCCGCCGCTGCATGGAAAGGAATCCACGGCTCCCGGCTGACGCTTCCGGTCGATGTCCGGCCGGAGAAGCTGTTTCTCCTGCTGACCGCCGCTTATGTACCGGAACAAGCGGAGACGCTGGGCCGCGTCCATTTTGTCCGCCGCGACGGCAGCCGCACTTCTCCGGCGGAACTGTGCAACAAACGGGAGCTGCGCGACTGGTTCCTGGCCGCGGACAGCCGCGGAATTCCGCCTGCCTTCCGTTTTGTCACGCCGCGTATGCTCGAATACGGCCTTTTTCTCGTGGAAATCGACAATCCCGATCCGACGGCAGATATCGCCGCCGTAGAACTGGAAGCAACCGGCGAATCCCTCCTGATCCTCGCCGGAGCCTCGCTTCTTGCAAAGTAAAAAAATCCGGCGGATGCACTTTCGATACTCCAAAGCATCCGCCGGAAACCATATCGCAAGCTCAAAGAAAAACTTCATCCAGAATCAGGTATTGTAAAATTTGAAGAATTCGTATGGTATTGCAAAATCAGAGTAAGGTTGCCGACTTTTCATTTGACCTAGATCACATCAGAACTATTCTCTGCACCGGGCACTACCCGGTAAAAGTTGTGATTTGATGTAATTTGAAGGTGGGTTATATTTAAACAATGAGCCAATTCCTCAATGTTCTGGTTGTGATTTGATGTAATTTGAAGGTGGGTTATATTTTTCGGTTGTGATTCTTTCGCTGGCCGTTTGTTGTGATTTGATGTAATTTGAAGGTGGGTTATATTTATCAATTTGGTCTTCATTAGAGGCTGGCAGTTGTGATTTGATGTAATTTGAAGGTGGGTTATATTCCCGTCCTTGAGTTCGACCGCGTTTTTGATGTTGTGATTTGATGTAATTTGAAGGTGGGTTATATTAAACCGAGGGTGTTGCCCATTGCCTTTAGGGTTGTGATTTGATGTAATTTGAAGGTGGGTTATATTCGCCTGTTCCGGGTGCTGGAGGTCGTACCGGTTGTGATTTGATGTAATTTGAAGGTGGGTTATATTAGACGCTGTACGTGTTCACCGGCGTTGTGCGTTGTGATTTGATGTAATTTGAAGGTGGGTTATATTTCTACAACCAAATGATCTAGCATTACCGGAGTTGTGATTTGATGTAATTTGAAGGTGGGTTATATTATATGAAGTGCGGCTAAATGACGGCAGGGTGTTGTGATTTGATGTAATTTGAAGGTGGGTTATATTGTTCGAGGCGGTACTCCCAGACGTCCGAGAGTTGTGATTTGATGTAATTTGAAGGTGGGTTATATTCCGTGGTACGGCTACGAGATGCTGCGCAACGTTGTGATTTGATGTAATTTGAAGGTGGGTTATATTATTTCCGCAATATGCTGTTCGACGACGAATGTTGTGATTTGATGTAATTTGAAGGTGGGTTATATTTTCTGATATTCATCGGAGATATCGTTGGATGTTGTGATTTGATGTAATTTGAAGGTGGGTTATATTATTGGGGTTGCAACTCCTTTAGTATGAGAAACATCTTTGATATTTTTCAGAGTTTTTTTTAAAAAAGCTCCAATTGAAGAGGTGCGGGCGGCGGCGGAGTGGTTTTTCTACCGACAAAAGTCCGCGTGTCGCTGAATTGACGGTCGGTCACTTTCAAAACCGTGACAATACCTTCCGCCGGAACCATTGCTTCAACCCGGTTGATGTGCACCAGAGCATTCTCTCCGGTAGCACAGTGCCGGATGTAGACGGAAAACTGCATCATTTGAAATCCGTCCTTGATTAAATCATGACGAAATCCGGCAGCGGCTTTCCGTTGCGCCTTCGTATTGGTCGGTAAATCGAACATCACATAGATCCACATCGCCGCATACCTGCTGACAGCTTGATATTCCGCACTCATTTTTTCACAAATTCCGGATATTTTACAACCGTTTCCTCCCGCAGAAAACAACGAACCAGCGATGCGGAAGTACAGCTGATGCTGTTCAGAAGAGGACGCCTTTCCGTTCCCGATATGACATCCGCCGTTAAAAGCTGGAGCAGTTGTGCTTTTTGAACCTTTCCCAATTCCGGCACGACAAAAAAATCACGGGAGGAGAAAACCATCTCGTCCACAAACGGACGGAACGGCTCCATGATGTCGTCCGCAAGCCCAAAAGGATTGTACTGATTCGAGTGGTGAATCCCCGCCACGCAAAGCAGCCCGGAACCCGTCAAGGCACGGGCCACTGCCGCCCGCAAAATGGCGTATCCGTAATTCAGCGCGGGATTCGGAGGAATCCCGTCCCGACAACGGGAAAATGCTTCCGGTTCGGCGAGCTGCTGAAAATAATATCGTGCAGCCACGGCTTCCGCATTGTCGGAGTCTCCCGCCTTAACTGATTCCGCCAGCACACGCAACCGTCGATCCGGCAAGCCCAGGCGCTTCAGGCATTCAGCCTGATTGATGATCTTGGCCTTGACCGTCTGCCGCCAGAGACGGGCTTTCAGCGCCTCGGTGGCCCGCAGCTGCGCTTCCGTATGCCGTTGCGCCAGCGTGTTCCCGGAAAACGGCTGAAGCATTGCCGAGGGCATGTGCGCATGATCGCAGACGACAACGGCAATATTCTCTTTCGCCAGTGCATTGAGACATGCCGTTGTCACGGCAAGCTGCAGAGACTCCAGAACGATGAAACCAAGATCTTCCAGCGGAAATGTCCGCTTCTCCGAAGCATCGTTTGCATTTCGCATTTCATAAGCCAGCAGAGAATGTTCGAGAAACAACCTGCCGGGAGATCCGAAAAACAGCGTCCGCTTCAGCATGACCATCTCCACTCTGAGGATTTTATTTCAGAAAACGTATTTCGCCGTCAATGGACATGACAAAATCAATTCCTTCGAAGATCAAATGATTCGAAAATTCTCCACTGGTGATTTTCAACAGCTTTGCCGGCTCCTGGAAAAAAATGGTTGACGCCTCTTCGACTCCCAGCGTTTTTTTCATTTCCTCCTGTACCTCGGATTTGGCCCTGGCCTCGCAATGATAACGAAGACTCAAGCGTTGAATATCCTTTTCTATCACAATAATTTTATACAACCGCTTATTGAGTTCCCGCCGAGATAGTTTTTTCAATTCGTCAGGCGTATTTTCATAGGCGAGCACCATGGTTCCCGGCGCAATGAAACCGAGGAATTCGCCCACCCCCGGCTGTTTTTCCGGAGGAACATAGTCTGGCCGCTTATGTGCGTTCGCCCAGTTCCAGAGCGATTGCAGACAATAGCAGAGTTTTCCCCGAGGCGCCCGGAAGAGCGCCGCTTTGAAATTGCCGCCCTTGGCCGTATCGGCATAAATGTAGTTTTTGTATTCCGCTTCGGATGCATAGGCGTGTCTCCGGATTTTCAACGGCTCTGCAGTTCGGACGAAACTCCGGACTTTGCGGATCGGCGGCCCTTGGAAGACGTCGTCCCCGGATCTCATGCGAAAACCACCCTCATCCATCGCTTCTTTGAAGCTTTTCCCTGAACTCATGCGGAGACGAAGCTGAGCGGATACGGCCTCCCGAATCGCAGGATCGACAATTGCGGCGAGAGCGGATTCAGTTTTGAAATTTTGAGAGTTCAACTCTTTGCGCAGGACGGATTTTTTTTCACCGGATTCCGGGTCTCTGATCCGTCCGAAATAACTTTCTTTATGCAGCTGCCCGCGGACTGTGTCGCCGCCGGCAGTTACCACCCGCCGGAGTCCGCCATCCGCCGTTTTGTACGGCGTGACAAGATGAACTTGTTTTTTAGCCTGCTTCGTTTCATTGTGCCGGATAAAATGGGTGACCAGAATCTCTTCTGATTTTTCAAATACATCTTCCGGGAACGAGCGCCACGGATAGGCGTCGGGCAAAGTACTGTTGTATCGGGCGTATGCCATCGCCTTTTCCTCGTCAGCCCGATATGCCGCGCTGATCTTCTGGAAGAAATCCTCCGTCAAGGCCGCAATGCACATGGCATCGATGGCATGATGCCGGTGATCGCAGCGGTCTTTCCTTTCATAGATTCCCTGCACACCCCACGCTTTTCTTACCCATTCCGTCACGCGCCCGTTTCTGGAGTAGGTATTTCCATAAACGGATTTCAGCAGAAAAACCGCATGCCGGGCGATGATTCCGGTATCCGCCAGCTGCCGTCTGGAAAATCCTTTCCGGCGCAACTCCTCATCCGTAATTTCAAAGGCGGCCAGTTTGGCGCACCAGTATTCGAATTCTCTTCTGCATTCGAGCATTTCGACCCGTTTCTGCGGATTGCCTCTGGCGGCAGAACGGAGCTTTTCCAGACGCGAACGCAGATTTTCCCGCTTTTCCTCCCAACCGGCAACTTTGATATTCTCCCGGATCGAGTTGTATTCCTTCCATTTTACGTCATAATTCGGACAAGCCGTCGGCAGACCGTTTTTCTTGGTGTAGCGGTTGTAATCCGTGAAACAGAGAGTCAAATTTTCCCTGCTGCTGTCCCCGCCCCGGGAACGCGGAACGGTGTGTTCAAGCTCAACAAGGTCGTTTTCGCTCATCAAATCCGCCAGCCCGATTGCTTTCCCGGTGTAAAGACAGTGTTTGTTCTGTTCCATCCAGAGGACATAGCGTAAAATCCGCTCTTCGGTCGCTTCAAATCCCTCTGCTTCGATCGCTTCCTTATATTGTTTGCGCAGATTTTCCTGTTTTTTCTGATCGTTCGCAACAGCCATACGCGTATTTTTGTCATTTACCGAACGGGCGAGTTCCACATGAATCTCGGTATCTGCATTGATTTTCCCCGTTTTGCGAAGATGATTGACCAGACGTCGGAGAACGTTAAGCGACCGGTACACCATCGGATTGTAGATCATTCCCAAATTCACTTCCGGAAGAATCCCGGATCGGGTGTGATCCTGATAGTCGGAACGGCTGTTGTAGCGGTACAGCAATTCAAAACGATCCGGTGTCACATGAAATTCATCCTCCAGATAGTGTTTGATCCGTTCCGTCAGGGAAAGAAATGCGGCCCGTTCGCCGGATTCCGACGCCGATTCCCGCTCCATACGCCAGTCGGCCTCCAACTGTTCCATATCCGCAATAATTTTCTCCCCGTTTTTCTGAAAAACGTCTTTCCCAAGTACATCCGGTAGTTTTGCCAGAAACACCGCTCGGGTCTGAATATGCCCTGCTTCAAGGAAAGGCAGAATCTTCCGGATCGCATAAAGACTGAAATTCGCATACCCTGTCGGAATTCGAATCTTGACAAATTTTTCCGCCTGATCTACAGTCAAACCGGCTCGTTCGATGGCAAAATTTTTCAGCATACCGTCGTCATCGAAAAATGTAAGAGCGTCAAACAGGATCTGGTAATCCATGCTTTTCGGTTTGTTGTCGCGCCCGATGTATTCATGGTGCCAGGCGAAAAGATCTTCAGTTCCCAGTATTTTCTGCAACTGGTTCGTGACGGGAGATGATGCGATCGATTTATCCGGGGGATAATTCCACTCTGACCATTCATTCTTCGGATATCCGGGGTATAATTTCCGAACCAGTTTTTCAAATTCAAAACTTGGCTTGCTGACCAGAAAAGCAGCCTGTGCTTTCTGCCGTTCCCGTTCATTCAGAGGAACGCCATTCTTTCTGATGCTGTTGATGAACGAAAGCATCCGATAGCGTTCAAACAGCGGATGGCCGATCAGACAGCGAACTCGTTTTTTCTCCAGAGAACAATGCCCTGCAAGATATTTCTGCGAACGCAGGGGGCGTTGCAGGAAAATGGCCTTTCTCATTTCAGAGACAAAGGGTTCCGGAAGATTCTGCACTTCGCATATTTTGTCAAATTCCGGCTCATAGTGCTCTTTTCTTCCGCAACGGTTGATTTTCCGGATTTTTTCAGACTTCTGGAACAGTTCATAGAAATACTGCCCCAAAGTGCACTGTTTTCTTTGCAGAATTTCAGTCAGGCGGTTGATCTCCTGCTTAAAACTGGTCAATTCTTTTTCGTTCGAACCGGAGGTCTCTTTGCGGGAACTCCTGAAGCCCCGCCGAATCGCCAGATGATAAAACGCCCGTCCCAATTCGAGTGGCGGCAACTTCCGTTCGGCGGCTTTAGCCCGAAAATAATAGGGATTGTCTTCTTTCGTGCTGCTGAGCCAGGCGATGAATTCTCGGTTTTCAATGGGAAATTTTCCATTCCGAATCCAATTTTGCAATTCAGGTATGGTCAATGGGCACATCTGATTTTCAATCAGTACCTTCAAGGTATGATATTTTCTCAGACGGCGACGGTATTTCAAGCGACGTGCAGCCCGGAATTTCCGCCGCTCGGCAGCCGGGGAACATTCTGCCTCCCTCCCTTTTTCTTCAGGAATCCCCTGTTGGAATACGACCACTCCCGTGTCAACAAACACCTTTTGAAAAGGATCCAGAATTGCCCAGCCAAGAGAATTCGTTCCGACATCAAGTCCGAGGATACGACTCATGATTTTGTTCCTTTTCTCAAAAATGGAATTTGCAAAATTATTTTGTTGTGATAAGTTAATATCATCTTATCACAACAAGGCTATATGCCGAAGGTGATTACACCTGTGAGACCGGTTCGCCGGCCTCTTTTTTTTGTACATGATTTTCAAAAAGCTTTTCTCAAGTTCTGCCGAATGCGGAGAGCAATTGATATACACGGTAGTCTTCATTTTATTTCCGTTTGGACGAATCGCCCCCTTAAATGGTCACAGAGAATGTGATCATTTGCCTGAAATAATGCGGTTGAGGGTCAACGCTGCCCCGGAATGATCTCAAGCCAGTAGCCGTCGGGCTACTTTCATTAGTACATAAATGTATTATTGGGGACGCCAAACGAATTTCCATTGTTCATGAAAATCGATAAGTTCTTTGCGAACAGGATTATTAAGAATATAGTCCTCTATTTGTTTCAGATGTTCATCATTTCGTATACGGTGTTCGAAAAAGCCGTCTTGAAAATTGATTCGGTAATTTCTTGCAAGATACTTTTTCAAAGTTGAAATTGATTTATCAATACCATCTTTTGCAGAAAAAGAAAATATTCCATGCATATGATCCGGCATCAACAAAACCAATCTTGAAAAAATCATCTGCTTTTGAGCATAAAACTCCAATGCCGAAAATATGCCTTTGCTTATAGTTGGCGTGCAAAGCTGATTACTTCCACGCTCTTTGCAATTGATTGTAATAAAGTATAACTCCTCTTCAAGCCGAATCCAATCCGGAATTACATGAGAAGTCGTTTTTCTTACTGGAAATAACTCATTGTTCAAAGAGAACGCTTGGGTAGGGCGCTCTGTCCCCAGAGCGCCGTTCGCTTTATTTTGAGCTTCAGGTTTAGTCTTTACAACAAATTTCCGCATTGTGAATCTTTTAACCGATTGTCATTCATAAGTGAACGGCTGTCTGAGGACAGACAGCCCTACCATACTTTTCGACTTTATAAGCAACACCCCAAGCCCGTAGTTGTCGGGATATTCTTGTTAACATCATTTTATACGACAACCATATTTCCATTGTTCGTGAAAATAGTATCTGATCAGGGACTGCTTTCAAAAGCATTTAACTTAATGCAAATTGTTCCTTCAATGCGTTTCTCAATTCATCTGGAGATAATAGTTTTTTGCGATTTCTGTGAACTACTCTGTGGCAATTTGCGCAAATAGTGATTAAATCGTTGCGTGGGTCGATTTTTCTAACCCCTTCTCCTGATGCCAAAGGGGTCAGGTGATGTACTTCGATATAGCCGTCACCGTACTCACCATACACCTTTTTAAAGTCGAAATTACATATTTTACACTTTAAACCATGTATTCTTATTGCTGCCCCTTTTACTTGAGGATTTCTTTCGTATTGCTTGCTGAGGCGATATATGAGATCGCCTTCTTCATAATTGTTTTCAATGGAGGTGACTACTTTGGAAGCATGAGAAGATGTATCTACACTATCCTCAAACAAATCATTTGTATATAATGGAGGAACTGTACCAGTCTGCTCTCCGTAAATATATAAAAATAAATTTATTACATTTGGAACATTCTCTTTTTCAGTCAAAGATATCCCGAATAGTTTATCTGGCTGGCCTTTCCAATCGGGAGCTTTTCCTATCGAAAAATTCAATGAGCTCGCATAATTCACATACTTATTGTCAATGTAAATCTGAATAGATTCAACTTGAAGATCAATTCGTGCAATGATTTTGCGAGACAAAGGTGGATAAACGCCAAAATATCTTTCTGTAGCCTTTACGAAACCATTCGGCATTTTTTTCTCAATCTCATCTATAAGCGCTAAAAGCAAGAATCTTAAAGGTCTACCGTTTTTCGATAAAATACGATTTCTTGTTTCAAGGTTCAAAATAAAATCCTCCAAAGTATTGGTATTTTGAAGCGTGATCACACTACAGAAAAAACGCCTTTTAGGAACTCGATTGTTTTTTTACAATCATATAATATGATATGTCCTTGCATAATCCAGGCAAGAGAATTTCTCTTTACCGCTTCTCTGGAATAACCTCCAACCAGTAGTTATCGGGCAACCGGGTTATAAAGAATTGTTTTCCATGTCTGTTGTTTTACATCTCCATGCTTTACAATTATATAAAATTTTACGCCAAAATATCCGCAGAGTTAAACTTCTATAAATCTCGAAGCATGTGATACAACAAGATCTGGGCGATATTGCTTTAGTTGTGCTATTCTATTAGCTGTCAATTTACTTACAATGTTCTGGTTATCATTACGGTATAGTCAATAGAACCAATTGGGAATTAAAAAAGAATTTTTACGAAAACTATTTATTTTTTCTTGAAGACAAGTCACGTCTTCCATTGTAATATCTTTGTCCCGATTCTGGATAATAAGCTCAAAAAGTTTCTCCGCCATTTTTATTTTATCTAATTTTAATTTATATGATCTTAACTTGCGAAACAAGCAAACAATACAAAAAAACAGTGGGAATGTAAATAAAAGATTAAAAAGGAAGCCTATTTTTAATGTTCCAAAGAAAAGCATAATTATTATCGTTAGTAAAAACAGAAGAGCATAGTTCCAATTTAAAAATTTCTTTACGAGACGAGTTCCCCAGTCAATACATTCAAGTTGACATAAGTAAATTGCTACGGTATTACGTCGCACATCGCTTACGTCTGAGTACCAGTTTTGCAAAGAACATTCTGATAAGTGTTTTTTATTTAAAACAAATCTTTTTTTCTTATTTGCAATCATTAATATTTGCTCTCGCTCCAAGTCGCTTAGCAATATTTGTAGATTACTTGTTCCAAGGTCATATACCCGATTATCAAACTCTGCTTGAATTTCTGCCGCTTGACTGTGATTTTTTTTAGCATAATATTCGACAAAAAAATTTACAATAGTCATGATCGTTACAAAAGTTCCAGCAAACACCTTGTAATGTTCTGCTGTACAATACGAGATAATTACTGATGTAGCCAAAACGAAAAAATAAACACCCCAAAGAAATCTTGCTTGGTCATATAAAAACCGCTGACAATACAATAATTCAAGGCAATCTGGTTGATTTTGACGTTCATTAATCATATTTGGCAAGGTTAGTATTATATAAAGACCTTCTTTATTTCACATTCAGCATCGTAGTCACGCGCCATTGATTCGTACATTTGGGCCTTTTCAATATGATTTAATGCCGTGTCTATACGAGTATTAGTCATGGAAGGAAGCTTTTTTATTTCTTCAAATGCACGAGTCAAATAGTCTGTATATGAGGAACACGAGTAGCGTGCAAATCTAAGTTCCTCAGCTATTTTTCTTTCTATTTCAAAAGATGCATAAAATCTATAATTTTTTTTGATGTTCCAAAATTTTATTAACCTAATGATCGGCTTAATTTTATAACCATTCTCTTGATTACATTCATTCAACATTTTATCATATTCATATGGATTAGTATAACGCCAGTCACTCGGTCCATCAGGAATATTTATTGTCCCATAAGCATAATATGCAGGAATCAATTCAAATTTTATTCGACTTAACTCCAAAACAATAGTCGGATTATCTTGATATATTTCAGAACGAGAGTAAGATTGGTTTACAAAGCTTTTGATTCTATTTAAAAATGCTTGAGGTTTGTGATTCTCTGGATTATCAAATATAATCATGATATCCACATCTGAATTTTCATCGACATTACGGGGTAATATTGTATGACGAGCATAAGAGCCAAATACAGCTTTTCCTGATACTCCAGAAAAATAATTATCTATTTTACTAAACAATGAAGTAAGTGATGTCGTAATACCCCTCTTCTCGGCATCGGAAAGTACGAGACTACTAGCAAGGTTGTCCAAGTAAGTATTTATTGACATTTTCCACCCTTGATTATATTCTGTATGTTTTGTTTTTCTGCTACAATCATGTCTTTAGTACAAATCACTGCGCATTGCTCTAAAGACCATATACCGTCAATTACCGTTTTTCAGGAAGAACCTCGAGCCAGTACGAATCCGGATCTTCGCAAAAGTAGATCCCCATTTCGGGGTTTTCGTAGCAGATGCAGCCCATCTTCTCATGGCGGGCGTGGGCGGCTTCATAATCATCGACCTTGAATGCCAGATGAAATTCGTTGTCGCCAAGATTGTACGGCTCCTTGCGGTCTCGGAGCCAGGTCAGTTCCAGCTGGTGAGAGCTGTTCCCGTCCTCCAGATAGACGATGATGAAGCTCCCGTCCTTCGCTTCGATCCGCCGCACCTCGTGCATGTCAAAAGCGTCACGGTAGAATTTCAGGCTCTTTGCAAGGTCGAGCACGTTGAAGTTGTTGTGTACCATCCGGAATTTCATCGCAATACCTCCATTGGCTACTCTTTGATAGATCACATCCTCTATTCGTAATATATCGTAAAAAATTCAAGAAATCAAACTCTTTTACTGCTAAGGCAAGAAAAATGGAGCTGACAAATCCATTGCCAGCTCCAGCTCTGCAGAGCTCAGTTCAATGCCTACTTCATGAGTTGAGGAGGAACCCTGATCATATCTACCCCTCGAACCTTCTTGGTAGCCAAGTTATGCTTTTTCGAGATCTTGGTCAAGGCTCTTCCGAAAAGGTTTGCGTCAAAATTTTCGTCTACCATGCCTCGGATCTCCCGGCGGCTTTTGAAGTTCCATTCCTCTTCTGCGGCTTCCCAATCGAAGAACTCTTCGATCTCCACTTCGTATTTGATGTTCTCCTGAGCAGGCTTATTGCGGCCTATCAGAATCTTCATCTCATCCTCATTGAGCCGGAAAGCATTGTTATCTTTCTCCCACTCTCGTTTAATCTGGGCCCAAAGTTGCCAGATTTCTTTGTGGATTTCCCGCAATGCAGGAAGATCAATATTCGTGACCGGAATCAACCACCAACGACGGTTTTCTCCCTCTGTCAAAAACTGCGGGGTATTCACTGTCGCACAGTATGAGGTCATGCGTGGATGATCAATGATCTGAGTTTCATATTCACGCCTGTAGGAATCCTTGCCCTTGGTGATAAAACCTTTCAGCAATGCCTGATGTTTCTTGGTCGTATGGTCGCATTCGCCAATTTCCACAATCCAGTGGCTTGTCGCAACTCGAACAGAGTCCCTGTCATCTGTGTCGATCGCTATGCCACTCAAAAAGCACGTTTCAGGAATAGGAGTTAAATATCGAAAAAATGATGTCTTCCCTATTCCCTCCGGCCCTTGCAGAGTGAGAATGCCTTCACTGCCCCAACTGCCCTCGGTATTATTCAGCATTGCCCAGCATTGAATCAACCATTTTTTGACAAGCATCCTTGAAAAATCATCGAGGGGGCTCAGGGTATTGCAGACGGCACTGATGCGATCAACCCCGTCCCATTGGACGTCTTCCAGTGTATCTTTGACAGGATTGTATGAGTGGCTATAACCGATCGCATTGATCAACCTCACCATGCATTCATAAGAACAACCCGTATACTTGGGCCGCATGAGAGCGCAAAGTTCGTCTGCCAAAATTCGCGTCATGTCATATCCGGGAGGCGTTTCAATCCAGGGGAAGCCAGAAACCTCCAACTTTTTCGTAAGCTCATTATATTTGATTTCTCCTTTTGCGCCCGGTATTTTGGAAATGAACTCCTCCACATGATGAAAACGAACGGCAGGCTTTTTCCCTTTCCGATCATCTGCTGCCAGTGGGATATTGCGCGTCACCATGGTATCCGAGCTTTCAGTGTCAAGCGACAAATTCTGAATACCATACTTCTGGTACCATTCGTCAAAATGCAGATAATCTGGAATAACAAATACCGGGTATTGATACCCTTGCTTGCGCCTGCCAAGCGGATATCGACTCCAACGCCCAAGAGATTTGCAATTCTCATCAGCGCTAATTCCATAAGACTTCGCGTAGCGATAAACCAATGCAGTCCGTTTCCTGTATTCTTCGGCGTTATCTGCTCCAATATGGATAAGTGCATGAATGCTTTTCCCACCGGAATGGATGCCTGCGAAAAGAGGTAACGGAACGCTTCTCAACAGACGATACTGCTCCTCAAGAGGCAACGCATCCGATTCCAGCAATGCCCAGGTAAACGTCTTTACATTTTCTGCCCGAACAGAATTTTTTTCTGAGAGTTTAACCTTATTGAGCTGCCAATAGATCCCTTCAAAGTCTTCATCATCATCCATGCAAGATAATTCTGATAAAAATTCCTGCAGTTTCTCTTCGGTATATTGCGAGATTTCAGCATTCCGGTTAATCCCCTTCTTGTCCCCGAGTGACCAGGCGAAACTCAGGTCTGGATGGATTTCATGGATGATGGTGGAGGCATCCGTTATCGCCTGCAGAGGGTTGAACACCGGAAGTGTCCAATTATTTTCGGCTCTCTTTAAAAGTTTTTCATACGCCTCCTCCGATGTTTCGTGAGGCGTCAACTGCCAGGCACTTTTGCAGGACTCTTCACTCTCATACTTTTCAGAATCACCTTTGCTCCATTCATGAAAAACATCGAATGGAAAGCCCGCGGCTTTACAAAGACCAGCGATGGCAAGCCAGTTATTATAGTCTTTGTACTTTTCAACAGGAATCTTTTGCATGATTTCCTCCGGTGTCATACGTCCTTTGCTCTCTCGGGTTGCATCTGTCAGTTTTTTGTTCTGCATTTTGGGGACGATAGTCATTTTTATGACCTCCTATTGCCGAGCGTTAATACGTGAAAAGTTTCGGCATTCCTATTCACGTCAGAGAACTCCCTATGAGCCCTCTTACGCGTATCTATGAAGCGGTTTCTATTTTTCCTCTCGTTTTTAGCCCTTTTTTGGGGCATTTAAAGAGGGATTTTTTAATAAAAACCGGCCTTTGCAATCGCATAACAATCTGGCAATAAAGGCATAAAAAATTTTCTTAATTTTTTTTAGTTTTTTTTCAAAAATCCCCTTAAAGCAGTATTCAAAAAAGATGTTTTGATTCAAAAGGGGGGCTATATGAAAATATATGGGGGGAGAGGGGGAGAGGGGGGAGATACTTTTCATTTTCTTGCTTTTTCTTTTTTTTAACATCTTATTTTTCAAAAGAAGAGGAAAAAAACTCCCCCCCTCCCCCCTAGTATTCATCAGGATAGTAAAACTCGGACAACCTGGATTCTGGATGAGAATGGGATGAAGAGGCGGGGAGCCCCCCGGCCCCCCTTGTTTTATGGCGGCCGGGAAAACATCTTATGAGAATCGAAAGCCGAAAGAACTTCCTGACGGTCTAGACGGAAAGAGAAAAAGCAGCAGGGCGGTTGATCCTGTAAGAATCAACCGCCCTGTATTTCGCTGGGAGCAAAAATTTTTTCGCAGAAACGGAAGCCGTCACCTTATAATCTGAAACTGCGTCACAGAATCATAGCCACAAGAAATAACAGCTTATTTCTGCTTGAGCATTCGAAACGACAACGCTTTTTTTGAGATTTTGCCGTTTCTCTCCTGCAACAGCTTATCCGAGTCAAAGCTGTACAGGGGTTCAAGCATAAAGTAACATTCGACTTTATGCAGCCGCTCTTCCGGTTTGACACGTTGAAAAAACGTTGTCAAGGATTCCTTTTCATGAGAATACGGATTGAACCAATAGAGCTTCTCCAAACCGCCACGCAGCAGTTCCTCGTAATTGGACGCGATTCGCATGGCGTGTTCATCATTGTCAATGTAATCAATCAACGGTTGAACCAGTCCGGCATTCTTCATCGCGGTCTTTGAACAGAGAAAGGTTACCAGCAGTTCCGGGAGGTCGCAATGATTCACGAAAGACAGGTAATATGGAATCTCGCTGATGTGGCTCAATTCACGCAGTCCGCGCAGGTAACATGTTTTGATGTAGCGCGGCTTATATTTCCATGCGTTTTCATTGTCTTCCAGACAGGGAGCCTCATCACACCCGATAAAGTCATCTGTCGGAGCGGATTTCATCCAACGAACCAGCAAATCCTTGATTTGTTCGAATTGAGACGCACTTACGCCCCACGGCCCCGGAGTCAGTTTTCGTTTCTCCATGGTAACATCCCTTCATGTTAGCAGGCATCCTGATTGACGCCCTGCATTGATATGAAGCGGATGGAATTTTTTATTGAAATATTACGGTAAACTGTTTCAATAACACCCGAGGAACGTTGCAGAGTTGCCTTCTTCACCGATGAAACAGAAAACATAGTCGCAGTTCCGGAAAGTCTCGGGATACTGCTCACACTGGTAAATCTCGATGTAGCCTTTGTCATAGATAGCCTTGGTTACAAGTATTAAACTGTAGGAGCAATAATAGATGTGATCTAAGTGTTTTACCATTGCCTTTCCTTGAAAAAGTGAGCCATTTGCTGAATCGCGATTTTTTGAGAGGCCGTAAGTGTCTCTTCATATTTTTTCAGGCCAGCAATAAATCGAATCTTTTGGGGGACATCTTCAACAAAATATTTTAAATAGTCGTCTTTTTTTAAAGCAAGAATGAAGTACTTTGCATGACCAACCCCGCGACCGAAAGGGTTGTTTTGTTCTCGTACGTCAACTTGGCTCGGGCGAAATGAAGTTGAGGTACCAGATTCAAAAAGGATCAGCAATTCATTAACAGGAACATTTCCTATGTTAGTATGAAAAAGCAACTGCGGTATTCGCAATGTATCTTTTTCTACAAGAATAATTTCTATTGAAAAATAATATGGATTACGCCAATTCGTCTCTTCTAATAATTGGGTAACATTAGAATGAGTAGCTAGGTCGCTATAATAATAAGTACAACCAGCCATTTCATCATATTTTTTTACTGGCTCTTTCTGTATTTGTTGTTTAGGTTCATCTATTTCTTTGTTTCTCATCGTTAAAAACCGTTGTTTCATCTGCTGAAAACGAACGGTATTTAACCAATCTTGAGCGTTCTCATAATATTGATTAGCTTTTTCTTTGCAACGTTGAGCTTCATTTAAATATTTTCTTGCATCGCTAAAGAACCCTAAGTCGGATGAGCGACTGGACAAACTAAGATATTTATACCCGCTATTTAAAAAACTGTAAGCCAAAATGACTTGATTTAAAAAATTGCTTTCAGCAGAACTCAACCCCGGGTGCCATGCTTTGATTTCATTAGCCTTGCATTCAAAATCTGTCATCATGCGAGAAAAAGTGTCTGTGTATTCGCATGTTGAATACTGTTCAGATGTACTATCGAAATCAGTTAGTAATTGATCTAATGCAATGATTGCCTTCTTTACATTTTCCTGTTTTCTAGCTTGTTCCGCCGCGGCGTTTTGTTCTTCCAATTTTCGTTTATATGATTCTTTGAGTTTCTTAATCAATGCAGGAATTTCTTGTCTATTTGTGGCAAATTTGTAGCTATTCAGCATTTTGACAGAAAGCTTGTTGCTAAACGGTTCAGTAGCGAATTTCTCGCCAAGCATTTTAAGTGCATCAGCAGCGTTCATTTGCTCAATTCTCTGAATCAATGCAGTAAGTTCTTCTGTTTGAGCTTTAGCTTGTTTTTCATATTCATTTCTTTGCTTTTTCTGATATTTAAGAAATGCTTCCCTTTCTTCTTGATATTTCTGCTTCAATGTCTTTACTTCATCCAATTCTTCCTGAAGATGCGTTTTTTCCGAATCGTTTAATTCGTCTTCTGTAATACGAGTAGACCCATAAGCGTGCATAATACGAACACCTTCCCGATCCACTCCTATAATTGTCACATCTTCATATTTACCAAGTTTTCTGAAAAATTTATCAGCAGAATAACTGTTGACGACAGTAAATATCGCTGTGCTGAACGCAATAATGTAGTAGAATGCTTTCATAGCAAAAAACTCCTATCATCAGTTGATAATCATTGAGGGGACATTTTGCAATAAGATCGGCCTCCCCTTATTTGAGGGCAGATTATCTCTGCGATTCCTTCAGAACACTTTGAAGATTCTTGATTGCGGAGTCAAGGTAATTTATCATATCGTTCAAGTCCTTGTGCCGAAAATCGGGGTGCAATTCAAACTGCTGGTTGATATTTTCATACCGACCGCAACGAATCACAACATCAAGACTGCGCCGAAACGCACCCCAGGCATTGGAAACTTTAACGAGATTCATTGTAATGGGTCAGCTCCATATTTGTTTTCGCCTTCTTGTCCTCTAATACAACCAATTACAATGAAAACGATTCCCCATAAGTATCCCACAATAGTTAAAAAAACAGGAAGAATGTTATTCTCTATTTCGCAAAGCGTTATAATTGAATTCAAAATTGTTAATCCTCCGATGCATAGTGAAACTACCATAAGGGTGAAACCATTCAGTCCAATATCATTTGCACGCCTTGACAAAACACAGGCTTGCGGAACAATCGTTGCCAAAGAAAATAGAAAAGTTATAACAGCCCCCAAATTAATAAGAGTTTCGTCATGAGTGGCTGTTCCGACTATAGCAAATAGCCTGGAAAGAACGCCAAAAAACGTTAAAAAAAGCATTGTTCCCCAAAATTCCTTTCTACGTGCTCGGTCCTTATAATTGCAATATTTCTTCGTAACTGCTTGCAAGAAATATTGGAAGAGAGAAAGATTCAATGGGGAATAATTTATTGATTGTATTTTCACGGAATTCGTTTCTCTTATATTCTGCGGAAAACTATTCCTTACTGATAGTTTTTGTCCGCAAAAGGGACAAAAAGCTTCTTTATCTTGATTATCTTCAATTTCAACTTCTTCTGCACAGTATTGACAAATAAACTTGATTTTCTTTTGTTCAATTAAATCCTTTTTGCAGAATCTGCAGAAAATTGCTTCTTCCTTTATTGCCTCTCCGCAGAATGGACATACTTTTTCACCCGACTTGATCGTTCTGACATCTTTTAAAGGTGCAGACAGTCTTATCTCTTTTAGCTCATAGGAATTTTTGTCGTCAAACGGAATAGTTTGCGGAACAATAATTTCTTTGTTACAATGCGGGCAGTCCACTTTTACCCCTCTTAAAGAATCATCTGCAGCAATATGTTTGCCACAAACTGGACAATAAAATTTCATTTCAGCCATTTTCTTTTCCTTTCGTGGGCTTCATTTTCGACTACCATTTGGTAATATTATATTAAAAATTTTCAGAGCTATTAGGAATGTAATCGTAACCGATAAATAATTATTGTCCTCCCATAATCAAAAAGAGAACTATTTGAAAATTGAAATCCAGAATCCCAATGCAAAAAGAGAAGCTATCCAGAAACATATAAGCCCTGTTCCTAAAGATGCAGAATATTTTGACTCTCCTTTGCAAATAAGAATAATTCCCAAGACCAGAAACAACCAACCGACAATAGGCATAATCATGACTGCAAATGCACAACCAAGAACAACCCCAACGCTAAATTTCCCCGTTTGTGCCGCATGGCGACCGCAAAGGCGCTCTGTCAAAGAAATTTTGGTGTCCTGTCCGTATGTACCAACATTTGGGGGCATATTGGCGTATGAGTTAAAATTTTGTGGTGAAATATACTGCTTGCACCAACGACAGAAAACAGCTTCTTTTTTTATGATTTCACCGCATTTCGGGCATTTCCGTTCATTTGAAGCAAGAAACTGCGGTTTGATAGGGCAGCACTGTACAATGGCTGGAATTTTGATCATTGCAGAACAAAATGGGCACCGAGTTTCTTGACCCCGCCATTCTTCTTGTGCTTCAAGGATTTGATTGCATTGCGAACAATGAAAGGTAAAACTCGCCACGGTAATCTCCTAGTTCCGTTTTTTCAGTTTAAAACATGCTGAAATCAAAGATTTCAAAAAGAGGCGTAATATGCTCTCAAACCACGCCATTCTTCCTCCAAACGAATGCACTCACCACATTACGGGGCAACAGAAACTGAAATGAGCCACGTTAATCTCCTTGTATTTGAGTTTGCCAAATACTTATGAAGCCGTTAAGTATTTTCAGACAAAATTAGAGGATATTCCGGAACGCTCAAAATATCCTCCGGGGAAACCTTATTTTGTGTTAACGTAATCGGTTCGTTGTCGGAAGAGTAACGAACAACATTGTCAAGCCCTTTGTCAAGACTATCATTGTAAACCTTGTTCAAGGATTTTGCCTTTTCTTCATCCGTAACGTACTGGATTAAAACTTTTGCATGACGCCAGTTTTCTAAAGCAATGCGGGAACACAAAAATATTTCCAGCGCATTTCCTGAAAAATCAAGCGAAATAAGCAAGTCGGCAATTTCGAAGGGATTTTTTGCACCCCGAATTTTTGCCAGAAAACATCGCTTTACATACGGATCAGAGTAAAGTTTCTCGTCGTTCTCGTAGTAAAGGGTATACTGGTAACTGCTGAATTTCTCGGCAGGAACTTTTCGCAACCACTTGCATACGATTTCTTTAACAACGCTGAGCTTATAATCGTAATAAGCCACTCGTCCCGGATTACGCCTACCGCTGAACATTATTTTCAGTCTTTCAAAAGAATTTCCAACAATCTTTTTTCGACCACGGGAGTTGCACTTTCCGTAATAACAAACTCCTGTCCTCGGCTTGCGCTTTGAAAATATTCCGGGCAGAAACTGCTTTCCGCAGTATGGTAAGTCATATTGCACTGTCCCGACTCCTTGTTTACCCAGGGAATCGATTCGTAATCCCAGTGCGTAAGGCAATCGGAATCTTTCTTTGTAAGGGCAAGTCGGTCGTCCCAATTAAAGACTCCGTAGCCGGGAAGTTTACCTTCTCCGAACGAAAGGAACTCGCTACCGACGTAAAGGGTGTTGTTGGTAACGCTTTTATCCTGATAACGCTCCTGTGCATGGGGGTGCCAGGAATACTCTTTTATTTCCTCCGGGTCGGAAATCACTTTATCAACTTGCATGTAACCCCAGAGCGCATGAAACGGCTTTCCGGTATAGTTGAAGTGCTCGTCCACTTTTTGAAACAAACCAAAAAACAAAAATACGTCCCCTGCCCCGATTTCGTTGTTGGAAAGGTGAGTTTGCGCTGCGTCGCATTGTCCAAAACACGGTACCCAGTTTTCCGGAACGGACTTGTAAAGTTCTTTGCGAATATCGGGATCAAGGTGGTAATATCCCGAAAGTCCCGAAAAACCACGCAAAGCAAGGTCTTCAAACTTTCTGTTGGAATCAAACATAACACCGGCAGTGTTCTGCTCCGGGATGGGCAGCGAAAGCATTGTACCATCAGGCAAGACCGGACTGGGCTTTCCTCCGAACTGGGAATCGGCTCCTTTGCGACTCAGGACAAACTTCATAGCGTAGCTCCTTTACTTGCTATGGTTTACGGTGCGCCCTCATTAAAAATAAAAGAAGGCGTACCTGTTACACACGGTCGCTCACGGCCTACCACAGCCAAAGATGAATCATGCGAGCAGGTACGCCTGCAAAACGCAAGCGCCCTACAACGGCATTCATCTTTTGGCGTATAGTAGAGTGGTAGTTCTGAGCGACGCCAGTTGTAAAAAATGTTACTTTAACATTTTCCCAAATCTCTTTTTAAGGTTTACGAACGACTTCCTTTTATCAATCTACCATAAAAAAGAGCTTTGTCAACCGGATTCAGCTTTTTTAAATGTACTTTTCCTCCTTTCAAAGAACATTGCGTTGTAATCCGGGGATTTCTTTCAATGAAATCGAAAATTTTTTCAATTTTTTTTGAAGTCGGGGAGATGGTACTGTCTTTCCTCCGGACACCCCGGCGTAAATTTGATTTGAAAGATTCGAAGATTTCGAATATGAACCGCTTCTCGAACAGAACCACGCTCCGCACTTATTCCAAACGTCCCTCCAAAAAAGAAAGAAGGTGCGTGCAACATCAGCTTCCCGTCAATATAAAGTCGAAAGAAATGCTCCGTTTGCGCCATTTCGACGGTACGGAAACCGGTAAGGACTTCGGGTTGCCGAATGGGTTTGAAGGTTATTTTGCGGTCATTTTCTGGCTGGTACTCCAATGGGAGAAGCGTTATTTCGCCATTCTCTGAACCGTTCAATGAAAATTGATAATAGGAACGTTCACGCTTCTGACGGTCGAATGCGGATACACGAAAACCAACTCTCCCAACCAGTTTGGAACAATCAAGTTCAAAACGGATTGCGTAAGGGCTTACAATCGGGTGCTTCAAGTAAATGGTACCGCGATTCCCGATCGAAAGAACGTTTCGGTAAATATTGAACCCATGAGTGTTTTCATTTTCCCAATGCGTCCAGCGGTCAAAATCATCAATAAAGACGGTTTCTCGTAAGCGTGGTTCCTTATCCAGTTTAAACGGAGAGTATTTCCGGTACACGGGGTCTTCAAAAGAGCCGGTGTTATGTTCATCCGTGCCATCAGAAACAACAAAGTCAAAGTTTACGCGATTTGCAATTTCTCCGAGAACAAGAGGCTTTTCTTCCGGTGGGGGAGCGGTTTCGTGTTGGTTTTGAAACATAATTCCGGAAAAGAAAAACCCTGCGCCAATTATTGCTCCGCCAATCCAGTACCAATACCGCAACCATGCAAAAATATATTTCCGTTTCGGGACTCCCCAGTTCAGAGCGTTTTCAAATTCTTCCGTAGATTTAAACCGTTGAAGCCGACTCTTTGCACAAGCCGTAAGAATTACCCGATTCAGCTTCCGGTAATCATCGTTTACAAGAGTGCCGGGAAACGTAGGCCATTCTTCAACCTTATTCCCAGTAAGACAGCAATAAAGCACTTTTCCCAAAGCATACAAATCGTCGGTGGTGGTTCTCTCCGATGAAGCGTAAGAAATCCTTTCCGGGGGAATGAACCCAAGCGTACCGCCTACCGTAAGCGTTTGCGAAACCGAACGAAGCAGCCCAATATCGGAAAGCTTGGGGATTCCGTTTACGAACAAAATATTTTCCGGCTTGATATCGCGGTGTACCAATCCTGCGTTGTGTAATACGGAGATTCCCCGAAGGATTTTCTGCGCGATTGAAATGATTTCCTGAGGAGAAAGGCGACCTTTCTTTTTCAATACGTTTTCAAGCGTTGCCGGAACGTACTCTTCCGCAGTACCGAGATTATCGGCCAGTTCCATGATGTAGTATAACTTGTTTTCGGACTCCCCTACGTGAAAAACCCGAATCAAGTATCGAAACTCCGAAACTCTGGAGTAATTACGCAAACCGGCAAACTCCCGGGAAATTTGCGCGGATTTTTCAATGATTTTCAGCGCAACAAGCTTTCCGGTGCGGGTACGAGCAACCCAGACTTCTCCGTATGCACCGGAACCGCATTTTTGAATCAGTTCATAATCGAAAATCTTCATTTGCGTAAGGCTTTTTCCTTCGGTTCGAATAATTGAAGCACCCTTTTCAAATCACGAATCAGCTTATCGTCCTTCTGCAATAATACAAGTCGCTTTCGGCACTTTGAACAATGCAGCAAATGAAACCAACACCGAATTCGCCCCAACAAGGAGCCATTCCTATTTCGGAACTGATCGAGTTCATACGTGGTATAATGCTTCATGGTTATGCGTCTTGAATTTTACTTATGATTTGCTTCAACCGGGCAACGGCACGACTCTTTATTACGTAAACGGTACTTTTTCTTATCCCTAAGAAGTGTGCAACTTCTCCGGCGGTTTTGCCTTCGATTGCGTACAAATGAAAGGCCTGATAAAGCGAAGGTTTCATTTCCGCACGAAGTTTAAACAATGCCTGACTCAAAATGTGCTGAGTCCATTCTTGATCCCATTGCGACTCCAATGAAAGGTCTTCGGTTTCCGTAAAGACGGGGCATTCTGAAGGCTTTCGTCGTCGAATGATATCAATGGCATTGTGAGAAATTAACTGACGCAGATAGTCCCGGAAACGCCCTTTTTCGGGATTGTATTGAAAATTCGAACTTCCTTTAAAAACGTCGAGTAACACTTGTTGACAAAGTTCTTCTTTTTCCAAGTCGGAGAGTTTATAATCTTGGCCTCTTAAAAGAATAAGCGGTCGATAAGTTTGTTCAAACTCAAACCAGGAAATATTGTTTCCGCTACGAATTTCTTCTAATAATGACTTTCTTGTCGTGTACCCCATTGTACACCCCTGCTTGAATTTATTTTCAGTTTTTCCCCGTTTGGAACTATAATTGAACTTAAAACAGGCTTAAAAACTTTGAAAAAGATAGAAAAACGACGTTTCTACACCTCTTCCCTCTTGGACAACATGCTATTAAAAGATTGCAGTAAAAGCATTTGAATTACTATAGCCCATTGCTTACTGATTACAAGTCCCGAAAAAACTAATCTTTCTGTTGGAACCGCTTGATTTAAAGATCTCTCAATCCCGGGGGGGGGGGGCAAACCCCCCCCCCCCCGGGATTGCCGACACCGTCCCACCTTCGCCCGCATCCCTTTGCGACAGTACAATTCAGCGTACCTCCTCCGGGCATCTATCGGAAGAGAGAGGAACGTTTCCTGCCTGCTTGCCATTTTCAGATTTGACCTTTCTCTTCAAGAGTTGCGAGAAAGGCGGATTCGTCTGCCTGCAGAGGATTTTTCAGATCAGCAACTCCGGGCGTCATCCAGTCGTACCGACCTCCCGCAGCGGCAAGAATCACATTGAAATCCTGCACATCGTGACGGCGGGTTTTGGCGTAGTTGTTTGAGCTTTCATCCGTCCCATGAGGCTATCGTTTTTTCGACAAGTCCAGATCCTCTATCAGTTTTCAAAAAACGTCAGAAAAGGGCTTCTGCATGCGTTTACGGCTGTTCCCCTAAATTCCCCAAGAGAAACGGAAACACCACCTCCACGATGCGGGAAACCATGTTATTCGGTATGCGAATCCTCAAACGACTGGCCTCCGGTGCTCTCAAGAGGGAAGGTGTCACTTATCTCCTGCGTGCGCCAGTTCCAACGGCGACTCGGAGAATCTGCCCATGCTTTAGGACGAGGATTACACCCTACCGCAACAATATTCATCGTCTTGTCATCGTAGAGAACCCGTTCTCGCTCGTCCCCCTGATAAAAGCTCTTGTAGTAGTATTTGATGTAAGCCTTGTTTCTCCGCATGACAAAGTTCCAGTTCGGCATAATCCTTGCCCCCCATCTGGGAATCCGTTCCAGAATAAAAGACTTGCCGTTCCGGAAAAAGATTTCAATGTGATATGCAAAGATATTGATCCGTTCGATCAGCTGTTGCGCATGTTTCTTATACAGATTGTCTTCAACATTCTTGACAGCCTGAAGCATATGAAGTTGCAACTTCAGTTCCTCCAGCACTTTTTTCTGGTCAACACAGGCTGTCGCGGTCAGTTCAAGGAGCTCACTCCTGATCTTTTCCATGGAGTTTTTCAGATCTCTTGACAGCTGCTCAAATTGCTCGTCCGGAATACTGCCCCGCTGAAACATATTCGCGAGCGTTTTCTGACGGCTCATGATACGCTCTTTTTCCTGTTCAAGACGGTTTATCTTAACGTCAAGATTACTGCTGCCGTACAATAACCGCTTCTGCTCTTCGAGCAACGGTTTTACAATCAACGCCAGCAGAGATTCCCGTAATCCGATATTGTACAAATCGGGAGGAACTGGCGGCCTGGGTGAGTCCAATGTTTTCTGCGTTACAGGCCAGCGCTCCGGCGGAACTCGCCAGCCGAAAGGGAACGGGTAACTGTAACGGATTCGCGATTTTCCACAATCACGGGAATGCTCTCGATAAATGTTCCTGACACATCCAAAGTAGTACAGCCGACATCCGGCTTCCAGTGAATGCGGCATTGCGTTACAGGACACAATCTGCATCCGCTCTCCACAGTAGCCACAGTAACACAATCCAGTAAAGGCATAGATGTGCTTCCGGTCGTGGTTGTGAATACGTTTATTCCGGAGCCGCTCTTTCATCTGGAGAAATTGGGAGAGGGTAACGATCGGGATGGAACCAAAGCATTTTGACTCGATCAATTCTCCCTCCGAGTTATAGCAATACCCTGCGTATTCAGGGCGCTGGTAGATCGGGATCAGGGTGTCATAGTGCAGATCATGAATCCCGTATTTCTTGCTGAGTTTACGGCAGATCGCCATGTAGGAGAAGTTGGCGACTCCCATTGCAAAAGCCTCCCGGATGAAATCAGCCTCTTTCGGAACGATTTCATACTTATGCTTGCCAATCCTGCGATACCCCCGCATGTTAGCGCCCGAAGGCCTGTAACCGTCGTCCTTGAGTTTTTTCAATGCCGCCTTGCTTTTCTGCCGCTGGATCTCAAGCTGATTGGCGTTGATCATGGAGATCAGAGAAGAGACGATATTGTCCCCAAAAGAATTCGGATCAGCGATTCCCCCCTTGACACAATGCAGCTTGACTTTGTTGCAGATCAATTCCTGCTTCATGTATCCTTCCAGATAACTGTTCGGCAGAGGACGCATCAGCCGGGTGAAATCATCCAGAAGAATGAAATCTATTTCCTTAAGCATGGCAAATGCCTCTCCCAATCCCTGCCGGAAGCGAATCTGCATCGACGAGGTGGAAGCCGCCCAGTTGCGGAGTGCCATATCAAAATTGCAAATGGTGTTTGCGCCTGGTGTATCGGGGTAGAATTTGCCGGATATATTCAAATCCCGAAAGATTCCCACCACGCAATAGCCGCACTCCCTCGCCAACTGCTGGCAATTTTTCACCTGCTGTTCCACACTTGCAGAGACATCATCATCTCCCGACGACTGGCGAGCGTAGATAATCGCCTTCACTTCCTTGCTCATCGCTTCACAACCTTTCTTGTGTTTCGGCGCTGGAAACTGAACCACCATGGTCTGTCCCCGGGCGCCTGTCCCACCTTTTTATGAAGCGTTAAGAAATTTTCCGGAATTTTTTCCGGTTTTTTTCTACCGTTTTTCGAGTCTTCAGACAAGAAAACACTAGCTAATGAACACAGTATTATCCTCGTATGCAGCTGGTTATAATTTTTTTATTTTTTTGCAAAAAAATCCCCGACAGGGAATTTACCCTGTCGGGAAGCGCAGACAAAAGGAGGAGGAATGTATATCAGAAAAAAGTTATGCCGCACGACGGTATGATTTGTTTATGACCCCACAGCCCTCGGGATCGGAAATGAAGTAGATTCCCATTTCGGGATTTTCGTAGCAGATGCAGCCCATGGCTTTGTGTCTGGCATGGGCTGCCTCGTAGTCGTCCGTCTCGAAAGCGAGGTGAAATTCGTTGTCGCCGAGGTCGTAGGGACGGTCCATATCCCGCATCCAGGTCAATTCCAGCAGGTGATCGCCTTTGTCGCATTTCAGGTAGACGATGATGAAAGAGCCGTCCGGAGCGGAAATTCTCCTCGTTTCCTTCATATCCAGCGCTTCCGCATAGAACTTGAGGCTTTTGTCAAGATCGAGAACATTGAAATTATTGTGGATCATTCGGAATTTCATAGCAGGCACCCTCCAGAGGTTGTTTGACGCAATATAGCTCCGGTCAGAAGAAAATTCAATCCCCAAAAGATACGAAAAATAGCGGAAAGTGAATCATTATAATTCCATCAACTTCTTCAATGAAGACAAAAAATCTGCCGGCGCCGCACGATCGCACAACGCCGGCAGAAGAAAACGAAATCCGCTTATTTCATCGCTTCCAACGCCGCCTGGAACTCCGGAAGTTTTCCGTAACGTTTTTCCAAAGCAGCTTTCGCAGCAGCGTCCGCCGCAGTGAGCCGGTCAAAGAAATAGGCGGTCATAAACGGCTTGTAATAAGTTTTCCAAAATGCATGATCCGCGGCTTCCCGCTCCGTTTCCGGCGTGAAGTTGCCGGTCATCATATCAAGATAAAATCCAGGCTTCTGAAGCTTCAATCGCCGTTCGAGACGCTGAATGAAAATGGTTCGGACCCGCGAATCGGAGAGATCGAACGGAACCTGCTTTCCCAGACCGTCCACCGCGGTAATGGAATCCGGCTTTACTCCGGTGATGGTCAAAAGATCGCGGTTCGGCATTTCAATCGAAAAGCTGTCGTTGTCCGGCGTAATTTTGCCGAGACGTTCGACAAAGGCGCGCAGATTCTTCAATTCATTCGGCAGGTCGCTGCCGAACGTGTTGAGCTGATTCAGAATCCGCATCTCCTCCGCACTCTCTCCCGGGACAAACGGGAACATGCGCAATTCAGAGAGATCGCGATTGAAACCGATCGTATTGCCGGTGCGGGCCGCGACCAGAAATGAATTCGCCACTTTTCCAAACAGCGGCCGCAGTTTCGGCATCACTTCGGCAAGACGTTTTGCCGCAACCGCTTTCGCTTCAGCATCCCGTTTGGCCTTCTCTTCGGCAAGACGCTTTCTTTCCGCTTCGGCCTGTTCTCTCTGCTGCCGCTCCCTTTCCTGCTTTTCCGCCAGCTCCCGTTCCGCCGCTTCCGCAGCAGCATGGCGTTTGCCGAGAGCCGTCGTAAATTCCGCATGCGCCGCCGCACGGGCCGGCGCCACGCGGGCAACTTCGTCCACTCGGTGAAACGCATTCAGGAAGGGACGCAGTGCGGTTTCTTCCTCCGGAGTCTGAAAATTCGGGAACTGCCGGAAGAAACGATCGGACTCTTCAAGAAATCCGACACGGTCATCCGGATTGCTCCTGATCCGTTCCATCAATTTGTCGATCGCCGCCAGATATTCGCGGCGCGTTTCGATTTTCGGCTTCGGCTGTTCCTCGGGTTTCTGACCTTCCGCCGGTTTCGGCGTTTTCGACAGGTCCGCCGGACCGGCCGTCTTGTCATCCGGTTTCCTCTGACCCGGATCGGACGGCAGATTCAGAGTCGGCAACTTATTCTCCTTACCCTGAATCATGGCCACCAGTTTGTCGCCATATGGCTGGATGGCAGACGGCAGTTTGTTCCCCGCCGCCAGAAAATAGAACGCTCCTCCCAGACAGCCCAGCGTAATCAGCAGCATAATCAGCGTGCCGATCGCCATCATAACCGTTTTTCCGATGTTGCGCTCTCCGTCTTCCTTTTCCTTCTTCTTTTTTTCTTTTTTCTTGCCTTTGCCGGATTCTTCCGGCGTTTCGACGGGGGGAGCTGCCGGTTTTTCCGCTTTTGGAACAACTTTCAAAGCAAGCGCATCATCATCCGACTTTTTTTCGTTATTTTTCTTAACTTCTTTATCATCAAGTTTTTTAACATCCGTCACTTTTCCGGATGATTCCGCAGCAACCGAAGGCGCCGGTTTCGGCGCGGCAACGGGAGCCGCCACTTTCGGCGCAACAACGGGAGTTACCGCTTTCGGCGGCACCGCCTTCGGCACGGCGGATGGAACCGCCGGTTTCGGCGGATTGGCTTTCGGCATCGCGGCGGCCGGTCCCCTGGCGGCAAACGGAGTCCGGGCGCCTGCGGCGGCGAACGGAGTCTTTGCAGCTCCTCCGCCGAAAGGCGTCCGCGGAGCACCGGCATTCTGTCCCGCTCCCGGCAACCGGAATTTCAGCTGCGGTACCGCGCCGGCTCCGGCATGGACGCTGTTCTGCAAATATAAGTCCAGCGCCTTGATCAGCGTAGCCGGAGTCTGATAACGATCTTCGATATTGCGTGCCATCATTTTCATGATGATGGTGTTCAGTTCGTCCGGCAACTCCGGATTCACCTCTTTCGGCGGCTGCAGATTGCCGGCCACGTGCATCTTGGCAATCTCTTCCGCCGAATCGGCCACATATGGAAAACGGCCGGTCACAAACTGATAGAAGGTTGCGCCGAGACTGTATATGTCGCTGCGCACATCAGTCGGAATGCCGGTCAACTGTTCCGGGCTGATATACTGCGGTGTGCCGAGAACCTCGTCCCCTTCACACGCCTCCTTGTCATTGATGCCCGCCACCCGTGCGAGCCCGAGGTCCGCCAGTTTTGCAAACCCGTTCGCGTCAAGCATGATATTATCCGGCTTGATATCCTGATGTACCAGCTTCTCATCCCGCCATGCGCATTCAAGCGCACTGGCGACTTCGCGGATGATTTTCGCGGCCTTGCGGAATTCGATCGTTTTCTCCTGTTTCAGAATCTCCTTCATGGTCTTGCCGCGGATATACTCCATGGCGAAATAGAAGATTCCGTTTTCTTCGCCGACGGCGTAAGCCTGCACAACGTTCGGATGGCTGATCCGGCCGGCGGCACGCGCCTCCCGGAAGAAAGATTCGACATACTCCTTGTCGTTCAGGAACTTCGCCTGCAGAACCTTCAGGGCGACCGGCCGGTCCAGCGAAAGCTGTCTGGCGAGATAAACTTCCCCCATGCCGCCTTTGCTGATCTCCTTTTCAATCAGAAAATCACCGATAACCGCGCCGGGGGAGGTCGGAGATTCCGGAAAATCAACCTTTTCCTTGCAGAACGTACAGGAAACCTGATTTCCCTCCTCCGGTTTTTCCGCCTCAAACACCTTCTTGCATTTCTCGCAGTAAATCTTCATCACCATACCATATCGTTAACATTTTCCATGTATGAACCACATAAGCTATAAGGGGGAATATATACTCCGAACGGCGAAAATACAAATCTTTCAGAACATATGGGAAATGTTTTCAGAAGAAGTACCGGATAATCGCTTTACTACGCAAACCGGAAAGATAAGCTTCCTTGATCTCCTCGCGCTGCTTCAAATCAATCCGGCGCCGGATTTCCGGACTCAACGTTCGAAAATCCCCCCTGACCTCCGGCGTATGAGCCAGAATCCGCAGAAAAGAGACTCCATCCGCTGTCCGGATCGGACCGTAAACCTTGCCGACTTCAAATTCCGGCATCGCCGCGGCAAATTCGGAACGCAGTCGTTTCCGCTCGATTTCACCGAGATTCCCGCCGTTCTCCGCATCCGGACCGATGCTGTATTTCTTCGCGAGTTCCGCAAAAGCGTCCGGCGAAGCGGAAAGCTTTTCCGCGATCATCCGGCTTTTCTCCTCAAGTTCCGGGTCCGAAGGCCGCAGCATGATCATGGCGAGCTCGATTTTCTCCGGCTTCACGAATTCATCCCGGTGAGCCTGAAAATATTCATGAACTTCGCGCGGCGTGATGTTCGACTCCACCCTGATCCGGTCGAAGATCATCATCTGCAGGATAATATATTCCTCAACCTCCTTGCGCAGATCTTCGATCGTCGTCCCGGACTGCCGCAGTCTCCGGGTAAATTCCGAACGGGAGCGCACTCCCATGCGCTCGGCGATATTGTCGAGTTCCTCCTCGACAGCCTGATTCGGAATCGGAAACGGATTTTCCCGGAACTCCTCCAATACCAGAAGCTTGTCGATCCGGTCATTTACGGCTTTCAGCCGAATCTTACGAATTTCCTCCTCGAGCCGCTTGCCGGAGAATACGGCGTAAGCCTGATATTCGCTGTTCCGGGTCGTATTCAGGATATCCATCAGACTGATCGGCACGCCGTTTACCGAAGCCAGAATCGCGTTGACCTGCGGCGGTTCCTGCTTCGGCTTCAACACCATTCCTTCCTCCGCAAACAGCGGAGCCGCCAGCAGAAAGAGGATCGGAATGCACCAGCGGAATTTCACTTCATCATCCCTTCCGCCTGCTGTGCCGCGACCCGGCGCGAAGAACGGCGAGTTCCACGGCAGCACTCATGCTGCCCGGATTCGCCTTTCCGCGCCAGGCGATATCGAAGGCAGTTCCATGATCGGGACTCGTGCGGATCACCGGCAAGCCGAGAGTCGAATTCACGCCGGAATCAAACGCCAGCATTTTAAACGGGATATGCCCCTGATCATGGTACATGGTCACCAGACCGTCATATCTGTTCCGGATCGACTCCACAAACAGCGTATCCGGCGGAAACGGCCCTTCGATATCGATTCCCGACTTCCGCAATGCCGTCAGAGCCGGCTTGGTTTCGCGTTCATCCTCCAGCCCCATGCAGCCGTTCTCCCCGGCGTGCGGATTGATCGCCGCTGCCGCGAGCCTCGGATGTTCAATTCCCTCGGCGCGGACCGCCTCATGCAGCAGTTCCGCCACCCGGATGATTTCAGCTTTAACCGCAAGTTTCGGCACTTCGGCCAGACTGACATGGCAGGTTACGAAAACCATGCGGAGCGAACCGGAGGACTGCATCATCACAAAGTTGCGGCATTCGCAGAGCTCCGCAATCCGTTCAGTATGTCCGGTGAACGGAATACCGGCCAGATTGACCGCATATTTGTTCATCGGCGCAGTAACAATCGCATCGACCTCACCGGCCAGCGCATCCTTCGTCGCGGCAGTCAGCGCATCGTAGGCCAGCCGTCCGCACCGCGCGTCGGCTGCCCCAAGTTCAAAACTGCCGAACGGAAGCGTTCCGGACGGACGGACCCGAGGCAGAAACCCGTCGCTCCAACGGTGTGCCGCTTCGCGGAGAACCGTCTCTTCACCGTAAATCACAAATTCGGCCCGGCCGCTCCATTTCGGATCGGCGGCGATACGGACGGCCAGCTCCGGGCCGATTCCGGCCGGATCACCCATCGTTATCGCAATGACCGGGACCGAAAGCGCCATCTTACCACTCCTGCCCCTGCTTCTCGAAATAGGCGGCCACATTCGGAATCAGCGGCTTGATCAGCTGTTTGATCGCCTTCGCATACTCACGGATTTCGGCCTGGGCATGATCGCTGTCGCGCAGATCGAGAAAATGCAGCAGATTCGCCAGATCCACCGTACCCCAGAAAGTCACCATCATATTCTGGGGAAGCACGCCGCGCGCTTGTTCCCGGCAGACGCCGGAAGCGATCAGCCGCTCATACAGTTTCAGGCTCGCTTCGTTATGCCGCCGAATCTCTTCACGCAGTTCTTTTCCGTCGAATTCCGGGTCGAAAAACGACGCCTGCCGGTTATTCTCCGACTGACGCCGCAGGATGGACGGCGTATAAAACTCCATATCGATCTCGGTATACCGCCGGGAAATTTCATTGTAGCTCCAGGTACGGTGACGGTGCCACTGCCCGCGAATGAAAAGCGGGCAATGAATGCTGAATGTGAAAACCATATGCTCAAGCGGACTCGTGTGCCGATTCGCAATCAGGTAGGAGAGAAGGCCCACATCCCGCTCATCCATCTCGCTTTTCAGCTTCCCGAACGAAACGCGGGCGGCATTGACGATGGTCGCTTCCGTGCCGAGATGATCGATGAGGCCGACCCATCCCTGTCCGTCGAGAACCTTCACATGGTTGGCGGGCGGTACATTCAAATGTTCCATATTCTGATCCTTTATTTGGCTTTCTGTTCGTCCTGATTCACTTCGAGCAGCAGAGCGCGGACGGCGGCAATCGATTCGGCCATGCATTCCGACATCGCGGCCGCAGCGGCCGCAGGCGTATTCCCCCGGATCGGCTGCTCTGTACTGACATTCAGATTTTCCGTCCGTACCGGACGGCGGTCCACATAAACCCGTACCGTATAATCGACGGAAAGAACGGCTTTTTTCTGTCCCCGGTCGAATTCGCAGCGGTAAATGGTTCCGCCCAACCGCAGAAACCGGCCGTTTCTTCCGCCGGTGCGGACCTCTTCACGGGGAGAAAGCGCCCTGTGAAGCTGCCGCTCCAACATCAGATCCGGGGAGAGAAGCCAACGGTTGTAATCGTCGGAAAACATTTTTCCATCGCTTTCCCGGTACAGAAAGCGGCGGTCGGAACCCGAAAGATTCCGGAAAGTGCCGAGCTCGAAACGAACCTCCGGCAGCGGTTTCTCCGGCACGGAAAGATCGTATTCCGCCGGTTCCACATAAGAGGTCGACATCAACGCACACCCGGCCATCAGCGGCAGAAGCAAAGCGCAAAGCCAAAGTTTCATTCTGTTTTCTCCTCTGTCAATCGTTCCGTCATTTATCCGTCATTTCTGGATTTTAACGGAACAAATCGTCATTTTCTGTTCAATACGGTCGACTGTAATAGATTCCGCTTCCGTTTGAACCGTAATTGGCCCAGAGAATCCGTCTCGGATTCTGTCCGAGAAAAATTCCGCCGGTTCCGCCATCCGGCTGCTCCGCCTCATTGCCGAGCGACTTCCAGCCGGCCAGCTTCAATGCGGCGGATAAAGAACGGAACAGATTCGACGGTTCGCTGCCGGCATTCCGGAATGATCCGTACACAGCCTTCCTGCCGGGAAAACTGACGACCTGGACCGGAACCGCACCGGCCGGAAGTTCCGGCAGTTCCTCCGGCCACTCCTTCGCTTCCGGCAATTTTTCCGGAGCGACGATCAGAAACAATGTGACCGGTTTTCCGGGACCGCCGTCGACGAGCAGCCAGCGCTCCACCTGCCGCCCGACCTTGTAGGCGACTTTCACCGACCCGCCGGCGGATTGCAGATTTTCCGACCTGAACATCTTCGCCAGCCAGGAAAGCAGCAGAGGAAAATCCGCATTGACCGCCGAAATCTTCAGCTGAAGATCGACGCCGTTGACCCGCATCTTTTCCGCATGCAGCATCCGCCCAATTCCCGGCAACTGCCCGGCCAGCGACTCGCCGGATGCCGTGCCGCCTCCCTTCCAGGGCCAAAGCATGAACACTTCCCCCCGCAAAGGGAGCAACGGACCTGCAATCAGAATCAACAACAGCAAAATCCGACTCATATCCTGCCTCCGCCGATCGGGCGGAACCGCCTCCGCCCAACAGGGGGAAAACGAATCCGCGAACCGTCAATGTTTCAGAGACTGCACGAAACGGCCCATCCGGTCGATCGCCTCGATCAGGTCCGACGCGCTCGTCGCATAGCAGCAGCGCACGAACCCTTCCCCGCAGGCGCCGAATGCGACGCCGGGAACCACCGCCACTTTTTCGGCCTTTAACAACTGCTCCGCGAATTCCGTAGAACTCAATCCGGTGGATTTGACCGACGGAAACGTATAGAACGCCCCTTTCGGCAACAGGCAATCCAGACCGATCCGGTTTAAACCGTCCACCATCAGATTACGGCGTTCACAGTACGATTCACGCATACGGAGCATCTCCTTTTCCCCGTTGCGAAGCGCCTCAAGAGCGGCCTCCTGCGCCATGGTCGACGCACACATGATCGCATACTGATGGACCTTCATCATCGCATCGATGATCTCGCGCGGTCCGCAGGCATATCCGACCCGCCAGCCGGTCATGGCGAACGCCTTTGAAAAACCGTGCAGAAAGAGCGTGCGGTCACGCATGCCGGGCAGCGAAGCGATCGAAACGTGCTCACCCTCATACAGCAGCTCGGAATAAATCTCATCGGTAATGACCACAAGATCGTGTTCCATCGCAATCGCAGCGACCTCCTTCAGGCTTTCCAGCGGCATCACAGCCCCGGTCGGATTGCATGGAAAATTCAGCAGAAGCACCTTGGTCCGCGGTGTGATCTTCCGGCGCAGCACGGCCGGATCGAGCGCAAAAGCGTCTTCGACTTTCGTCTCAATCGGAACCGGAATGCCGTGCGCCATCCGCACTTCCGCCGGGTAGGAAACGAAACAGGGTTCCGTATACAGCACCTCGTCGCCGGGGTCGAGGAGCGCCCGCATGGCGATATCGAGCGCTTCACTGACGCCGATGGTGATGATGCATTCATCTTCGGGACGGTACGAAACGTGATAATTGTCGCGCACATAACGGCAGACTTCCCGGCGCAGCGCCGGCGTTCCAAGATTCGAAGTATAGCTGGTATGACCTTTTTCCAGAGAAAAAATACCGGTTTCCCGGATGGTCCACGGCGTCACGAAATCAGGCTCGCCGACACCGAGACTGATCACATCGTCCATCGTATTGACGAGATCGAAAAAGCGCCGGATTCCGCTTTTCGGAAGCGATTTGATATGGTCGGCGACAAACCCTTTACGGACACACTTTGAGTCGTTCATATTCTTCATCATTCTGCATTATCCTGCCGGATTCCTTGTATTTCTTGAGCATGAATCCCGTCGACGTCGAGATAACCCCGTCAATCGTCGAAAGTTTGGCCGAGACGAAAGAAGCCACATCCTGTAAAGAATCGCCTTCGACCATCAGCAACAGATCAAATCCCCCGGAGATCAGGTACAGGTCCGTGACCTCCGGGTACCGCGCGATACGCTGCGCCACCTGGTCGAACCCTCCCTCGCGCCGCGGAGTCACTTTGACTTCGATCAGCGCCCGCACCTTGCTTACTCCGAGATCTTTTTCGTTCAGAATGACTTTATAGCCGCGGATCACACCCTCGTTTTCGAGAGCAGCGATCGCCTCTTTCACCTGTTCGGGGGTGGCGCCGGTCCGCAGCGCGAGGTCGTTCAGGCTCATCCGCGCATCTTCGTTGAGCAGATTTAAAATTTCAGCTTTCATGAGCAGTTATCCCCTCCATCAGGTTGTTTCCAATGGATTAATGTACCACGTTTCGGCATAATTTCCAATTCCATTCCGGAAAATCAGAAGCGAAACAGACACAAAATCCAGAAAATAACACCATTATAAATAAAACTGTCGAGCACGTCGAACGCGCCGCCCATGCCCGGAATCCAATGTCCGGAGTCCTTGACGCCGCAGGTGCGCTTGAGCGCCGACTCGGTCAGATCGCCCGCAAAGCTCCCGACCGCCAGAATCACACCGGCCAGAATATACCAGGCGAGCGAAGCGCTGATCCCGTTCGAACTTTCCGCATAATACCAGTAAAACAGCAGACTGACCGCCACACTCAGCAGAACGCCGCCGATCGTTCCTTCCCAGGATTTCTTCGGGCTGATTGACGGGACGATCTTATGATTGCCGCCAGGCAGGTATTTGCCGGAGAGCATTCCGAAGATATATCCGCCGGTATCCATCGATTTGGTCACCATCATAACATAAAACAGAGCAACCGGCCCTTCCGATCCCTCGAAATAAACCATCGAAAGCGCATAAACCGGAGTTCCCGCCAGAAGGAAAATGCCGACGGAACGAAGCATCCGGTCGAAATTCTCCTTCTTCTCTTTCCCGAACAGCAGCAGCAGCCAGCCGGCATAGATGACTGCGAGCATGCAGAACATCAGCAGCAGGAAAAAGAGTATCGTCATGGCCCGGCTGCCCGTCTGACGCGCCACCGACAAAGAAAGCATCGAAAACAGAAAGAGGCCGCCGAAGAGAACCGTGCTTTTTTCGAAAACCGCCACTCCGATGTTCCGCAGCATCGCGCCGATCTCCCGGAACATCATGGCGGCGGCAAGCGAAGCCACCACCACAAACAGGTATCTCCCCCACTCCGGCCAGAAGATCATAACCGCCAGCAGCGCAATGAGAATCGGAAAACTGATCGCCCTGTATTTGAACACGTTGGACTCCTTCCGTTATTTTTCCGTCATATTTCCGTCATTTACCGGCCGCCGAACCTGCGCTCCCGTTTTCGATAGGAAGCGACCGCCTCGGCAAACTCCTCTTTTCCGAAATCGGGCCAGAGGGTGTCGGTTACATAAATTTCCGAATACGAAAGCTGCCAGAGCAGGAAATTACTGAGCCGGAGCTCCCCGCTGGTGCGGATCAGCAGATCGGGATCCGGGATATCCGGCGCATAAAGACAATCACGGAAATCCTCCTCCGTCAGTTTCGGCGGTTTCCTGCCACTTTTCCATGCTTCATCCAGATATCGGTTCACCCCGTCGACGATCTCGGCACGGCCGCCGTAACTCAAAGCGAGATTCAATACGCCGGCGGTGTTGCCGGAAGTCGTTTCGATCGCATCGAGCAGTTTTTTTCTCACGCCGGACGGAAGATCGGCAGTACGGCCGATCGTCCGCAGCCGGACATTCTTTTCGATCAGCTCCGGCAGTTTGTCATCCAGAAACTCTTCCATGAGCTTCATCAGCGCCGTTACTTCCTGGACCGGGCGCTTCCAGTTCTCGGTACTGAACGCGTAGAGCGTCAGATAATGGATTCCGGCGTCGCGGGCGGCTTCAAGAATCACCGAAACCTGCCGCGCCCCCTGCCGATGCCCCTCCGTTTTCGGCAATCCCCGGCGTTCGGCCCAGCGGCCGTTGCCGTCCATGATGATCGCCACATGCTGAAGCGCCGCATTTTTCATTCTTCTCCGCCTCCGAAAAAACGGGCTTCCAGCGCCATGCAGAAAGCGTGATAAATCGGCAAATGCAGCTCCTGAATCCGATACGTCTCCTTTTCGGGAACCGCCACCACGCAATCAGCGTATTTTTCGCAGCATCCGTTCCGGTTTCCGGTCAGAAGGATCGTCCCGACTCCCTTCACGGCGGCGGCCATCAACGCTTTTCTGACATTCGACGCATTGCCGCCGGTCGAGATCGCCAGCAGCAGATCACCCGGCCGCGCCAGCGCCCAGAGCTGCTGTGCAAAAACCAGATCCGGATCGACGTCGTTCGCAAACGCACTGGAAAAACCCGGGTGGCTCAGCAGGGAAACGGCACGAAGTCCGTTCTGCAATTTGCCGGCCGCCTCCCTGCCCTCATCGCCGAACCGGTTTCCGAAGGCTTCCTGTATGTCGGACGCAAGCGGACGCAGCTGGAGGAACCCTTTCAGAAGTTCGCCGCAGATATGATCGGCATCCGCGGCGCTGCCGCCGTTGCCGCAGGTAAACAAAGTTCCGCCGCGCGCGAAGGTGTCGCCGGCGAGATCGATCATCCGGTCAATCGCATCCGCACATCCCCGCAGTTCCGGACGGCGTTCAATCAACTGCTGTACCGTTTTCCGCATGATTTATCCTTTCCTCCCGGAAATCTCTTCTGTTCCGGCATATTCCAGATAACATAACCGGCACGGAACTTTTTTTCAAACGCTCCCTTCCAAAAATTATCAGATTAGGAGCAATCACACTCCGCAGGAGCCGGAGAAGGCGCTTTCCCCTCTTCAATCCGGCGTATGAAGCAAAACGGCGATACGCAGCTTTACAGGCATGATGACAATATTGTCAATCTTCTGTTAATAAATTGTCAGTTCAGTGTTGATCTTTTGTTTTTCACCGGTTTTCGAGGCGTTATCATCCCGGTTGTTCACAAAAAACAGACAGGTGAATTATTTTAACTACAGGCAATTGCAGAGTTATTCACAAAAAAGAGCCGCTTCTACTGCTGCCATAAATTTCTTCTTTTCTTTTCAATACACATAGAGAGAGAAAAAATGCACGGAGACGCGGCGGAAACGTTTTTCCGGCCGGAACAGAATATTTGAAAATCTCGATTTCGGAGTTGTTTTTTCAGATTTGCCGGTGTAAATTACCGTCATGATCATTCAAGAATATGGAAAATCATCCTGGAGACTCGAAAAATGAAATTTACCGTCAACCGCGAGAAACTGCAGAAAGCGCTGCAGCGGGTAGGGAGCATCATCGGATCCCGTTCGATGTTTCCGGTTCTCGGCAACGTTCTCATGCAGGCGGAGGATAATGTCCTCACGCTGACCACGACCGATCTTGAAATCAGAATTTCGACGAAGATCGAAGCGGCGGTCGAGGTTCCGGGGGTTTCCACGGCGCCGGCGCGCAAACTCGCTTCTCTGGTCGGCTGCTTTGTCGGCGCCGACGTCATGTTCGATATCGACGACAAGGATCACATCAAGCTGAAATGCGGAACCAGCCATTTCACGCTGCTCGGTCTGGCCGCCGCGGATTTTCCGGCAGCGGAGCAGTTCGAGGCGAAGCGGGAGATCCGGGTCAAGGAGGGAGAATTCAAGAAAATGGTCGCTTCGATCGCCTATGCGGTCAGCGCCGATGATTCCCGCAAGGTTCTGACCGGCGTGCTGCTGAGTGCCCGCGAGTCGACGATCACGCTGGTGGCGACCGACGGCAAGCGGCTGGCCATGCAGGAGAAAACGCCGGAATCGATCACCGGCGGCGACGGCGATGCGATCATTCCGCTGAAAGCGGCGCAGGAGACGCGCCGCCTGCTGGACGGCGACGATCTGATGACCATCCGGATCGGCGACAAGCAGTGCAGTTTCGTCGGCAATGACTTCGAACTTACGACGAAGCTGATCGAAGGCAACTATCCGAACTACCGCCAGGTGGTTCCGGCTTCGTTCAGCCGCTCGGTCGAAGTTCCGGCTTCGGTGTTCCTCGGCAAGATCGAAACGGTTTCGCTCGTGCTTTCGGATTCGAGCAGTTATATCATTCTGCGTTTTGAAAACAACCAGCTCCGGCTGCAGGCCTCGAGTACCGAAGTCGGCGAAGGCAGCGATATGGTTGAAGTCGCGTTCGAAGGTGAACCGTTCGAGGTTTCGTTCAATCCGGCGTTCCTGGCGGACCCGCTTCGCAACTGCGATGCGGAGAGTGTCCGCATGAAGCTGAACGATCCGCTGAATCCGGTGGCGATCGAGGCCGACGAAGGGTTCCTCTACGTCATCATGCCGATTCGCAAAAAATAAGTGCGGCGCGGCCGTGTTTCTGCTGGAACAACTGAATCTCGCCGACTTTCGGAACTGCGAAAGCGGCGAGTTTCACTTTTCCGGCGAGAAGGTCGTGTTCACCGGTCCGAACGGCACCGGTAAAACGAATCTGCTTGAGAGCATCTATTTTCTGAGTATCCTGCGTTCGTTCCGGAGTGCGTCGGGACGGGAACTGACCCGGATCGGCAGCCGCGGTTTCGAATTGTCGGCCCGGGTGCATTCGCGCGGTTATCCCGAGACGCTGAAGGTCATCCAGCACGGAAACCGGCGTGAGACGCTGATCGGCAGCAGCCGGATTCGTCGCTCAAGCGAATTCATCCGGGAATTCCGCGCCGTTGTTTTCGTGCCGGAAGACCGGAATATCGCCGGCGGAAGTTCGTCATTTCGCCGTCGTTTTTTCGATATGCTGATTTCGACGCTGGACAGCACCTACCTGACCCGGCTGGCCGATTACAGCCGGGCACTGGCACAGCGGAACCGGGCGTTGAAGCCGCCGGTCAACCGGAGCATCGTCGCGGCGTTCGAACCGGAGCTTGCCGCCAATGCGCCGTCGATTGCGGCATTGCGGCGGCAATATGCCGGATCGGTCGAACAGGAGCTCAATGCGCTTCTGAAGCAGCGCGGAGGCGGAGAATTCCGCATTCTGTACCGGTTCGATTATCCGGAGTCGGAGTCGGAGTATCTGGCTCTGCTGGAAAAGAACCGGGAAAGGGAGCTGCTGCGGGCGTGTACCGGCATCGGTCCGCAGCTCGACGAATTCGAATTCTATCTGGACGGCCGCCAGCTGCGTCATTATGGGTCGACCGGACAGATCCGCATGATCTCTCTGCTGCTGAAGCTGGCCGAATTCAATCTGGTTCGGCGTTCGGCATCCGAAAAAGTGGCGGTTCTGGTCGATGATGTAACGGGCGAACTGGATGAAGCGAATAAAAACCGTTTTTTCGATGCGATATCGGGAGCGGATCAGCAGTTTTTCACATTTACCGAGTTTCCCGCTTTGCCTTATTTCAGGGATGCGGAGGAGATTCCGCTTGCCGGACGGCTCGGGAAACGGTAACGATAAGAACAAATGGTGGTGAGATGATCAGAAAATATGTGTTCGGGCCGGTGGCTTCCCGCCGCCTCGGTGTCTCTCTCGGAGTGGATCTGGTTCGCCCTAAGACCTGCTCGCTCGACTGCATCTATTGCGAAGCAAAAGCGACGACGGAGCTGACGCTCGAACGCCGGGAGTATGTGCCGGTGGATGAAGTGATCGCGGAACTTGATGCGGTTCTGAAGCCGCATCCGGAGCTGGATTATATCACCTTTTCCGGTTCCGGTGAGCCGACGTTGAATTCAGGCATCGGCCGGGTTACCGAATTTCTGAAACGTGCTTACCCGCAGTACAAGCTTTGCCTGCTGACCAACGGTTTCTGCCTGGGCGATCCGTCACTTCGCCGTGAAATTGCCGGAATTGACCGGATTGTTCCGTCACTTGACGCCTCGAACAGCGAGGAGTTCCGGATCATCAACCGGCCGGCACCGGGATTGGAGTTCGATCGGTTTATTTATGATCTTACGGATTTCTGCCGCTGCTCAAAGCAGGAGATTTTTCTGGAACTCTTCATTGTTCCCGGCGTGAATGATTCCGACGAATCGATTTCCCGCTTCGTGGAAATTATCCGCCCGATGCAGGTTGATCTGGTCCAGCTCAACACGCTTGACCGCCCCGGAGTTGTCGATTGGATTCGTCCGTCCGAACCGTCAAATACCCGTCGTTTTATCGCTGCTCTGGAGCCGTTTGTCGCGGTCGAGGCGGTCGGTCCGTTCCGTTACCGCTCAAAAAGTGCCGGACAGAATCCGTCACTTTTCACGGAGATGGAAAAAAGGATTATGGATCTGGTCAGCCGTCGTCCGGCGACTGTTGACGATCTGGAAGTGGCGCTCGGCTGCCGGGCTGTCGAATTCCATCCGATCCTGGACCGGCTGTTCAAGGCCGGATTCCTGGAAATTGAGAAGCGGGAGAGAGGAACCTTCTATTCCGCTCCGGCTCAACGGTAACTGCCGACTGATTTCTTTTCGATTTTCCGGATGCTGTTATATTGCGGCATTCGGATTTTTTTATTTCGTCACTTTTCTGTACTTCATTCTTTTTTACTTTTTTGCTTGATAAAATAGATTTTGTCAATAAATAATAGTTTTTATCATTGGAGATCGATTACTTATCTAGTAAAATATATAACAGAAACCGAATGATGCCGCAATTTCCCGCTGTGAGTGAAACAAAAAGGAACGGATGAAATGAAAAAACGCATTGTCTCGAACAGCCTCCGGAATTTCACCTTGATTGAACTGCTGGTTGTTATTGCCATCATCGCGATTCTGGCCGCAATGCTGCTGCCGGCGTTGAACAAGTCCCGGGAAAAGGCGAAGGAAAGCCAGTGTATGAATAACTTGAAGCAGCTGGGAACTTATACCGTCCTCTATCTGGATGCGTTCAATGACGCCATCTGTACGGCGGCCACTGGTTACGGTGAGGGAACATCCGGCACTTACAACCTCATGCTTTATCTGGCGGGATATCTCAATTCCGGACAGACCAGGCTCACGCAATGTCCCAATGTGACGGATATTCCGGAAGGTATATCGGAACTTGAACTGCTTACCGTTCACTGTTATCCGGCAAATTACAATGGTGCGCAAACCTCGAGGAACGAATGGGAAGCGCAGGATGTTGCCGGATGGGACGGTGCATTGCGGTTCCGTAAGATCAGCGTTCCGTCCCGGTTTGTGTTTCTTGCGGACGGGAGGTTGAAAAGTCGCAGGCTTCACAGAAACAAGCTGACTTCAAGTCTGGACAACAGTGAAACCTGGGGCGCGTCACCGTGGCTCTCGCATCGGGACGCAGTCAATGTGTTGTGGGGAGACGGGCATGCGGCAGCGGCGGATCGGGGGGAGTTTATCAGCAATTACAATAAATGGGGCGTCACGTTTCTTCCCCGCTGAATTTCAATGCATCAATACCGGGACGGTTATGAAAAGAATTGGTTGGTTCATCGGATGTCTGTCACTCCTTTTCTGCAGTAGTGCTTCAGCGGAGAATCTTTTGCTGGATTCGGATTCCGAAGGCGATGCAGCCGGATGGCCTGCTGTAAAGGGAGTTTCGTACCGGGTCGAACACGGGCTCCTCAATGTTACCGTGAACGGCGGAAGTACAGGAACGGAAAAGCGGATTCTCCTGAAGCCGGAATGGAAGTATGTCCTGCTCTCCATGAAAATGAAATTGACAGGGGTTGTTTCAGGGAAACAGGGATGGCGGAACGGGCGTCTCGCCATGCGGTTTTTCGATAAAAAACGTGAAGGAACCGGACCGTGGCCCGATGTCTTCGGCGGTTCCGGCACATCGGAACTCCGGGAATGTACCCGGCTTTATGAGATTCCTCCCGGCGCAGTTTACCTTGAGATTGCGCCGACGAACCTCGGGAAATCCGGAACGGTCGAATTTCGGGAAATGAAGTTGGAACCACTGAACTCTTTGAAAGAGATGAATCTCGATGCCCCGATTCCCGGGAGGTTGTCCAGAGAACGCCAATGGGACATTTCCGACGCTTTCCGTATCGCCACTTCGACACGGGAAACAGTGTGTATGAACGGATTATGGAATTTTTTCCCGGTTCGTACAGAAACAGACGCAAAAGATATTCCGGATGAGGGAACCGGCTGGGGCTGGTTCAAAGTTCCCGGCGTCTGGCCCGGCATGGGATGGGGAGCTGAGCAGCCGGGAGACAACAACCTCATTGTCCTGTCTCCCATGGCGGCGGCGGGATTCGACCCGGCCGGACTCAATACTGCATGGTACAGGAGAACCGTTGCAATCCCCGCGGAGTGGAGCGGAAAAAGAATCAGTCTGGAAATCACCATGCTGCAAACCTGCGCCCGGATTTTCATCGATGGAAAAAAGTCCGGGGAACTCTACTATCCGGGAGGAAAAATCGATTTGACCGAACGAATCCGGCCGGGGAAAACACAGGAGATCGTTCTGTTGGTTTCCGCGAAGAACGACGGACTTACGGGCAGTGTTTTCATGGCGCCGGGAAGACTGGTCAAATCGGATGCCGGAGTTTCGAACCGGGGCATCACCGGTGACATGTTCCTGACCGCAGAACCTTCGGAAGCAGCGGTTTCGGATGTGCATGTCATTACCAGCTGGCGAAAAAAACGGATCACCTGCGATGTCGGCATTGCATCCGCCGTTCCCGGCGATTATTATCTGGAAGCTGAAATCAAAGAAGGGAAAGAGACACTCCTGAATTTCCGGTCCGGTATATTCCACGTAAAAGAAGGGAAGAAGTTCCGCCGGAGTTTTTCCGCAGACTGGCTTGCGCCGAAGCTCTGGGACACGGATACGCCGGAAAATATCTATGTCGCTGAAATTCGCCTCCGGCGGGCGGACGGGAAAACAGTCGATGAATTTTTTCCGCAGGAGTTCGGTTTTCGGGAATTCTGGTGTGAGGGGAAAAATTTCATGCTGAACGGTTCCGTGATTCATCTGCGTTCGATGGCTTCTTCCTCCATGCGGGAGGGGGCGGCGCGCTCCAGCAGAGAGGTTGCCCGGCAGATTGCGGAACGAGCCGGGAAGGCAGGTTTCAATCACCTGATCGCTTACAACTACTCTTTTGCTCCGGGAATTGTCGGGTATCAGGATCACTTTTATCGGGAAGCCTCCAAAGCAGGCGTTCTGACTTCGCTGACCATGCCGCATGCGTCTCATTTCAACTGGGCGCTCGAAACGCCGGAAGAACGGAATCGGTATCTTGCGCAGGCGGAATTCCTGATCCGCCGTTTTCAGAACGTTCCGGGAATCGTTCTTTACGCGGCTACACACAATGCGGCCGGATATATCGCGGATCAGAATCCATTGAAACTGGATGGAATTCACACACCGGACAAATATACGCAATCCCGTCCCCGCCGTCAGGCCCTGGCTGCCGGAAAGCTGATCGCTTCCATTGATGCGACCAGGCCGGTGTATCACCATGAATCCGGGAATCTCGGGGAACTTATTACGCTCAACTGCTATCTGAATTGGGTTCCTGCCCAGGAGCGGAGCGACTGGCTGGAACATTGGGAAAAAGCCGGATCAAAGCCGCTGATTTTTGTCGAATGGGGAATGCCTCATACAGCCTCGTGGACAAGCTATCGCGGACCCGGATTCGTCTACAGCAGTGCAAAAGGAGTTCAGTGCATCTGGCTGAACGAATACAATGCGGCGATTTTCGGAGAACGGACCTATCAAACTTCATCCGGCAAGGAGGCTTCCTACCGGAATCAGGAAAAAGTTTCCGCCGGCAACAGGCCGGTACGTTATATCGAGGTTTTCCCTTATCGGAAAGCGACGCTTCCCGTCTGCGCCGAAATGGTGAAGGATAATTTCAGGGAACTGCGCGGCCGCGGCGTTTCCGGCCTCCTTCCCTGGGATTTCGAGTTGTTATGGGAAAGAACCGGAGAAACCTTCAATGGGCCGTGGGCGAAACGTTTTGAGAACCTGAAAAGGCCCGGTATCGTTCCGGATACCGCACGGGGCGGAGGCAATTTCCTGACGGATTTCAATACGGAATACAAACCGTCCGTCGTCGGTGCGGCCGGGTTGCCCTGGATGCGCGAAAAGATTGCATGGATTGCGGGTAAAATCGGGGATTTTACAGAAAAAGGTCATAATTTTCGCCGCGGAGAAACCGTCCGGAAGCAGGTCCTTGTCCTCAACGACAGTCGCCGCAAGGAGAAAATCCGTGTGGAATGGAGCATTCCGGAATTGGATATCAGAGAAAAAAGAGAATTTTTCGCGGAGCCCGGAACACGAACCGGCGTTCCGGTGGTCTTCACTGTGCCTGCTGCATATTCCGGAACCATGTTGAACATTCGTGCGCAAATCAATTTCGGCGAAGGACAGGAGAGCTCCGACAGTTTTCGAATTGACGTCATTCCCGATACTTCCGTAACGATTTCTTCGAAAATCGGAGTTTTTGATCCGGAGGGAAAAACGACTGCCGTTTTGCGCAAATGGAAGATTCCGTTCCGTGAACTGGACGATTGTACCGATTTGAAAGCCGTCGAATTGCTGGTGATCGGGAGGAATGCCCTGAAAAACACAATGCCGCAGTTGGCCGGATGGATGGAGAAGGGGGGAAAGCTGCTGGTTCTGGAGCAGGAACTCTCCGTACTGAACCGGCTCGGATTCCGGGGAACGGAATATGGATTGCGCAAACTGTTTCCGCTGGTCCGGAATTTTCACGGCGGCGAGATTGCAAACTGGCGCGGCAGTTCCACTTTGACGGAGCCGTATTTCAAAATTCCGGACCCGGAAAACAGTTATCCGCAGTGGAATTGGCAGGGATTCACCAATTCAAGGGCGTGGCGGGCCGGAAACCGGGGCAACATCTGCAGCGTGCCTCTGGAAAAGCCGTCCGCCGGAAATTTCCTCCCGCTGATGCAGGGCGGATTCGATCTTCAGTATACTCCGGCGCTCGAATTGAAGGCGGGACGGGGAATTGCCGTATTTTCACAATTCGATCTCTCCGGACGGACGGAGAGTGATCCGGAAGCGGAGGAAATGCTGAAAAAATTGATTCTCCGTCTCGACCGTGCGGAGGTTGCCGTACGGCGTCCGACCTGGTATGCGGGGGATCAGGAAGGACGACAGTTGCTGGAAAATCTTCTGGTTTCCGCCCGGGAAACGGATACGGTTCCGGAGAACGGACTTCTGATCGTTGCTCCCGGCGCGGAACTTCCGGATTTGACTGAAGCGGTGGAGAATGGTCTGAATGTTCTGATGCTCGGGCTCTCCGGTCAGGAATTGAATGCTCTCCTTCCCGGCAGATTCGGGACGCATCCCGGCAGATATTACTCCGATTATGCGGAAGGAATTGCGGAAATACCGGAATTTCTCGGTATTTCCAATGCGGATCTCCATTGGCGCAGAGAGCTTTCTATGGATGCGTTCAGTTCCTCCGGACCCGGCGGACGTGCGCTTCGCGTCAGGAAAATCGGCAGGGGAACGGCGGTTGCCTTCCAGGTTGCTCCCTGGATGTTCGATCCGCAGGAGTTTCAGTTCAGGACCAGCCGCAGAAGAAATACGGGAGCAGTTGCACGCCTTCTTTTCAATCTCGGGGCGGAATCCCGGCCCGGAATCTGGAAACGGCTGTTTCCGGAAGAAGAAAAAATTCACCCGGTTTTCGACCTTTCCGGGAAATGGATCGGTAAAGCCGATCCGCAGGCAAAGGGACGGTCGGAAAAATGGTTCGCCGCGGATTTTCAGGCGGACCGTTCCTGGGTGCCGGTTGCAGTTCCCGGCGCATTCGATACGCAGATCGGAAAGCTTGAAAATTACGATGGTTTCTTCTGGTACAGGACAACGTTTCACCTGCCTTCCGGCATCGGGCCGGAAAGAGAATGCGTTTTGTCCCTCGGTCCGGTGGATGACGAGTCGTGGGTCTGGCTGAACGGTCATTTTCTCGGTGAGCTGACGCAGAAAACGAATCCGGACGATTATTGGGCGGCGCAGCGGGTCCATCGTTTTTCATCGAAACTCCTGCGTACCGGCGTGAATCATCTTGCGGTTCTCTGTAACGATCTTCGCGGGAATGGGGGAATTCTCGGAACTCCGGCAATCCGTGTTCTTCCGCCGATCCGCTTCTATGTGGACGAACCGGTCAGCTCGGACGATCCGTTCCGATATTTCCGGTGGTGAGGAAAGGTTCGGGCATTCTGCGTTCGAAAACCTGAAAGAGTGAATACTGGATTTTTCCGGGAATGGAAGTATGTTATACCATCCGGTCAAACCGAACAAATATAATATGGAAGTTGCGGGGATTATGTCGTCGAAATTCAAAACCGTCCTGCCGGAATTTTCTTCTGTTCCGGGGCGGGAGGAGGACCGTTTTGTCTACGAGCGGGTCGTCAATTCGATCATCAGTCTGATCCGGGATGAGAAATATGAAATCGGCCGGAAACTGCCGCCGATCCGGGATCTGGCCGAACAGTTCGACTGCAATTTTCATACCGTGCGCAAGGCGGTGCAGCTGCTTTGCAATGACGGAATTCTGGAGAAACGTTCCCGCCTCGGCAATTTCGTCCGGCGGAATACCAGCCATCTGGTCGGAAAGCCGCAGGCGAAAGTACAAATCGTTTCGATGCGGAAAATCGGAATTCTGCTCTGTCCGGGACCGACCGAGTTTTCCACGCCGCTCCTGATGGAGCTCGAACGTGCCGCCACTGCGATGGAAATCCAGCTCGAACTTCAGAGTGCGGCCAACTGGGACAAGGCGGTCGAGGTTGTGGAGGATATGAAGAAAACCGGCTGCCGGGCCGCCGTTCTGACTGCGGACCGGAACAACCTCAATGTGAAGGAGGTTCACCGGTTGTTCGACAGGAGTCCGATTCCGCTCGTCGTCGGCGACCTGATTGCCGGATATGAGCGGTTCTGCTATGAACCGCCGGAGATTTACGGCCGCTGGTACAGCCGGAATTCGATGCTGTTCCAATGCGGTTACTTTTATGAACTCGGCTATAAGGCGATCGCGTACCTCAGGCGCAGCGCATTCAGCGGGTCGAGCAAGGATAAATACGGTTATTACCGGGAGTTTATGGAAGCGACGGACCATCTGCCGATTCTGGATCAGTTCGTCGACGACGATTCCGGCCGGTTCAGCCGCATTCTGAAGGAATGGGAACCTTTCCGCGGCAACCTGGCGGTGATCTGCGAAGACGACGTGGAGGCGATGCGTCTGGTCATCGCCGCTTCGAAAAACGGCTGGACCCTCCCGGAAGAGATGGCGGTTATGGGCTTTAATAATTTTGCGTTCGGCCGTTATGTCGACCCGCCGCTGACCACCATTCAATTTCCGTATGACTATCTGGCGAAACGGCTGCTGGTCCGTGCTTTGGAGCTCTCCTCCGGGCAGACGGAATGGAGCGCGGCCGAATTGCCCGCTCCTGAAGTTGTTCTGCGCGAAAGCTGCGGAGGCCGGCGGCGACTGCCGGAGGACAGACTGCGGAACCTCGTGACGGAACGGTTGAAAGCGAAGATTTTTCCCGGAGAGTGACATGCTTCAGGCTTTCCGGCAGGAAAGATGAAGGATGAAAGAGGTACTTTTAAAACTTGATGAATATAAGGATTTGATTGTCCGGACCGAATTTTTTGGCGGGAAAGCGCGATTTCTGATTTGCCGATCGGAAAAAATGGTGGTATAGTAATGAGTTAACGCTATTTGCAGTCAGCTTCCGGGGATGGGATTTCCGGAGGTGTTTTTGTTTTCCGCAAAAGGGGAAGGGAACCGTCATGGCAATCGAAGTATCGTACATCATCATTACACCCTACAGTCTGCTGAAATCCCGTACCGGCGGTATCATCGCGCGGCTTATGTCGCGGACCGATCTGGAATTCATCGGCGCGCAGATGCTTGCCTTCACACCGGAAATGGCGGAACGTTACGCCCGGAGTCTCGAGGCGATGGAAGCGAAAGATACGGGAAAGATGCTGGCCGATTATGTGCGGGAGAATTTTCCGCCGCGCGAAGACGGCCGCAAGGAACGCGCCCTGATGCTCCTGTTCCGCGGGGAGGACGCCTGCCGGAAGCTGACCGGCATCACCGGGCGGCTCTCGCCGTATTCGCCGAAATGCATCAGCGCCGGCGAAACGCTGCGCGATACGTATGCCGATGTGGTGGAGGATAAGGACAATCCCGGAATCGTCCGTTATTTCGAGCCGGCCGTTCTGACGCCGCCGGATCTGCGCGAAGCGATCAATAAACTCAGCATTTTTGCGGATTTCGCGGAGAATACGCCGAATCTGGTCGATAATTCGCTCGGCTCCGCTCCGGAGGATGAACGCACGCTCGTCATCATCAAGCCGGACAACTGGCGCTGCCCGTCCAGCCGTCCCGGCAACATCATCGATATGCTGAGCCGCACCGGGCTCCGGATCGTCGGCTGCAAGGTCCATCGGATGAGTGTGAACGACGCGCTTGAATTTTACGGTTCCGTGCAGAATGCACTTCGCAGCAAGCTTGCTCCGAAAATCGGCGAGCAGGCCAAGCAGCTTTTCGAGGATAAATTCAAAGTGTCCCTGCCGGAAAACGCCGTTGCCTCGCTGACCGAATCGGTCGGAATTCCGTATGCGGACGATCAGTTCTCGCAACTGATCGAATTCATGTCCGGCAAGCGTCCGGAGGAATGTACCGAGGAGGAAAAGAAGCTTCAGAACTCGCAGGCCAAATGCCTGGTCCTGATCTATGAGGGACCGGATGCGATCGCCAAGATCCGTTCCGTGCTCGGGCCGACCGATCCGTCGAAGGCGCCGGGCGGCACCGTCCGCCGCGATTTCGGCAGCAATGTCATGGTCAATACCGCCCATGCCTCCGACTCGCCCGCCAGTGTCGAGCGTGAGATGAAGATCATCCGCATTCATCAGAATTCGATGGCGGCCAGAATTCGTGAATTTCTGGAAGAGTGCAAATAACGGATTGATCCGCTATTAGTGACGGATTGATCCGTCACTTTATAAATAATTGATTTATAAGGAATTGTTTAATTTTTCCAGGAGCGGTAGCGGCCGGGAGCAATTCCGGTTTTTCGCTTGAATACGGAAGCGAAGTAATATTCGTCCGAAAAATGGAGCTTGTCCGCAATCTCCTTTATGGCAACCGGCGAACCGCGCAGAAGCTCCCGCGCCGCTTCGATTTTGCGTCCGATCAGGTATTGGACCGGAGTTTCTCCGTATTCGCTTTTGAAGATGCGGATTGTCTGTCCGCGAGACCGCGATATCTTTGTCGCCATTTCATCGAGGGAGGGAGTCGGGGCGAAGATCTGGGTGTCGAGCCAGTTGCGCAGTTCCTGCGCTTCGGGGTTTTTCCGATGACGGTGATCGGCGGCGCGCAGGTCGGCGGCCATGGTGGAAACGACCGCCATCAGGAACTCGGGTCCGATACGGCTGTGCGCCTCCTGCGGATGGAGCCGGAGCTGGTGCAATGCCTGCTTGAAAAGCTCCGGTCGGGAAAAGCCCGGGACATGGATGATTCCCTCGAGCTTGAAGAGCCGGAGGAGCTCCGGCATCAGCGGACCGGAGAAGTTGATCCAATGTTTGATCCATGGCGACTCCGCGCTTGAGTAATAACGATGACAGGCTCCGAATGGGGCAAGGTAAAGGTCTCCGGCGGATGGATGACAGGTCCGGCCGTCCACCTCCAGCGTTCCGGTTCCGGCTTCGACGAATTCAATCACCCATAAGTCGCTGCTGCTGCGTTCGATCAGATAACTGCCGTCGCACCAGCTGCTTCCCGCAAGATGGATTACGACCGGAGAATCGACCGGCGAGGCGCCGGAGAAAATAAATTCTTCCCGCATGAGTCCGGCCTTCAGTTGATCTCCCAGATGACGACCGCAGTCGCATAGGTCGCTTCGTGGCTGAGAGAGACGTGAAAGAGTCCGCCGCCGCGCCTCGCCGCATATTCCGCCGCTTTTCCGCTCAATTTCAGGAACGGCGCTCCGGCCGGGCCGTTTCCGAGCTCCACATCCGTAAAGCTGCAATGTTCGCCGATGCCGCAGCCGAGCGCTTTCGCCGCGGCCTCCTTGACCGCCCAGCGCCCGGCATAATAAGTTGAAGCATGGCGCCGCCGGCTGCCTTCGGCCAGTTCCGCCGGCGTGCAGATCCGCTCGCGGAAGGCGTCGCCGAATTTGTCGAGCATCCGGACGATCCGCCCGATTTCGACGATATCCGTGCCGAGCCCGGCTATCACTTCACAGTCTCCGGTTTCTGCGTACTGGCCGGAGCCTGAACCGGAGCCGGTTTCTGCTGTTCCTGTTTCGGAACCTCCTTCGACGGAGCCGGTTTCTGCTCCTGTTTCTGGGTTTCCTTCGGCTGGTTCAATCTGGCTTCGGCCTCCTTTTTGGCAGCGGCGGCCTTTTCGGCTTCGAGCCGGGCGGCTTCCTGTCTGCGCATCTCTTCCTTTACCGCGTCGAGCTGGGATTTGGCGGTTTCGCGCACGGTCTGCTGAAGTCCTTCCAGCCGTTTGAGTTCTTCCTGCTGGCGGCGGGCGAACTCCTCCTTGAATTTGATGATCTGCGCTTCTGCTCGGGTGGCGGAGTTCGCTTCAAGCTCCTTCAGTTTTTCTTCGAAGCTTCTGCGCTGGGCGGCCATTTCCTCCTTCAGCTTTGCGATATTCTCGTTGAAATCCTGGCGGGAGCTGTCCAGCACGACGCCGAGTTCGCCGAGCTTTTCGCCGGATTCCCGGCTCAGGGTTTCGGCGGTTTCACGGTTTTTCTTCTCGATCCGCCCGAACACCTGATACATGATGAGCGCAAGAACGAGTACCAGCACCGCGAGCGCGACAATGAGACCGGCGGTCACCGCCCACATCCGCTGCACAAGCCGTTTCCGGTAACGCTCCGCTTCTTCGAGCCGGTTGGCAAGTTTCAGGAATTCGGTGTTGATCTGAACCGTCATTTGTTCGAATGCCGGCCGAAGTGCCGGGAGGCCGCCTTCCTGGGGTGCGGGCAGCGTCTCGCCGGAGGCGCCCGGCTGCTGCTCCGGTCCCTGGGGTGCGGGAGGCGCCACTTCGGGACGGATGCCGTAGCGGGAGGCGAGCAGCTGTTCGATTTCGAACGAACTTTTTCCCTCGTTGCGCATCTCCGAGATTTCCTTCAGAATCCGCAGGGACTTGGCCGAATAGACCTTCCGCTTGCCGCGGGTGTCGACTTCGAGATAATCCGCATAACGCACCAGCCAGTCGTTGATGGTGCTGCGCGGCAGCCCGAGTTCGCCGGCAAGGTCGCTGGCCAGATAGGTTCTGCCTTCCATCATATTTTCACCTCATCGATTGATTCGTTGTTTTCGTAGTCAATGCCGGAACTATTTTTGAAATCGGCTCTTCGCAAAAAAATCCCGGATCTGTAAAATATCGCCGTCGATCTGCCGTTTGAGCGCCTCCGGATCGGAGAAGGTGCGTTCCTCCCGCAGGTAATGCAGGAATTCGACGCCGAGCTCGCTGCCGTAGAGATTCCCGTGGAAATCGAGCAGATGGACTTCGACCCGGCGCTTCGCCTGCTCCCAGCCGAAGGTCGGGGCGAAACCGATGTTAACAACCGCCGCATACGGTACGCCGTTGCGGTATGCCGCCGCCGCATACACGCCGTCGGGAGGCAGCACGCCGGCGGAAAGCGCCAGATTCGCGGTCGGACAGTCGAGCCGGTCGCTGGCCGCATGGTAACCGCGTTCGACCGTGCCGATCAGACGGTACGGCCTGCCGAGCATCGCGGCGGCCTGTTCGAGCTTTCCGGCCGAAATTGCCCGCCGGATCGCACTCGAGCTGACGGTTTCGTTATTCAGTTCAAGTTCGGGACAGGCCCGGAATTCAAGCCGGTGCGACTCCGCATAGGCGGCGAGCGTCTCGCGCCCGCCGCGCCCGCCGCGCCCGAAACGCCACTTTTCGCCGACACAGATGCCGGCAAGCTCGATATCGGGACACGCAAAGAGCCGTTCGAGGAACTGTTCCGGTTCGAGGTGGGCGAATTCCGGGGTGAACGGTTGGACCCAGACCAGCTCGGCGCCGGCTTCGCGCAGGAGCCGGACCCGTTCCTTCAGCGGAACCAGCAGGACCGGCGGTTCGTCCGGGCACAGCACGGCGCGCGGATGTGGGTCGAACGTCATCGCGGCAGGAACCGATCCGTTTGCCCGCGCAAGGCCGGTCACCTCGGCAATGATGCGGCGGTGACCGAGGTGAACTCCGTCGAACACGCCGATCCCGAGCGTCAGCTTCCGCCTGGTTCTGCTTTCGCCGGACAGCCCCAGGTGGCCGGTTTCGGTAAATTTCAACAATTCGTCCGTCATATGTTTTCCGGTTCCGGAGGTAAAATTCCGGCTTCCCCTTGCATTAAAATCAATTTCAGCGTATATTAAGATACACTGACTATAACCGCTCGTCAACAACTCTACGACAGGAAATTCCGATGAAAACCGTACTCTATCCCGGCTCTTTCGATCCGTTCACCAACGGGCACCTCGATCTGGTGGTCCGGGCCGGTCTGTTGTTCGATCAGGTGATCGTCGCAATCGCCGTCAATTCCCAGAAATCCCCGATGTTCACCATGGAGGAGCGCAAGGAACTGATCGAACGCTGCTGCAAAGACATTCCCCATGTGAAGGTCGTGATGTTTCACGGGCTGCTCGTCGATGCGATCGAACAGTTCAGGGCGCATGCGGTGCTTCGCGGACTGCGCGCTTTCTCCGATTTCGAATACGAGCTTCAGATGGCATTGATGAACCGCAGTCTGCGCCATTCGTGCGAGACGATCTTCATGACTCCGACGCAGGAGAACTCGTTTGTGAGTTCCCACATGGTCAAGGAGGTCGCAATGCTCGGCGCCGATTTCCGCGGCTATGTTCCGCCGGCGATGGTTCCGGCGATCGAGGCGAAAATCAAAGCGATGAGGGGGGCGGGAAAATGATCAAATTCTCCGTTGCACGTCTGGAAAAGGAGCCGATCGAACTGGTCGGCGACGAGCCGGCGGAATGGCTCGAAATCGAACCCTCCGAGCTGTTGTCCGTCACGGCGCCGGTTCACTATGACCTGCTGGCCAAAGCTGTCTCCGGCGGGGCGTTGGTGGAGGGAAAGGTCAGGACTTCGCTTTCAGGCACCTGCGGCCGCTGTCTGGAGCCGGTCAGCTGCGACGTTGAAAATTCCGGCGTCTGTCTGTTCTACGAGCTGCCGGAGGAGGATGAACTGGATATTACGGAGGATGTGCGGGCGGAAATGCTGCTTGAGCTGCCGATGAACCTGCTCTGCTCCGAGGAGTGCAGGGGACTCTGCCCGCATTGCGGGAAGAACCTGAATCGAGAGAAATGCGCCTGCCGGGACGAAGAGGAACCCGATGCCCGCTGGGGCGCCCTCGACAATCTGAAGCTGTGAACGGAAGAAAAAGCGGCGGGAACCGGTGTCGGCGTCCCATCGGCCTGCGGTCCGGATAAGGAATGCACGCTGAAGAATCCCGCCGGGGCCGGATGGCCCTGTCCTCTTACGCGTTCTGTGTCCACAACCCGAGCTGGAGCCCGAATCCGATGATGACCGGAATCGAAAAGTTGTCGTCGATATGCAGCTGTTTTTCGAAAAGTTTGGCAGCGCAGGCCGGAATGATCGCCGCCGTTCCGGCAAGGAACAATCGCGGCGGCGCTCCGACAGACGCAAGGTAAAGCGCCAGCACGCCGCCGCCGACCAGCAGGAACGCCGCCACTCCCTCCCAGCTTTTGTTGTTCGGCGCCCGGTGGCGTCCGAACCGGCGCCCGATCAGTGCCGCCGCCGCATCCCCGGTCAGCATGACCGCCAGCGCTCCGCCGGCAGCAAGCGGCGCATAGAGCACCGTCACCAGCAGCGCCGCCATAAGCACGTAGCTGCCGCCCGAGACGATCCAGGCTCCGGGTTCCGGCTCCTTCCGCAGCATCCTTCCGAAGAAAAAGCCGTAGAGCGGAGTCAGTACCGGCCGCCGGCAGGCGTAGGCGTGTTCCCACAACAGCGTTCCCGCCAGCAGAAACGCGAAAAGCCCCGCCGTGATCCAGCGGTTCGGAATCAGCACGACTGCGAAAACCATCCAGAGCGAAGAGAGATGGATGAGTTTGCGCTTGAGTTCTTCGAAGTAGGTGATCTGGATGTCGGACACGGATGCCTCCCCGTATGTTGTTTCTGGTGACAAAACATAGCACGCGCGCGTAAATATGCAATCTTTTTTCTTGAAATTGCACCGCGGAGGCTGTATATTGTCCAACTGTTGAAATAATCCTGGAAAGAGAGTGGGAGACATGAGCGAAAATACCGTTGACATAAACAGTTCCGCATCCGAATACAGTGCCAGCAAGATCACCGTTCTCGAGGGTCTCGAAGCGGTTCGCGTCCGCCCCTCGATGTATATCGGCGACACCGGGCAGCGCGGACTGCACCATCTGGTCTACGAAGTCGTCGACAACTCGATCGACGAAGCGCTCGCCGGGTATGCGAGCCATGTCGCGGTCACCATTCATCCGGATAATTCGATCACGGTCGAGGACGACGGGCGCGGCATTCCGGTCGATATCCACGAAGGCGAGGGCAAACCGGCCGTCGAAGTTGTGCTGACCATCCTGCATGCGGGCGGCAAATTCGACCATAACTCCTATAAGGTTTCGGGCGGCCTGCACGGCGTCGGCGTCTCCTGCGTGAATGCGCTGTCCGACTGGATGGAGGTCGAAGTCTACCGCGGCGGCAAGGCGTACCGGATTCGTTTCGAGCGCGGCGTCACGACGATGCAGCTCAAGGAGCTCGGGCCGACCGCGAAGCGCGGCACGAAGGTCTCCTTCAAGCCGGATGCGACGATTTTTTCCGATGTGGTCTATGTGCGGGATATCCTCGCCAAGCGTCTGCGCGAACTCGCGTTCCTGAACAGCGGCATCCGCATCGTCTTCACCGACGAACGGCTCGAAGCCGACAACCCGCAGCGTTCCGAAGTTTTCCACTATGAGGGCGGCATCCGCGAATTCGTCGCGATGCTGAATGCCAACAAAACGCTGATCAATCCGGAAGTGATCTACTTCCACCGCGAGCGCAACGGCATCGACGTCGAAGTCGCCATGCAGTACAACGACGGCAATACCGAAAACGTTTACAGCTATGCGAACAACATCAACACCATCGAGGGAGGCACCCACCTGACCGGCTTCCAGATGGCGCTGACCCGCACGATCAACAATTACACCAAAGAGCGCATGAAGAACGACACGACGCTCTCGGGCACCGACGTGCGCGAGGGGCTGTCGGCCGTGGTCAGCGTGAAGGTGCCGGATCCGCAGTTCGAGGGGCAGACCAAGACCAAACTCGGCAATTCCGAAGTGCAGGGCATCGTGACCTCGGTCATCAACGAGGAGCTCGGCGATTATCTCGAGGAGAATCCGCAGATCGCCCAGAACATCGGCAACAGCGCGATGCTGGCGGCGCGGGCGCGCGAGGCTGCCAAGAAGGCGCGCGAAAGCGTCCGCCGCAAGGGAGCCCTCGAAGGGCTCGGGCTGCCCGGAAAACTGGCTGACTGCTCGAACCGCGACCCCTCCAAATGCGAACTTTACATCGTCGAGGGTGACTCGGCCGGCGGCTCGGCGAAATCCGGGCGCGACAGCAAGATCCAGGCGATCCTGCCGATTCGCGGCAAACTGCTGAACGTCGAAAAGGTGCGGATCGACAAGGTGTTCGCAAACAAGGAAATCCAGTCGCTGATCTATGCAATCGGCTGCGGAATCGGGCAGGAGTTCGACGTTTCGAAGGCGCGGTATCACCGTGTGGTCATCATGACCGATGCCGACGTCGACGGTTCGCACATCCGCACTTTGCTGCTGACTTTCTTCTTCCGCCAGATGAAGCCGCTGATCGAGGCCGGCTACGTCTACATCGCGAAACCGCCGCTCTTCAAGGTCACCCGCAAGAAGAAAGAGCAGTACATCGATACGGAGGAACAGCTCGACCGCTACCTGGTCCAGCTCGGCGGAGAGGACCTGGCGGTCAGGGCGGCGGACGGTTCGCAGCTGACGCCGGAGCAGCTCTCTTCGCTCATCGAGCTCTATTCCCGCGCCGCACAGGTTTCGCAGGGACTCCGCCGCTGCGGCATCGATCCGCAGGAGTATTTCGACGCGATCCGCGAGGACGGCAGGTGTCCGATCAGCCACATTACCGTGCGCGAGGCCGACGGCACGAATACGCTGAAGTATCTGTATTCGGCCGAAGAGCAGCACGCGTTCCTGCATGAGGCGGAGACCCGGCTGGCCGGCGCAGCCCCCGAAGTCATTCCGGGCGATCCCGCTTCGGAGGCTGCCGCTGCCGAACGCGCGGCGGAACTTGCCCGTCATTTCGATGTCATCGACATTTTCGAGGCGGCGAACTGCGAGGCGCTGGTCGCCGAGCTGGCCGCGCACAACCTGACTCCGCGCAATGTGTTCGACCAGGATGCGGAGCTCTTCACGGTTACCACCCCGGATAACGTCGGCACGCCGGCCAATTCGCTTGAGGAGCTGTTCCGGCTGGTCCGTTCGAACGGGCAGACCGGGCTGCGCATCCAGCGGTACAAGGGTCTCGGCGAAATGAACGCCGAACAGCTGTGGGAGACGACCATGGACCCCGAAACCCGCAAGATGATCCGGGTCACCATGGAGGATGCGATCATCGCCGACCAGATGTTCACGCTTCTGATGGGCGACGTGGTCGAACCGCGGCGCGACTACATCGAAAAGCATGCGGCGGGCGTCAAGGACCTCGATATTTGATTGCGGCGCGATTGCCGCAGTGCGTGAAACACTCATCCATCATATTACAGGAGTACGGAAATGGCGGAAAAAGAGAACAAAGCCTCCGATAAGAATAGCAGCCGCGACAAGAACCTTCAGATTGCGATCGGCCAGATCGAGAAGAGTTTCGGCAAAGGGTCGATCATGCGCCTCGGCGATACGGGCGCGGCCCAGCAGGACGTTCCGGTCATCAGCACGGGTTCGCTCGCGCTCGACCTTGCGCTCGGTATCGGAGGTGTTCCGGCCGGCCGCATCATCGAGATTTTCGGACCCGAGTCGAGCGGAAAAACCACGCTCTGTCTGCATATCATCGCCAATGCGCAGGCGAAGGGCGGCCGGTGCGCGATCATCGACGCCGAGCATGCGATCGACCCCGGTTACGCGAAGAAGATCGGCGTCGACATCGAAAATCTGCTGATTTCCCAGCCGGACTGCGGCGAGGATGCGTTGAATATCGCCGATATGCTCGTGCGCAGCGAGGCGATCGACGTTCTCGTGGTCGACTCGGTCGCGGCGCTGGTGCCGAAGGCGGAGATCGAGGGGCAGATGGGCGATTCGCACGTGGGCCTTCAGGCGCGGCTCATGTCGCAGGCGCTGCGGAAGCTGACCGGCGTCGTCTCCCGCACCGGGAGCTGCATCGTCTTCACGAACCAGATCCGCGAGAAGATCGGCGTCATGTTCGGCAATCCCGAAACCACCACGGGCGGCAACGCGCTGAAGTTCTACGCTTCGATCCGCATGGATATCCGCAAGACCACGGTGATCAAGGACCCGGCCGGCAATATCATCGGCAACCGGGCGCGGGTCAAGGTCATCAAGAATAAAATGGCGCCCCCGTTCCGCCAGGCCGAGTTCGATATCATGTACAATGAAGGCATTTCGAAGGCCGGTTCGATTCTCGACGTCGCGACGGATATGGGCATTCTCGAGAAGCGCGGCAGCTGGTTCAGTCTCGACGGCGAACAGCTCGGGCAGGGACGGGACCAGACCAAGGCGCTGATCGCCGGGTCGCCGGAGCTGCAGCAGAAGCTCACCGACCGGATCAACGCGAAGATCCGGGGCGGCGAGGTCGTCTTTCAGGAGGGAGACGAAGCCGATGTTCCGGCCGCTGCTCCCGAGGCCGGGGAATAACCCGGGGCGGTGATGCCTTGAAAAAAGGACTTTTCATCACGGCGGCGGCGGGAGCGTTGTTTTTCGCGTTCCTTTCGCCGCTTTTTGCCGACGAAGCCTCCGAACGGCGTCTCGGGGAAGAAGCGCTGTCGGCCGGCGATTACAAAAGCGCCGCGAAATTTTTCGACAACGCCCGGCTGATCGCCGGCGATGACGCTGAACGATGGGGCGTGAACACGCTCTCCATGGCCGAAGCGAAGTTGCGGGACGGCGATGTCGAGGAGGCCAAGCAGCTGCTTGCCGAGTACCGTTCGCGTTTTCCGGCCCGTTCCGCCGGAATGCTGCCGGGACTGATCCTGATGGCTGAAAAGCGATACGGCGAGGCGGAGACTTTTTTTGCGTCGCTCGCCTCGGGAGCCTCCGACCCGGGCGTCGCCTGTGCGGCCGAGCTCGGTATCGGCGAAGCGCGGCTCCGGCAGAAAAACTATAAGGGCGCTCTCGAAAAATTCGAACAGATCGAAAACGAAAACGCGGATTTGCCGCAGTGGGTCAGACGCGCTCATGAGGCGCGTATTTTCACATTGCTCGAATCCGGCAACCTGACGGCGGCGGCCGTTTTGCTCAGCTCCGGCAAGTTCCGGGCGGACGATGCGGAACACTGGCTCTGTCTCGATCTTCTTTATCTCCTTCGCAGCAGGAAGTTCGACCAATTCTACACGGGCTGGGGCGAGTTGCGGAAAAAGGGCTGGAAAAATCCGGCTCCGGTTCTCTACCTGCTCGCCGCGGACGGCGCCCGTCTCGCGCTTGAAATGAAACAGCCGGAGGCCGCCGCCCGGCTGTGGGCGGACGCGTTCGATCTGGCGGATACGGACCCGGAGAGGCAGAACGCGCTGCGCGAGCTGATCAACCTGCAATCCGGCAGCGACCCGGTGCAGGCGGCGGAGACGGTCCGGCGTTATCTGAAATTTTTCCCGGACGCTCCGGACCGGACCGGCCTTCTGATGCGCGGTGCGCGGCTTCTCGCCCGGGCCGGGAAACCCGGAGACGCGGTCGAACTCTATTCGCGGATTACCGGGGACAACCGGATTCCGGCAGCCAGCCGGCTGGTTGCCGCCCGTGAAGCCGCCGTCGCCGCTTCGAATGCCGGCATGTTTTCCGTTGCCGAAAAGATGTTCCGATATCTGGTCGATCAGGCGGAGGCGCCGGCTCAGAAGCTCGAAGGAGAACTGCTGCTCGGCGAGCACTATTTCCGTCGCGGCGACTTTGTCCGGGCCGCGGAGCTCATGAAGACGGTTGCGGATGCCAACGGGCCGAATGCCGACACCGCCCGTTACTGGCTGCTGCAGTCGCTGATTCCGCTGGGGCGCTACGCCGAAGCGGCACCGATCGCGGAAAAGCTGCGCGATGCGCGTGAAGCGAAATACCGGGTCGCCGCTGAATATTTCCGGGCGTTTCTGCTTGAAAAACGCGGCCAGGCGGCAGCGGCGCGCAGCGAATACGAGAGATTTCTGATTCTGCATCCCGATTCCGATTTTGTTTCGGCGGCGATGCTTTCGGCTGCGGAGCTTGCGCTTGCGCTGCGGGATTTTCCGGCGGCTGCGGACGGATTCTTCCGCTACGCCGAGCGAAAGCCGGCTCCGGCGGATGCGCCGCGCGCGCTCTATCTGGCCATGCAGTCCGGCTGCTTCGGCGGGGACAGAGAGGTGGTGGACAAGGCGCTGAAGCTGCTGGACAGCCGTTTCCCGGACTCCGCGGCCGGTATTGAATCGCGGCTGCAGCTGGCCGATTACCTTGAGACCGAAGGCGATGGCGCGGCGGCGGAAACGCAGCTTGCCGAGCTTGAGAAGCGCGGCGCGGCGAAAAATCCGGAGGTCGCCGCCGAAATTCTCTATCGCCGGGCGAAAATCAGTGCATCGTCAGGGAAGACGGCGGAGGCCATGGCGCAGCTCGAAACCCTGCTTGAAAAGTTTCCCGCCGGTCCGTTCGCGGCGGATGCCGCAATGATGGCGGGCAACCTCGAGGCGGATGCCGGGCATTACGCCGCGGCGCTCGCGTTTTACACGAAAGCGCGGGAGCTGCGTCCGGAAGGTCTGTTCGGGCGGGTCGCCGCCGGGAGAATCGCGGATATGCGTTACAGCATTTATGCCGAGACGCTTGATCCGGCCGATCTCAAAGCCGCTGCGGAGCTGTATGAGATGCTGTCGCAGGAGAGCTCGAATCCGCGGCTGCAGCTGCAGAGCCTCTACAAGCTCGGCAAATGCCGCGAGCTTTCGGATGAGCTTGAAAAGGCGCTCGAGGTCTACAACCGGGTACTTTATCTGGCGCTCGACCAGAAACGGAACGGCCTGGTGCCGGACGCGGTATGGACCGGCAAGGCCGGATATGCCGCGGCGCTCGCTTATCTGAAGCCCGGGACGCCTGCCGGCGCGCGCAATGCGCTGCGGGTGACCTGGATTCTCGAAGAGCTGCAGCTGCCGACCGGCGAGGATTTCGACCGGGTCCGTCAGGAAATTCAGCGGAAATACAATTTGCAAAGGAAGCCATAAGATGTCATTGTTCCTGGAGTTGATGAGGGACGGCGGTCCGATCATGTGGGTGATCTTGTTCTGCAGCGTGGTGGCGCTGTTCATCTTTCTGAAGAAGGTGTTTCAGTTTCACCGCGAGGAGATCAACGTCGGCGAGCTGCTGCGCGGCCTGTTCAATGTGCTGCGGCGCGACGGTTTCGTCGAGGCGCTGACGCTTTGCGACCATACGCCCGGTCCGGCGGCCCGGCTGCTGGCCGCCGCGATCCGCGCCTATGAACGCGGCGACGACGACATCCGCAAGGCGGTGGACGATGCGGCGCTGGAAGAGATCCCGAAGCTTGAACGTCATATCAATCTGCTCTCCACCCTCGGCTTCGTGCTGCCGCTGATCGGTTTTCTCGGCACCGTGCTCGGGATGATGAAGGTGTTTCAGGTCGCCCAGACCAACGAGGCGTTTTCTGCGACGGATATCGCGGGGGCTGTGAATATGGCGCTGATTTCGACGGCGGCGGCGCTGGCTGTGGCGATTCCGTGTTATCTGGCTTACAATTATCTGATCGCCCGGGTCAATCTGATCACGCTGGATATGGAGAAGGCGTCGCTGGAAATGCTCGGTTTTATCGAGCGGCGGCGCAGAGAGGGCGGAGCGGCGGAGGCGAAGCATGAATAATCCTTCGATCGGCGATCGGCGTTACAAACCGCGCCTCAGGCCGAAAAGCGGCTGGCCGGAACTGACTGCGCTGATCGACGTGATGTTTCTGGTCATGCTGTTTCTCTTCCTGTCGAGCTCGTTTGTGCGGGTCTCCGGAATTCGGGTCAATCCGCCGCGGGTGAGGCCGTCGAGCGTGGCGGATCTCGAAAAGTTCGTGGTGACGATCGCGCGGAATTCCGAAGGCGGCCGGCTGCTCTACTTCAACGACCGCCCGGTTACGCTCGAATCGCTGAAGCAGCAGTTCAACGAAGTGCACGGCCGCAGCCGGAATGCAACGATCATCATTCTGGCCGACCAGGGAGTCACGCTCGAACAGAGCGCCGAGGTCATGGCGCTGGCCGAAGCCGCCGAACTGGCGAGTTTTCTGGTGACGTCCGCGCCTGATACGCGGCCGGAAACCGTCTTCGGACAATATTGACGGAGCGAAGCTGACGGGAACGGGATATGGCGAAGATTCGAACAAACATGCCGGCCCGGACGATCATGCCGGACTGGGTGATCGCGGTCGAAGCGCTGGTTGTGGCGCTGCTCGTCCATGCCGTGCTTTTCGTGCTGGCCGGGCACCAGCCGGAAGCGCGGGGGTCTGCCGTTCCCCGGAGCCCGGGCGTGACGCTGTGGACCCGTTCGGGACTGCCCGCCGAAGAGTGGCGGAAACTGGTGCGCTGGACGGAGGTCCACAATCCGGCGCTGATTGCTCGGGCTGATACCGCTTCGGGTTATGCCGCGCTTCTGGAGAAGCACCGGGAGCGGGCCGTAGCCGCTTTGCGGGCCGAGGTTCCGCTGTCGGAACCGCAGCTGCCGCAATTGCCCGGTTACGTGCCGCTGCGTGAAGTGGAGTTGCCCGACATGGTTCCGTATCGCGGCGGAGCGTTCGAAGAGCGCCCATTCCGTTCGCCCGGGCCGGTTGCGTCTCCTGTGATCCGGGACGCCGGCGGCGCTCCGCTGCGGCTGGAACGCCTCACGGTTCCGGCGACTGCCCGCCGGGCGCTGCGGCCGACCGTCGTATCGGTCTGGGGCACGCCCGGCATCATGCGTCAGCACCTGGTCGAATCGAGCGGCGTTCCGGAACTGGACCGCGCGGCGCTTCAGGCCGTGGCCTGTGAGGATTTCAAGGAGCGCAGAACCATCGTCATTTACTGGCCGGAACCGGCGGCGGAAGAGGAAGAGGAGACCGCACCATGATCGGAATGTCTTACGCCGACGCGCTGTTCGCGTTTTTCGTGCTGTGGCTGATTTTCATCGGGATTCTCTGGTGGCGCGAGCTCTACCGGGCGAAACGCTTCAGCTGGAAGCTCAGCAACAGCACGCTGTTTCATTGCGACAGCTGTCATCATTCGTTCATCATCAAGGAGTCCGTCAACCTGACGCGCTGCCCGCGGTGCAATTCGATCTGCATCTGCCGCAAGCGGCGCGATCTGGAGTAGGAGGAAAAGAGCTGATGGGTTATTGCCGCTTCGCCGCGATTCTGCCGCTTCTGTGGTGCGCCGGCTGCTGCTGGATGCTGCCGCCCGGCGACCCGCCGGAGAACGAGATCGTCGATATCCACCCCCCGGCGGAACGCGACCGGCGCGGCGCGGAGAACGACGCGGTCACCTCACTGGCCGGTTACACGCTGCAGAACTGCCCCGGCGCCGCGATATCGATTCAGGCGCCCGCGGCTCTGGCGCCGGTCGCCGGGCGGGTCGTCGCCCGGACCGGAGAGATCAGCGGAATCCGTTACGATGCGAAGGCCGCCCTGGTCCTGCGCGTCTCTGAATCGGCGGGCCGCTGGAGCTTCCAGCTCTATGATCCGGCCCGCAAATCGATCGTCTGGCAGGAAATTTTCGTCCTTAAGCCGTGATCGGCGGCCCGGATTCGGCATCAGTCCCGTTCGGACTCCAGGGTCCAGACGGTCAGCCCCGTCAGGCGTTCCGTGACCGGAGCCGGACGGAACAGGGAGTAGCCGAGGGACGCAATCAGCATCACAAGGTTGCAGACCACGCCGGCCATGTAGATGTGGATGTTCCAGCGCAGCTCCACCGGAAGGCAGCCGAAATAGTTCAGGATGTTGTAGATGCTGAACAGGAGCGCGGTCCACATGCCGAAGAGAATCGCCTTGTTTCCGACCCGGGTCGTGAAGAATCCGAGCATGAAGGGAGTCAGTCCGGCCGAACAGAACAGCGCGGCCAGAATGGTGCCGAGGTCGTAGACGCTCTCGCGGGGAATCAGCGAGATGGCCCAGGCTCCCGCGATCATGAACAGCCCGGCGAAGCCGGAGGCGAGCTTGGCGTTCACGAGTTCGAAACGATCCTCGGACTTGTGCCGGATCAGCCGCAGAAAGTCGATGGTCCAGATCGTCGAAACCGCATTGATCGAACTCGACAGCGAGCTCATCGCCGCCGCGAGGCAGGCCGCGATGATCACGCCGCCGACGCCGGGCCATATTTCGGTCAGAATGAAATGGGGCAACACGTCATCCGGCTTCATCACGGCGACCTCCGCGGACGGGTGCACCTTGTAGAAGACGAAGAGGCACGTGCCGATGAAAAAGAAGAAAATCCAGGTCGGCACGCTCATCACGATGCAGATCAGTGTCGCCTTGCGCGCCTCGCGCAGCGTCGGCGCGGCGATATAGCGCTGCACGACGTTCTGGTTGCTCGAAAACTCCGTGACGAAACCGAGGAACCCGATGAGGCTCATGACCCAGAAGGTGCGTTCGCTGAAGCTGAAATCCAGCGGCCCGAGGCTGAATTTGCCGTACTGCATGCCGATCTCGAACACCTGCGGAGCGCCGCCCGGCAGCTGGACGACGACGGCGGCCACGCAGAGCAGCCCGCCGCCGAGCAGGATGATCGTCTGCACCACATCGGTCCAGACCACCGCTTCGATGCCGCCGAAAACTGTGTAGAAGCAGGTGATGACGCCGAAGGCGATGATCGCGGTTCCCTCGCTGATATGCAGCATCGCCGACAGCGGCAGCACCACCAGATAGAGGATGAGGCCGAGCCGCAGCAGCTGCCCGAGCATGGCGTAGAGCGCGGAGTAGATCCGGATTCCGGTTCCGTAGCGCGATTCGAGGTACTCGTAAGCGGTCGTCTTGCGGCCGCGCCGGAAAAACGGGATGAAGAGCCAGCAGGCGACCAGCGCCGCGACCGGCATGAAAAGGTTCGGCGTAAGCTGTCGGTAATCAAGCACGTATGCCGCCGCCGGCAGCGCGAGGAATGTAATCGAGCTGATCGAAGTGCCGACCATCGAAAGCCCGAGCGCCCAGCCCGGAATTTTACGGCCGCCGAGAAAATACTCCTCGGTGCTGTTGTTGCGTTTCAGGAAATAGATTCCCATGCCGGCCATGCCGAGCAGGAACACGATGACGACTGAAAGGTTGATGAAATTGGCCATGAACTGTATCCTTCCGTGCCGCTCAGAGTGAATCCAGATCGATGGTGGTCAGCCCGATCTCCTGCTTGGAGATGCTGTAAACGATCCAGAGCTTCTTGCCGACGATCATGGAGCGGAAGTAGTTCGGCCCGGAGGGGCGGTTCAGCTTGCCGATCCCTTTTTTCGCCCGGAGCCGCGCTCCGCGGACGAACCGGGCGACGTCGAAGTTCCGCCCGTCCTTCGACAGCAGAATGTACATATTCCGGCGGTAGTCGTAGTTTGCGATCAGGTACGCGCGGCCGTCCGGCAGGTTTCCGGCGGAGGGCATCGCTTCGCCGGGGATGTTGGTCTCTTCGGCGGGCGGATAGTAATCCTCCGCTTTCTCTTTCTCCGCCGCATAATAGAAACCGCGCTTCTTCAGATTGTCGCGGATCGCCACGGTGGAGCCGTCGGGGCGCCGGAATTCGGCGTAGTGCGCAAGTCCGTTGTTTCCGTCGGCGGCGATGTGAAGCTTCCCGGGCGGACAGCGCGGCGGAAGCGTCCGCGTCGCAATCTCCGGGCGGATTTCGGCCGGAGCCTTCAACCCGGAGAGAAAATCCGCCGGGGCATCCGCGAGCAGCGGCAGATGCTGCCATCCGGGCAGCGGGGCGAGCTGTTTGAAGCGGCCCTTCGTCACCTCCTGCGTCTCCGGCAGGCGCTTGTCCACATATCCGGGCGAATCCGGAATCAGGCGGTTTCCCTCGACTTTCCAGCGCTGGCGGAAATTCAGGAACGTCCAGACGATCTCGTTCGTGAAACCGCTCTTCTGATCGAATTCATCGCGCCAGTGCTCCGCGGGAACCGACGGCGGAATGCCGTGGTGGCTGTTCAAACTGATGGAGAGATCGTCGGTCACGCCGTGAATCGCCAGCAGCCGCCCGGAGAAATAGAGCGTTCCGTCGCGGAGTTCAAGCCCGCCGTGGCTGAAATATTCGTCGATTCTCTCCGGATCGAACTTCCAGGAGCGGCAGCGCACCGGCAGCGGCGCGGGCGTCAGGCTCGTGTATTGCAGACGCTCCGTATTCAGCGGCGCGCCTGTCTCCGGGTCGAATTCGACGACCGTTCCGACGATGGTCTGCCCGGGGCCGTTTTCGTCGCCGAGGTGGCAGGTCCATTCGACCACGATCCGGTCGCCGATGCGGGTCATCTTGGGGTCATGGTTCGCCCAGCCGATCACGGGGTCCATTCCCGGTGCGGCGAGCTTGTAGTGCCGCGCGCCCGGCTGCTGCGGCAGCCCGATGTCCGGGGCGGACGCGTCGATTTTCTGCGGAATCTTCAATTCGACCGGTGCGGCGGCGGCACCGGCGGCCAGCAGCAGGGCGCCGGCGGAGAGCATCAGGTGTCTGTACATTCTTTCCCTCATCGATCTTCTGCGGTTTTACGGGAACGAAGGCGTCATGGTCTGCGGCGCTCCCGAGGCGGTGATGCATTTCTCGAACCCGTTCGGCATCTCCGCAAGACCTTCTTTCGTGTAATCCGACACATGTCCGTCGTAATGGGCGGCGTTCGCCCGTCCGGCATGCCACAGCTTCGCGGCGCCGTCCGCACCGCCCGAACTCGCGTAGATGTAGGCGGAGCCGAGCCGTTCGCCGTTCGACACGGAGAAGTCGTAGCCGGAATCGATCAGTTCGACGGTGGCGCCCGGCCGCCTGAGCTTGTTGAAAATGACGTAGGCGTATTTGGTTTTCGAACCGTGGGAACCGCCCGTCATGCCGGGGCCGAGCAGGTCGATCCGCTTCTGAAGGTTGCCGGATACGTTCAGGAGATCCCAGTAGACGAAGTAGCCGTACCCCGTGAACGCCGAGCCGGTCTGGGTCAGGTCCGTCACCGGGCAGGCGAGGACCTTGCTGTCGGCGTACTGCGTCCCGACGAGGCGGTCCTCGTATTTTCCGCTCAGGGAGTGCGCCCACAGCCGCTTGCCGCTCGCGGCTTTGGCTGCGTAGTAGATGGCGGGCAGGATTTCCCGGTTGTCGTTCCGGTACATGCCGGCCGCCATGGCGCACTGCTTCAGATTGTTTTTGCACACCGCCGCGCGGGAGCGTTCCCGCGCCTGGTTCAGCGCGGGCAGCAGCATTGAGGCCAGGATCGCGATGATCGCAATAACAACCAGCAGTTCGATCAGAGTGAATGCACGTTTCATCTCAAAGCTCCTTGTTCGGGTGAAAATCGTAACCGGATTGTTTCCAAAGTTCGAGAAAGCGGCCGAAATCGCGGCTCTGCTCAACCTCTTCGGCGGAGAAGCCGGGACGGGGCGTGCGGCAGAAATCGGTGACCGGGAGCCCCTGCTGGCGCAGGAATACTTTGGCGCCGCGCGGATAACGGTGTTCCACATTGCGTTCAAGCGTGTTGAAGACGATCTGCATCCGGTCCGCCTTCCCGGGATCGCCGGTGACGGCGCAGCCGAGTTCGGCCAGCGCGTCGGGGAAGAAATTCGCGGCGATGCCGCTGAAACCGGCGCAGCCGTTCCGCAGCGAGTCGGTCAGGGTGGTCAGATTCGCATTGTAGACGGCGAGCCCCGACCCCGCGACGGCCGCGCATCGGGCGTGCAGCTGAACGCGGTCGCAGCAGGTGTCCTTCAAAAAGCGGTAGCGGTTCCCGCAGTCGCGGGCGAGTTTGCCGAGCAGTTCCGGGGAGATCGACCGTTTGTACGGCACCGGGCATTCGTAAAGTCCGAGCGTGATGCCGGGAAGCCGTTTCGGGAGCCGGAGCAGTGTCTCGGCGACCAGTTCCCCGGAGGTTTCCTCCGGGAACAGCACCGAGAGCGGCAGGACCACGGCGTCGACGCCGGTATCGGCCATCTCCCGGATCGACCGGAGCCGCTGTTCCGCCGTGTCGCCGAAACCGGCGCAGGCGACCACCGGAACCCGGCCGCTGACGCGCCGCACGGTCAGTTCCGCGAGCTCCAGCCGCTCCGCCGGAGTCAGGTCGAACATTTCGCTGCTGAGACAGACCGTGAAAATTCCCGTGACCCGGCCGGCCAGATACCAGTCGACCAGTGCTTCGCAGCCGGGCCGGTCAAGCGCTCCCGTTTCCGTGAAAGGCGTCAGCATCACCGGCCAGACGCCGAATGGATTCATCGAATCGGTCATATTGCATCCCTTATGTGATTTTCTGTATATATTATGAATCAGGCACCGCCGGAATGCAAGAGCCGGTGTTAGACAAAATATATTTCCGATTTTGCAATTTGTCTTTAAGATTACGGAAAAATACGATGAAAATGAATAAATTTAGAAATTTATCGTAAAATAAGTTGCATTTCATCGGAATGGAATTCTGTTATACGGCATGGAAAAAGCATTGGAAAACAGGATTCGGGAACTGGCTTTGCGGCTGGAGTCCCGCCCGCCTGTGCAGTTCCCGCCTTCGGACGGCCTGCCGGGCGAGCCCGGCGGCGTGCTGATCCAGCGCCGCTGCGCCGATGTGAAAATCAATCCCGGCGGCAGCGAACGGCTGAAGCTGTTTCACAAGCGATTCGTCCTGACGGCGGCGCTGAAACAGGAGGGCCTGGTCTGCGTGAACGATCTGGCCTTTCCGATCGCGCCGGGTTACGCCTCGCTGGTATACCCGTTCCAGTATCACCACTACGTCGTGGACCAGAGCGATTTTTTCTGGCTGGTGATCAGCTTTGAACTGGAACGGATGTTTTACCCGGAAACCCTTTACCATTGCAGTGTGCAGCTGACCGAAACTTCCTGGAGATTGCTGGCCCGGATGCTTGAAATCTACCTCGGGCACGGCGGCGGGGAGCCGCGCGTGCGCCGCTATCTGAACTGCCTGCTGGCGGAACTTGACGCCGAGCCGCGCCGGATCGACGCGGGGACTCATGCGCTCGCTTCCGACCGCCGGGTGCGTCTTTTCGAGGAGATCAACGGCTACATCTGTCTGCATCTGGCCGATTCCGGGCTGTCGGTGGAGGAGATCGCCCGGAGGCACGGCGTATCCAGATCCTATCTCTACACCGTTTTCGAAACGATGCTCGGCTGCCATCCGGCGGAGTATATCCGCCAGCTGCGCCTGCGGCAGGCGTGCCGGCTGCTGAAATCCGGCCGCTGGCTGCTGTCGGAGGTGGCGGCGGAGAGCGGGTTTTCGTCTCTTTCGGTGTTCAGCCGCAGCTTCCGGCGCATGACCGGCGTCTCTCCGAGCGAATACATGCGGAGTGCCGCCGCCGGGCAGGCGGAGGAAACGGCTTCCTTCTGACCGGAGCAGGTTGTTCCGTGCGGAAATTTTTCGTTTCGAAACATTTGAAACAGCAGCGGTTTGCTTGAAATTTCAGGAAAGAATGTTATATTATTTTCCTTACAGGTTTCAGGAAAAGAGAGGGGAGACGCCAGATGGCCGAAGCGGCAAACGGATATGACAGCAGTTCGATCAAAACGCTGTCTCCCCTCATGCATATCCGTCACCGGCCCGGCATGTATATCGGCCGGCTCGGCGACGGCTCCCATCCGGACGACGGCATTTACGTGCTGGTCAAGGAGATCATCGACAACTGCATCGACGAATTCACCATGGGAGTCGGCAAGCGCATCGACATCACGCTCGACGCCGGCAGCGTGACCGTGCGCGATTACGGCCGCGGCATTCCGCTCGACAAGGTTGTGGCCTGCGTCTCCGAAATGAACACCGGCGGCAAGTACGAGGGCGATGCGTTCGCCTATTCGATCGGCCTCAACGGCGTCGGCACCAAAGCCGTCAACGCGCTGTCGGAGAAATTCACGGTCCGCTCCACCCGCGACGGCAGATTCCACGAGGCCCGCTTCGAGCGCGGCGTGCTGCAGGGCGAGGAGGAGGGAGAGACCGCCGAACGGAACGGCACGTACGTCGCCTTCACGCCGGACGGTGAGCTTTTTCCGGGGTACGCGTTCAAGTCGGAATATCTGGAGAAGCGGCTCTGGATGTATGCGTATCTGAACAGCGGGCTCTCGATCTACCTGAACGGCCAGCTCTACCTGTCGCGCCGCGGGCTCGAAGACCTGCTCGAAACCGAAACCGGCGAGGACAAGATTTACCCGATCATCGCGCGCAAGACGCCGACCGTCGAGTTTGCGCTGACCCACAGCGACAACTACGGCGAAACCACCTACAGCTTTGTGAACGGCCAGTATACGAACGACGGCGGCACCCATCTTTCGGCTTTCAAGGAGGGAGTGCTGAAGGCGATCAACGAATTCTCCGGCAAAAGCTTCAAGGCCGATGACGTGCGCGACGGCATGGCCGGCGCGATCGCGATCAAGCTGCGTGACCCGATTTTCGAATCACAGACCAAGAACAAGCTCGGCAATACCGACGTGCGCGGCCCGGTGGTGGCCGCCGTGCGCGATGCGATCGTCGATTTCCTGCACAAGAACAAGGAGGTTGCCGAGGTCGTCATGGACAAGGTGACCCGGAACGAGCAGATGCACCGCCAGATCCAGGCGATGAAGAAAAAGGGACAGGCCGCGGCGGTCAAGAGCAAGCTGCGGATTCCGAAGCTCAAGGACTGCAAGTTCCACCCCGGCGAAAAGTGGCCGCGCGGCCTGACGCCCTCCGACACGATGATTTTTCTGACCGAGGGTGATTCGGCCGCCGGTTCGCTCGAAGTCTGCCGCGACGTGAACTGCCAGGCGATTTTCGCGCTGCGCGGCAAGCCGATGAACTGTTACGGCGAAAAGTTCGAGAAGATCTATACGAACGAGGAGCTGACCTTTCTCATGCAGGCGCTCGGCATCGAGGATTCGACCGATTTCCTGCGTTACGACAAGGTCGTCATCGCGACCGACGCCGACGTGGACGGGCTGCATATCCGGAATCTGCTGATCACGTTTTTCCTGATGTTCTTCGAGCAGATCGTGCTTTCGGGGCATCTGTATGTGCTTGAGACGCCGCTGTTCCGCGTGCAGGTGCCGAAGCAGACGCCGATCTACTGTTACAATGAGGCGGAGCGGGACGCGGCGGCGCGCAAGCTCGGAAAGAAGGCCGAGATCACCCGGTTCAAAGGGCTCGGCGAAATTTCCCCGAAGGAGTTCGGCAAATTCATCGGCGAGGAGATGCGCATCCAGCCGGTCACGCTCGACAATACGAAGAACATCCCGGAGCTGCTCGGCTTCTTCATGGGCAACAACACGCCGAAGCGGCGCGAATATATCATGACCAATCTGGAAGTGCCGAAATATGAGTGACGAACCGGAAAAGCCCGAGATCGAAGAGATCGAACCGGAAGCGCCGGACGAGTCGGCGGTCGCGGCCGTCCGCCACCGCGGCAGCAACGAGTACTTCCGCAAAATGATGGACCAGAACTTCCTCGAGTACGCGAGCTACGTCGTCAAGGACCGCGCGATTCCGGATGTGGACGACGGCCTGAAGCCGGTGCAGCGCCGCATTCTCTGGTCGCTCTACAAGATCGACGACGGGCGCACCCACAAGGCGGCGAACGTGATCGGCAACACGATGCACTTTCATCCGCACGGCGATGCGTCGATCGGGGATGCGCTCGTGGTGCTTGCGAACAAGGAGTACTTCATTACGAAGCAGGGGAATTTCGGCAATATCCTGACCGGAAGTCCCGCCGCCGCACCGCGTTACATCGAATGCAGCCTGTCTCCGATGGGGCGCGAGGTACTGTTCAACAACGACATCACGGAGTTCGTCGACTCCTACGACGGCCGCAGCCAGGAGCCGGTCGTGCTGCCGGTGAAGATTCCTTCGCTGCTGATGCTCGGCAGCGACGGCATTGCGGTCGGCATGGCGACGAAGATCATGCCGCACAATTTCAACGAGCTCCTGAATGCCCAGATCAGCGAGCTGCGCGGCGAGCCGTTCGAGCTGTTTCCGGATTTCCAGCAGGGCGGCCTGATGGATGTCAGCGACTATCAGGACGGCAACGGCAAGATCACGCTGCGCGCGAAGATCGACATCGACGGCCGCAAGCTGATCATCCGGGAGATTCCGGCCACGACCACGACTGAAAGCCTGATCGCTTCGATCGAGAAGGCGGCCGAAAAGAACAAAATCAAAATCGCCAGCGTCAACGATTACACGACGCAGCATGCCGAGATCGAGATCGTGCCGACCCGCGGCTACGATCCGGAGAAAACGCGGCAGGCGCTCTACATGTACACGGACTGTTCGGTGTCGATCTCGGTCAACCTGACCGTCATCTGCGAAAGCCGCCCGGCGGTCATGAGTGTGACCGATGTGATCCGGCGCAATACGCGCAAACTGCTCGAATACCTGAAACGCGAGCTGGAGATCGAGCTTGCGAAGCAGGAGGACCTGTTTCACGCCAAGACGCTCGCTCAGATTTTCTTCGAGAACCGCATCTACAAGCGGATCGAGGAGTGCGGCAGTGTGGAGGAGGAGTATGCGGAGGTCCATGCCGGGCTCGCTCCGTTCCGGCATCTGCTGCGGCGCGATGTGACGGACGGGGACATCGACAAGCTGCTCGCGCTGCCGGTGCGGCGCATTTCGCGTTTCGACATCGAGAAAAACCAGCGGGAGATCGCCGAAGTGCTTGCGAAGATGGAGGAGATCAATAAGAATCTCGGCAGTCTCAAGCAGTACGCGATCCGGTACCTGAAGAGCCTGCTCGACAAATACGGGGAGCAGTATCCGCGCCGGACCGAGATCGAGCATCTGGAAAAGATCGACCGGACGGCGGCCGCCCTGAACAACATCAAGGTCGGCTGGGACCGCCGGAACGGCTATGTCGGGACCGCGATCAAGAGCGACGACACGATCGCCTGCAACGAATTCGACCGTTTCGTCTGCGTGAGCAAGGACGGCAGTTACAAAGTCATCGCGCTGCCGCCGGAGAAGCTTTTTATCGGCAAACTGTACGATTTCCGCAAATATGACGCATCGACCGAATTCGGTGTGATTTACCGCGAAACCGTCTCCGGCAAATATTACGGCAAGCGGACCTCGATCGGCGGATTCATCCTCGACAAGGAGTATATGATCTGCCCGGAGAAGTGCAAGCTCGAACTGCTGACTCCGCGTTCGGATGCGGTCTATACGCTGCAGGAAACGAATGCGCGCGGAAAAATGACGGAAAAAGAACAGAATCTGATGGAACTGCCGGTTCGTACGCCGAAAGCGCGCGGCGTGCTGATTTCGAGCAAACAGCTGGCGAAGATCACTCATAAGCGCTACCTGACGCCGGAAGAGCTCGAGGCGTTCCGTTCGAATGTTCAACCTGCTGAAAAAGAAGAACATCCGGAAAGTGACGGAGAAGTGTCGGAAGAAATGACGGATCGTTCCGCCGCGCAGGTTCCGGAGAAAACGGCGGAAAAACCGGTGTCGCCGGAAAAAACGGTTTTGGCGGCGGCGGCGGAAAAACCGGCGGATTTGCCGGACGAAGCGGCGGAGGTCCCCGCTGCTGTCGCGGAGAAGAAAATGCCGGCTCCGGAACCGGCGGAGATGGCGCCTCCGGCGGAAGAACCCGCACCCGGCGATGTACCGGAGCCGCTTGTCCTGGATGCCGATGCGGAGCCGGTCCGCCCGAAGCGGACGCGCATCCGGAGCGAGAAGCCGGAAAAACCGGCGGAGCCGAAGCCGGAGAAATCCGTCGATGACGACGGGGATGAATTCGGCATGATCCAGTCCGAATTCGGATTCTGACGGTCTGTTCCGCCGTTCATGCGAACAGGGTAACGTTACAATAGTGCGAGGGAATCTATGGCTTTTCTTCAATGTGAATTTCATTCGGACGTGCTTGGCCGCGCCTGCAGCATGAATGTACTGATTCCGCAGAAGGCGGCGACCCAGATCGGGATGGACTCCGCCGGCGCGAGCGGACGGGCGGAGTACCCGGTGCTCTATCTGCTGCACGGGCTCTCCGACAACCACTCGATCTGGATGCGCCGGACTTCGATCGAGCGGTATGCGGCGGCCTACGGGCTCGTGGTGGTCATGCCGAGCGGCGAACGCGGCTTCTACACCGACATGGCGGCGGGCTACCGTTACTGGACCATGCTTTCGGAGGAGCTGCCGCAGATTGTCCGGAATTTGTTTCCGGTCAGCGCGAAGCGGGAGGAGACCTTTGCTGCCGGGCTGTCGATGGGCGGCTACGGCGCGCTGAAGCTTGCGCTGCGCTGTCCGGAGCGGTTCGCGGGTGCGGTGGCGCTGTCGCCGGTGACCGATCCGCGCGGCTGGTTCGAAGGGCACGAACGGGACGGCATGCGCGAGGAACTCGAGCGGATTTTCGGTTCGGCGGAACGGATCGTCTCGAACGGCGACGACCTGTTCACCCTGTCGGACCGGCTGATGAAATCCGATGCTCCGAAGCCGCGGCTGATGCAGGTCTGCGGCAGCGAGGACGGGCTGCTGCCTGAAAATCACCGGTTCCGCGACCATATGCGCAGAATCGGCTATCCGGACTACCGGTATGTCGAGGATGCCGGCACCCACAACTGGGAGTTCTGGGATCACTACATTCAGGACGGGCTGCGCTTCCTGCTCGGGGAGCGTGAAAAGTGAGCTCCGGCACACGTCCGCTCTCCGAAGTCGGCGCCTGGGAGATGAACTGGGTGCTGTTCTGGTCGTATATCAAGATTACGAGCCTGGTTATCGGCGGCGGGTATGCGATCATTGCGGCGGCGCAGGAGGAGTTCGTGCGCCGCCGCGGCTGGCTCACCGATGACGATGTGCTTGAGATGATCACCGTCACTCAGACCGTGCCGGGGATTCTCGCCTGCAACTCCGCCATTTATATCGGCTGGCGGCTGGGCGGATACCGCGGTGCATTGTCCGCGCTGGCCGGGTCGATCCTGCCGTCGCTGATCATCATCGTCTGCATCGCGGCGGCAATCTCGTCGGTGGCGGGCGTGGTTGAGAAGCCCTGGGTGCAGGGAGCGTTCCGCGGCGTCATCGCCTGCATCGTCGGAATGGTCGTGGTTACGGCGCTCAAGATGCGGAAAAAGGCGGTGAAAGGTGCCGTGGGCTGGCTGATCGCGGCTGCCTGCCTGGTCGGGATGAGCGTTTTCGGGGTGAATCCGGCCTGGCTGATCGTCGGGGCGATCGCGCTCGGGCTGCTGCAGGTCACCTGTGAACGGCTGCGGCACCCGGTGAAAAAGGCGGAGGGCGGAGAATGACGCTGCTCGAAATCTACTGGGCATTTTTCAAGTTCGGCCTGCTCTGCTTCGGCGGCGGATACATGCTCGTGCCGCTGCTTTCGGCCGAGCTGGTCGGGACGGGGCCGAGCGACCCGCTGACGCCGGAAGCGTTTGCGAACCTCGTTTCGATCGCGCAGGTCACGCCGGGGCCGATCGGGATCAATACGGCGACCTATGTCGGCTTCACGCAGCAGGGGATCCTGGGGGCCTGCCTCGGCACGCTCGGGATTGTGACCCCGGCGGTGTTCCTGGTGATTCTTGCGGTCAAGCTTCTGAAGCGTTATGAGACGAGCATTCCGGTGCAGGGATTTCTGGCCGGGATGCGTCCGGCTTCGTTCGGGCTGGTGCTTTCGGCGGCGGTGATTTTCGCGGAACTTTCGGTGTTCCGGACGGCAATTCCGTGGGGGGAGTTCTGGAAACTGCTGACCGGAGCAGGAGGAACATTCGGGAATTTCGGCGTCAACTGGGGATGCGTGATTGTGACGGCGGCGACGGTGCCGATTCTGATGAAGACGAAATTTTCATTCATCCGGCTGCTGCTGATTTCTGCGCTTTTCGGCGCGCTGTTCTGCCGCTGAACGGACAACTTCCGGCCGCAGTTCGGCAAATCAGGCCCGGATAACGTTAAGTCCGTTTGCAGCCAGCCCTGCAATGGGGCTTTGAAAGCGTACCGGCGTTGCGTCCGGTTTGGTCCGCAACCTGCGCTGTTTCGATTGTATTTGCGGAGATTTGCGCCGGATTCGATCGTTCGAAAGATTGTTTTGCTTTCTCCGTCGTGGTATGGTAGGGAACAGGATGGACCCGGATATGATGTGCAAACGCCAGACTACGGAGAGCAGTTTTTCATGAACACCAGGATCGTTTTTTCGAGGCGCGACGGCAGTGTGGAATTTTTCGGCCGGGAGGGGGAGGCGTCGCGGGTTCTCCCGGCCCGGCACGCCTTCCGGCTCGCCCTGCTGGACGGCAGCGGCGAGCGCCGGATCCTGACCTCGGACGATTTCGTCTGCACAGCGGAACCGGGCCGCCATTTTTATGCCGGACACGGCGATGCCGCCGGAATGTCGGTCGTAATCGCCCACCGGATCGAAGATGAATTCGTCTTTTTCTCTCCCGCAGTGGACGGCATTCCGGCCGGCCGGATTCTCGAATGGTTCGACGGTCCCGAGATCGCGGTTCCCGAAAGCGGCACACTGTTCTGGCCGTATGCCGAGGGCGTGTTGATTACCGACCCCGCCAGGCGCGAACGCAGCGAATATTACCGCTATCGTCCGCTCGGTTTTCCGGAGCGCGGCAAAAACTACGGCGGCATTTATCCGGGCTTCTGTCAGCAGCAGTTCCTGGCGCACTTCGATGCGGAGCAGCATGGCCTCTACTTCGGCGCTCACGATCCCGCCTTCGGGCCGAAAGGCGTCGAATTCGCTCCGGACGGGGCCGGACGCATCCGGCTCAGCCTGCAGACCTTCACCTCCGGCGCCGCCGGCAGTTACGTTTCGGAATTCGAATATGCGCTCGGCCTTTTTGAGGGCGACTGGATGGACGGCTGCGAAATCTACCGCCGCTGGCTGCCGGCGCCGCCGAAAGCCGGGCTGCCGGCTTATTTTCGCGACTCCCCGGTCGTCGTCATCTATCCCGTGCGCGGCGACGGCGACGACAAGGGCGAATTGCTGCCGAACGAATATTTTCCGTATCGGAACGCGCTCCCGGTGATCCGCCGCTATGCGGAGCTGTTCGACAGCCGGCTGATGCCGCTCCTGATGCACTGGGAGGGCACCGCGCCGTGGGCGCCGCCCTACGTCTGGCCTCCTTACGGCGGAGAAGCCGCGTTGGCCGAGTTCCGCGACCGGCTGCACGAGAACGGCCACCTGCTCGGCGTCTACTGTTCCGGCACGGCGTGGACCCAGACCAGCTCGATCACGGATTACAGCCGTGAGGAGGAGTTCGAACGCGACCGTCTCGAGGAAATCATGATGCGCGGTCCGAAAGGGGAGATCGACGCGGCGATCTGCAACGGCGAAACCGCCCAGCGGCTCGGGTACGACCTCTGCCTGACCGAAGAGAGAGCCCGGAAAATCGTGAAGGACGAAATTCGGAAGCTCGCCCGTTTCGGCATCGATTATGCACAGTTCTTCGACCAGAATCTCGGCGGCGCATATTATCTGTGCTATGGCCGGACACACCGCCATCCGCCCGCACCGGGACCGTGGCAGACCGAAGCCATGCGGACGCTGCTTTCGGAAGTCGTCTGCGAGATGAAGGCGGCCGGTTCGGAGATGGTCATCGGCTGCGAGGCCGCGGCCGCCGACCCGTATGTCGGGCTGCTGCCGTTCAACGACGCCCGGGCGGTCATGGGCTACGATTTCGGGCTCCCGGTTCCGGCCAGCTCCTACATCCACCACGGGCGGATGGCGAATTTCATGGGGAATCAGTGCGGCGCCGGGTTTCAGTTCGATTTTGCGGGCACGCCGGAAAATCTGCTCTACCGGACCGCCTATGCGTTCAGCGCGGGCGATTTGCTGTCGATCGTGCTCAAGGGCAACGGCGAAATTCACTGGGGCTGGGTGGTCAAGTGGGACATTCCCGCACCGGACCAGGAGAGCGTGATCACCCTGATCCGGAACCTGAACGCCGTGCGGAAGGCGCATCCGGAGTGGCTGCTGGACGGCAGGATGGTCAAGCCGCGGAAACGGGTCGAAGGCGGAATTTTCAAGCTGGCGATGCGTTCCGGCGAAACGCTTGAAGTCCCGTCCCTCCTCCACTCCGCCTGGGAGAGTCCGGACGGAACGCGCGGCGAGTTCCTGGTCAACTACCTGCCGCGCGAGCAATCCTGCCGGGTCGACGGTTTTCCGCTCCGGCTCGCGCCGCTCTCCGCGCTCCTGCTGTAACAGAGGGATCGGTCGACGGAACGCCGGGGACGGCTGCGGCTGTTTCCGGCGTTTCCCTTTTGTGCTCCGGCATGCTCTTTTTCCGGTTTTTTTCATCGCGCCTCTTGACATCCGGGTGGTTTTCCGGTATAATTAAAACAGGTATTAAAAGCATTTAATAAGGATGCACGATGGCGAAACCGATCTCATTGGGCGAGCTTGCGGTGCGGGCGGGAGTTTCTCCGGCGACGGCCTCGATCGTGCTGAACGACCGTCCGCTGGCACGCCATGTGGCCGAAAAAACCAGAGCGCGGATTCTGCGGCTCGCCACGGAGTTCAATTACCGCCCGAACCATCTGGCCAAGGCGATGCTGCAGCAGTCGACCCGGATGATCGGTTTCATCTGCGGCGATATCGCGACGCCGTATTATGCGGAGCTGGCCGACGAGCTTGCCAAAGCGGCGGAAGAGCGCGGCTACCGGCTGATGACCCAGCCGACCCGCTGGAATGTCGACAAGGAGTTCGAAGCGCTCGAAATGCTGCTGACGCGAGCCGTTGACGGCATTCTCATATACAGTACGATCTGTGAAACCCACCGGGAGCGGATCGAAAAACTCAGCCGCTCCGGGCAGGCGCTCGTTTTTCTCGGCAGTGCATCCGGTACCTTCAGCAGCGTGCTTTTCGACGTTCGGCCGGGGATGCTGGAGCTGTTCGCCTACCTGGGAGAGAACGGCATCCGCGACATCGCCCTCATGGACGATCTGCGTTTTCCGCAGAAGCCGCAGGCGTACCGCTTCGCCTGCGGCCGGTACGGAATCACGCCGCGCTGCTACGATTTTCAATATGGCGACCTGGCCTCGGAAGAGGCCTGCATCGACCGGGTGGCGGCGGAACGCCCCGAGCTGGTCATCGTCGGATCGGACTATGTGGCCGCGATGACGGTCAGCCGTCTCGGACGGCAGGGGCTCCGGGTGCCGGAGGAGATATCGGTGGTGACGATCGACGGGACCCGCTGGGCGGAGTTCTACAACCCGCCGCTCACCGCGATCCGGCAGGACGGCCGCCTTCTGGCCCGGGCCGGCATTGAGGAGCTGTTCCGGAAGCTCGACGGCGGCGCGGAGCCGCGCACCGTCATGATTCCGACTTCGTTTCAGGCGGGAGCCAGCGTAAGGACTTTACCGATTCATCCCTAACAGGAAAGGGCAGAAGAAATGAGAGCAAAACCGTTCACTCTGATCGAGCTTCTCGTCGTTATCGCGATTATCGCCATCCTCGCGTCGATGCTTCTGCCGGCGCTGAACCAGGCGCGGGACCGCGCCAGAGCGACCGGCTGCGTCAACAACCTGAAGCAGGCCGGCCTGGCGATCGACCAGTACTGCGGCGACAATGACGACTGGAGCGTCCGCGGCTGGATGCCCGGCGACTACGAGGATGCCCTGTGGGGCGGCGTCCAGTGGGACAACTACCTGATCACCCGGAAATATTCGACCCGCAAGGCGCTGCGCTGCCCGGTGCCGTGCGCGCGGCCGGAGTCGGCCGGAGACACGCAGGTCGGGCTCTACATGATGCAGAATTTCAACACCGGTTCCGAAAGCTGGGCGACCGTCGGCAAGCGCGCCCGCTGGAAGAATCCGTCCGCCAAGGTCGGCGTCGTCGACGGCAACAAATTCGAATTCGGCACACACTGGGGCGGCTGGTACTGGTATCCGTTCAACACCCAGGATCAGACGGTCGATGCCCGTCACTCCGGCGCGACGAACGTGCTCTGGCTCGACTGGCATGTGCGTCCGCTTAAAATCGGGGAGCGGCAGCCCGGCGGCGACGGCGTGAACTGGGCGCACGGCAAAGATTTTCAAGTCACGATCTGAGGGGCGGTTCCATGAAGAGATTTCTGATGTCCCGGGTGCTTTGTGTCCTGACCGCGGCGGCGGCGCTGTCCGGAAGCGCTGCCGCGGAGCCGGGACGCAACCCGGTCCGGCTGTTCGAATACCGCTGGGACGGAAATACGGCGGCGCGCGTCCAGAAGGAGTGTGCTCCCGGAAACGAGTTCGCCGTTTCCGCAAAAGACGGCAGCCTGCTTCTTACCACGCGGGAACATGACGGAAAGCCCGGCACCGGCGGCCGCCAGATCTGGATGAATACCGATTTCAAGGCGAAAAGCAATGCGGTCTACCGGGTCAGTTTCCGGGCCAGGGCAAGCGTTCCCGGCCGGCTCACCGCCGGAGCCTATCAGGCGGGCGGCAGCTGGAGTCCGCTCGGGAATCCGCCGAATGTGACCGTCGATCTGTCGCCGGAGTGGCGCGATGTGATCTGGAATTGCCGCTCGACGCTCGACTGGAACGGCCGGATGCGGCTGCCGTCGCTGAGTTTCGGCGGCTTTCCGGCCGGGACCGTGGTTTCCGTCGGTCCGGTTACGGTTGAGGAGCTGATGCCGTTCCGCCCGCTGCCGATTCCCCGGACGGAGGGGAATGCAAAACTGTTCTCCGCCTTTCCGGCTTCGCAGCAGCTGTTCTGCGGTATTCCGTTCGAATGGGGGGAGCCGGAAAAAGTGTCGCGGCGGCTCGTATTGGAAATGCCCGCCGCACCCGCAGCCGGAGAGGCGCTCCAGCTGCTGCATGCCGGCGACGGATTGACGGAGGAGCTGGTCGGGGAGGTCGTCTTTCTCCGGGGAGAAACGAAGGTGAAGTCCCTCCCGGTCCGGCACGGCGTCGAGGTCGGGACGTGCGTTCCCCGAAACCCTGTTCGAACGGTTTTCCCGGCGGCCGGGTCAGCGACGGACGGGATGCGCTCGACATGTATGTGAGCCGTTTCGAGCTGCCGCCGGAGCCGTTCGACCGCATCGTGCTTGAACGCGCCCCCGGCAACGGCGACTGGTATGTCGCCGCCGCTTCGCTGACGCCGCTCGCCGCCGACGCGAAGCAGGCGGCCGAAGTCAAATTCGTCGCCGACGCCGAATGGCGGCCGATTGATCTGAGCGATCTCTACGTCCGGCCCGGGACCGCGCTCGATCTGTCGGGCCTCTCCGAACGTGTGCCGTGCGGCACCTACGGCCGGGTCGCCGTCAACGCCGAAGGGCGCACGGTTTTCGAAAAGCGGCCCGGGAAGCCGGTCCGTTTCTTCGGCCACTCCTGCGGACCGACGCCGGATACGATCCCGGCCGACAGGAAGAAGCTCGAGGCGTTCGCCGGCGCGCTGGCGGCGCAGGGATACAACATGATCCGGTTTCACGGCATCAACGGTTTTCTGATGTCGCGCGGCAAGTGGGACGGCAAACTGTACGACGACCCGGCGACGATTCCGTTCATCACGGAACACGAGGACAGCTTTCACTATCTGCTCTACTGCCTGAAACAGCGCGGCATCTACGTCTATCTGGATCTGGCGACCTTCAGTTCCGGATGGACCACCGCGGATATCTGGGGCGGCGGCCCGGAAGGGTTCGGCGTCGGGCTGATCGCCGGCAACGGAGCGTACCGCGCGAACTACCGCGCCGGTGTGCTCCGCATGCTGAACGCCGTGAATCCGTATACGAAAATGCGCCTGGCGGACGATCCGACCATCGCGGTCGTGCTGTTTTACAACGAGCAGAACCTGCGCTGGAGCATGTCCGACTTCATGGGGCGCATGATGCAGCCGAAGTGGATCGCGTTCCTGAAAAAGAAATACGGTTCGCTCGACGCCGTGCGGAAAGCGTGGAAGGAGACTCCGGTTCCGGCCGATGCGGGCTGGGAGTCGCTGCCTCTCCTCAACATGCCCGCCACGCAGAAATCGACCGTGTTCGCCTGCGATATGGCCGAGTGCATCGTCGAAGCCGAACGTGAGCTGACCCGCTGGTATGAGAGCGTCATGCGGGAGGCGGGTTACAAGGGGCTGACCAGCCAGTGGGATTTCATCTACCGTTTGAGCGAAATTCCGCCGCGTTCGACGGTTCCGGTCGTCTCGATGCATGCGTATCACGCGCACCCGTCCGACTACATTTCGCGAAATTCGACCGCGCCGCAGTCGAGCGTGATCACATCCGGCTGCAGCATGCTGCGGGTCATGGCGCCGGTCCGCTTCATCGACCGGCCGTATATGGTTTCGGAGTACGGACAGGTGTTCTGGAACCGTTTCCGCCACGAGCAGGGGCTCGCCGGCAGCTACGCGGCACTGCAGGAGTGGGATCTCATGATGGTCCATTCGACCTCGGTCGTGCCGCGCGGCGAACGGCTGCTGCCGTTCCATGCCGGCCCCGATCCGATGATCCGCGCGTCGGATGTGGTGACCGCCTATGCGTATCTGCGCGGCGATGTCTCCCCGGCCCGGAAAACGGTTGTTTTCCCGGTCGACGACCAATTCATCTTTCAGGGAAACCGCCCGTTCTCAGCCTTCAACGGCAACCTCGCCTTCCTCTTCGCCGTGAGCCGGGTCGGACTCCGCTATGACCGGGATGTCCGCGCCGATATCCGCGCCGATCTTGAAGTTCCGCCGCTCGGCGATGCATCGTTCAACGACTTCGGCATGTACGGATCGGTCACCGATACCTACCGCGGCGGGGACCGACTGCTCGAAGCGCTTGCGCAGATGCGCGAAAAGAAACTGATCGGCCCCGAAAACCGGACCGATCCCGGCAGAGGTCTCTACCAGAGCGACACCGGAGAGATCACAATGGATATCCGCAACGGCGGCCTTCTCGACGTCGTGACGCCGCGCCTCGAGGGGACGACGGTCAAGGCCGGCCGGCCGAAGCGTCTTTCGGCGCTGACCGTCGAAACCGCGACCTGCCCGGCCTCGATCACGGTCATCGCGCAAAGCATCGACCGGACCGTGGAGAGCGATGACCGGCTGCTGGCGGTCGTCAACACCGACGCGCTGAATTCCGGCATGACCTTCACCGACGCTTCGCGTTACCGCCTGGTTGCGATCGGAGAAGCTCCGGTGCTGATGCAGACCGGCCGGTTCCGCCTGAAAATCCGGAACCGGGTGCTTCGGAATCCGGCGGTCTATGCGCTGAAACTGAACGGAACCCGCGCCGGCCGGATTCCGGCCGGTTACGAGAATGGCGAGATCGTCCTCGATCTCGACACGGCCCGGCTTCCGTCCGGCCCGACCCCCTTCTTCGAAATCGTGCCGGAATAACCGCCTGGCGGAACTCAGGGGGGGGCGCGAAGTGCCCCCCTTCGAGTCCCGCCGCATCAAGAGAGGCTGTTGACTGTTACGGCAGTTTCCAGAAGGTGTGGTCCGGTTTCGCTTCGAAGCCGAGCTCCCGGTAGAAACGTTCGGTGCCGGGTTCGCCGACCAGCGCGATCCAGTCGACGCCGCGCCGCCGCAGCTCCGCGATGATGGTTCGGACGATTTCGCCGCCGATGCCGTGCTTGCGGAATGCGGGCGAAACGGCGATATCCTGAATGTAGGCGTCCGAAACGTTGTCGGAGAGCGCACGGCCCATGCCGATGATCCTGCCGTCCGCATAGGCGCCGACGGCGATTGCCGAGTTCGCCATGCCTGCCGCGATGAATTCGGCGGAATCGCCGGGCCCGATCCAGCCGACTTCGCGGTAAAGTTCCGCCATTGCATTCTGTTCGTCCGGCGTGATCTCTTTGAGAATTCTGTATTCGATCTGCATAACTTCTCCTGTCTGCGTGAATTACCGGTATGCCATGCTTTCGTAAAGCTCGTTGTAATAGAGTGCGCGGTCGACCGGGACGTCGACCGAAAGGTGGTTGCCGACTGCGAGCATGAAACCCGGATAGCGGCGGCCGAGCGCCATGAGCCGCTCCATGCAGGAGCGGATTTCCTCTTTGGAACCGTAGGTCAGGGTGCGGCAGTCCATGCCGCCGACGAAACCGACGCGGTCGCCATAGGTTTCGGCGAAGCGGAAGATGTCGTTGCACGGCTCCATGACCACGGCGTTCACGCCGAGACCGGCGATATCGGAGTAGAAGGCTTCGATGAGTCCGTCGGAGGTGAAGTAGATGAGTTTTCCGGCCTCCCGGACTTTGCGGATGAAGCGTTTCAGGTGCGGGAAGATGTGCCTGCGGTACCATTCCGGGCTGGTGACCGGACCGCTGGTCCAGCAGAGATCGTCATGCACCATCATGACGGGGACGTTCGAGCGGGCGAATCCGTCGAAAAACTGCTCCATCCATTCGGCATAGGAGTCGACGACGCGGAGAAACCGTTCCGGATCGTCGCCCATGGCGAGAAGCAGCGCTTCCCATCCGAAAAGATCGATAAGGCCGGAGAAAAGCGAAATATAGGTCCCCGACATGTTGACCAGATCGTCGCCGAAGGCGGCGATGCAGCGCCGATAATCGGCTTCGAATTCGGCGGCGAGGATTCCGGAGCTGAACCGGGCGAATTGCCGGGCCGGATCGACGGCGTAGACGTCTTCGGGTGAAAGATAGGGCCGGCTGGTTTTGTCGTTGTAGTCTTCGCCGCTGAATACGGCGTGACCCATATCGGTGACGGCGGCGCCGGCGCGTTCGAGATAATCGCGGTGGACGAGGACGGACCACATCATGCCGTAGTCCCACGCCTTCAGGAATGCCCGGGTCGCGGCGGGACGGTTTTCGGGGATGGAGAGGTCGAGCTCCATGCCGGTCGCCCGTTTGACGAGTTCCCAGTGGCAGTGGGCCGCCGAATACTCGGTACGCGGAATTTTGGGTGAAAATTCGAGATTGAGCGCAGCAAATCCATCCCGGTACGACATGACTTCACCTCAATTCAGTAAAAATAAAGACGGCGCAAACCGTCGAAACAACATAAAAGCGGCAAAGCAGCCGGCGGCGCCGGCGTCCTGCCGGTCTGGGGGTGGAACGGCAGGCCCGCAAACCGAATCGGAGATTCGGACGGGGGAGTTCGCACGATCTGTTGCGCAAATGCGCATAAAGACCACGCCCCGAAAGGGCGTGTCTCCCCGGGGCTGTAACAATTGACAGCCCGCATTTCAACAGGGTTTGCGACTCCGGGCATTCCCTGTCGGCCGGGATTCGATGCGATAGACTCCCTGACCGCTTCAGCCGCCTTCGCTCACACATATTCGAAGCGCCGCGACTTCATTGCGCTCTTCGGAACAGGTGCTTCGCACGGGCCGACCTGAGGCGCAGCCTCAGGACCTTTTCTGCGGTTTCACCCGACTTGCGCGCCGGTCGGCAGTTCGCCGTCGACCGTCACCAGCCGCAGCTCGCCGCCGGTCTTCGCCGCCAGCAGCATCCCCTTCGACTCGACTCCGCGAATCACGGCCGGCTTCAGGTTCGCCACGATCACGATCGTCTTGCCCGCCAGCGTCTCCGGCGCATACCACTGGGCAATGCCCGAGACGATCTGACGCTTTTCCGTCCCGACCTCGAGCTGGAGCTTCAGGAGCTTGTCCGCCCCCTCCACCTTTTCCGCCTCAATCACCTTTGCGGTGCGGAGTTCGACCTTCGCGAAATCCTCGATGCCGATCAGTTCGACCACGTTGGCCGGAACCGCCTTTTTCGCCTTGGCCGGTCTGGGGGCCGTCTTGGCTTTCTCCTTTTCCTTCTCGTCGATACGCGGGAAAAGTCCGGCCGTATCGACCACCTTGCGGCCGGCCAGATCGCTCTTGCGCGTCCGCAGATCCGAGATCTTCGCGTCGTTCAGTTCACCGCCCACGTAACCGAGCGCCCTGCGCAGCTCGGCCATCTTTTCCGGCATGACCGGGTAGAGCAGCACGGAGATCTGCCGCAGTGCGTTCGCCGCCGTGTACAGCACAGTGTTCAGCCGTTCCGTTTCGCCTTTCTTGGCGAGCGTCCACGGCGCGGTTTTCTCCATATAGCGGTTGCCGGCGCGGACTGCGTTCATGGCCGCGGCGATGCCCTGGTCGAATTTCAGCGCCGCAAGACTGGTTTCCATCGCGTCGATCGCGGCGGAGACTTCGCTGTTCAGCTCCTCCTCGTCGGCAGTCGGCGCTCCGGGCGGCGGAATCACGCCGTCCGTGCTGCGCAGCGTCATTTTGAGCACACGGCTCAGCAGATTGCCGAGGTCGTTCGCCAGATCGCTGTTATAGCGTGCCACGAAGCTCTCCTCGGTGAAGTTCGCATCGTTGCCGGGCGACATTTCTGCCATCAGGAAGTAACGGAACGCATCGACGCCGCAGCGGTCGACCATATCCATCGGGTTGATGACATTGCCGAGCGACTTCGACATCTTCGTGCTGCCGGTCAGCCACCAGCCATGAGCGAAAATCGTCTTCGGCATCGGCAGGCCGATCGCCTTGAGCATGGTCGGCCAGTAGACGCTGTGCGTGGTCAGGATGTCCTTGCCGATCAGGTGGTAGCTGGCCGGCCACCACTTTTCGAACATCGCGTCGTCCTGCAGGTAGCCGACGCCGGAGATGTAGTTGATGAGCGCGTCGAACCAGACGTAGCAGACGTAGTCCGGGTCGAACGGCAGCTCGATTCCCCACGACAACCGCGATTTCGGGCGGCTGATGCAGAGGTCGCCGAGCCCTTTCCGCAGGAATCCGAGCGTCTCGTTCGCGCGGAACGAGGGCTGGATGAAGTCGGGATGCGTTTCGATATACTCGATCAGCCATTCGCGGTAGCTGCTCATGCGGAAGAAATAGTTCGATTCGACGATGGCCGAAACCTCCCGCCCGCAATCGGGACACTTGCCGTCGACGAGATCCTTCTCCGTGAAGAAGCGCTCGCAGCCGACGCAGTACCAGCCGGTGTATTCGGCCTTGTAGATTTCGCCGCGGTCGAAAAGTTCCTGCAGAATCTGCCGGACCACCCGCTTGTGGAATTCTTCGGTCGTGCGGATGTAACGGTCGTTCGTGATGCCGAGCCGTTCCCAGAGCGACTGGAAGCGCAGCACCATTTCATCGCAGTGCGCCTTCGGGTCGAGATGACGCGCCGCGGCGGCCTTTTCGACCTTCTGGCCGTGCTCGTCGGTACCGGTCAGAAAGAAGGTTTCGTCGCCGAGCGAACGGTGGTAGCGGGCGAGCACGTCGGCCAGCACGGTCGTGTAGGCGTGGCCGATGTGCGGCTTGTCGTTGACGTAATAGATCGGAGTGGTGACGTAAAAGTTTTCCGTGTTCATATCCTGTTGAACTCCTTATCAGAAAATGCCCGTCAAGGGGCGGATGGATTGCGGCGGCGGTTCCTGCGGACGATGCGGCTTCACATTCGGTAGGCGAGCGCGAGCGCCGCCGCGATCCGCAGCGGCCGGTCGCCGGCCGGATGCGGTTTTTCGTGGACGCCCTCGCGGAGGGCCGCAATGCGAAAGCTGTTATCGATCATCTGCCGTTCCGATTCTTTTCCGATTTTTCCGGTTCTGAATAATAAAAAACGGCCGGCCGGAGCGATATGCCGTGCGGCAGGCACAAGAGAATACTCTACAATATACTTCAACTTTATGCCAAACGCAACAGAATAATCCGGTTCGGAAGCGAAAAAAGCCGAAAAAACTCCTTGTAAGGCGAGGGAAAAAGATGTATATTACACAGTAACATTATATCAACCCTTCCAAGCCCCGATTGGAGACCGATTTCAAATGGAACGCTACATCGACAAATTCATGGCGGCATTCGAATTCGAAGGACTTACCTTCGACGACATCTCACTGGTGACGCAGTACGCCGACTTCCTGCCGCACGACGCGGACGTCTCGAGCCGCTTCTCGCGGAACGTCAAGCTGAACATCCCGTTCGTCAGCGCCGCGATGGATACCGTGACCGAAAGCGCGATGGCCATCGCCATGGCGCAGCTCGGCGGCATCGGCGTGATTCACAAGAATCTGCCGGTCGAACGCCAGGCCGACGAAGTCCGCAAGGTCAAGTACTATCTGAACGGCATCATCCGGACTCCGGTGGTTTTCCGCGAGGACCAGACCGTCGAAGAGATGATGAATGAAAAACGCGCCCGGAAGTACTCGTTCTCCGGTTTCCCGATCGTCGACGCCGCCGGCGGGCTCGTCGGCATCATCACGGCCCGCGACATCAAATTCCTGACCGATTACCGGATCAAAATCCGCGATGTGATGACGAAGAAGCCGGTTATCGCCAGAGACGGCGTGTCGATGCAGGAAGCTTACCGGATCATGCTCGAAAACAAGGTCGGCAAGCTCCCGATGGTCGATGCGAACGGCAGGCTGACCGGGCTTTACAGCTTCCTCGACGTCAAGACCCTGATCTCGAAGGAGGAGCCCGATTACAACCGCGACGACCATCACCAGCTCCGTGCCGCCGCCGGAATCGGTCCTTATGATTTCGAGCGCGCCGAGGCGCTGGTCAATGCCGGCGTCGACGTTCTCGTGCTCGACACGGCCCACGGCCATTCGAAGGGCGTCATCGAGACGGTGAAGGAGCTCAAGAACATTTACGGCGGCCGGGTCGATGTGGTCGCCGGCAACATTGCGACCGCTGAAGCCGGCAAGGCGCTCGCCGATGCGGGCGCGGACGGCATCAAAGTCGGCATCGGGCCCGGCTCGATCTGCACGACCCGCGTGGTCGCCGGCGTCGGCGTGCCGCAGGTCACGGCGGTTTACGAGGTCGCCAGGGCGGTTCCGTCCGACATTCCGGTCATTGCCGACGGCGGCATCAAGCAGTCCGGCGATGTCGCGAAGGCGATCGCGGTCGGCGCATCGTGCGTCATGATGGGGTCGGCGCTGGCCGGCACCAGCGAAAGCACCGGCGAAGTCACGCTTCACCAGGGACGCAGCTACGTGATCTACCGCGGCATGGGCAGCCTCGCCGCGATGAAAACCGGCAAGGGCAGCCGCGAACGCTACGGACAGGACGATGTCGATGACGAATGCAAGCTTGTGCCGCAGGGCATCGAAGGCATGGTCCCGTTCCGCGGCCCGGTGGCGAATGTGATCATTCAGTTCGTCGGCGGCTTGCGCTATTCGTTCGGTTACTGCGGCGCCCGCACGGTTCCGGAGTTCCAGCGGAAGGCGAAGATGGTTCGGGTCACGGCGGCCGGCCTGCGCGAGGCGCATCCGCACGACGTCACGATGGTCAAGGACGCGCCGAATTATTCGGGGAACTGAAAATGAGCAGGCGCACTCCGGTCGGGCTTCTGCTTCTGGCGGCGTTTCTGTGCGCCGGGATCGCCGCACAGGCGGCCGAGGTTCAGCGCTTCGCGGTGGTGAACCTCGAAAAGGTGTTCCGCGAATACCGCAAGAGCCGGATCGCCGAAGACGCGTTCAAGCAGCAGGCGGAGGTTTACCGCAACTACTTCGTCAAGCAGCAGGGGCTGCTCGTTCAGCTCCGCAAGCAGGCGGAGCAGCTGCAGGAGGAAGCCCGGAATCCGGCCCTGAGCGAGGCGGACCGTTCCAAAGCCGGCGCGGATGCCGTGGTCAAGGCGCGCGAGGTCGCGGCCAAGGAGGCCGAACTGAAGCTCTATGCGGCCGAACGCCTCCGGACCATGCGCGACGCCGAGCAGAAAAAGCGCGAGGAGGTCTTTGCCGATATCTATAAGGAGATCGACCGGCGCGCCGCGGCGGAGGGGTTCACTTTCGTGCTCGATTCGTCGGGGAAGACGATGAACGAGCAGCCGACGGTGCTGCGTTTTCCGGCCTCCTGCGATCTGACGGAGGCCGTGATCCGCGAGTTGAACCGCACGATGTCGGAGGCGGAGAAAAAGGAGGCCGCACCCGCGGCCGCCCCGCAGCCGGGCGAAAAGACGGAGCCGCAGCCGGAGTGACCGCTGCCGGCGTCGGAGAGTTTACCAGAGAGAGTTTTGGAAAGGGAGAACATCATGAAACAGCTTACACTCACCGCCGCGGAAATTGCCGAGATGATCAAGGGCAAGGTCGTCGGGGAGCCCGGGCGCGTCGTCCACAGCGTCGCCGGCATCAAGGAGGCGAAGGGCGACCAGCTGTCGTTCATCGGCAACAAGCGCTATGAGCACCAGTTCGAGACGACGGAGGCGGGCGTGATTCTGGTTTGCTCCGATCTCGAGTCCGCGGCGAGCGACAAGCATACGCTGATCGTGACCGATCACGTCGATTACGCGTTTGCGACCGTCGTGGCGGTGTTTGCCGAGAAGCCGCCGGTTTTTGAGCCGGGCGTGCATCCGTCGGCGGTCGTCGCTTCCGACGTGAAGCTCGGCGAGGGGGTGACGGTCGGCGCGAACGCGGTGATCGAGCCGGGCGTTGAAATCGGCGACGGCGCCGTGATCGGCGCAGGCTGCTATCTCGGCCATCAGGTCAAGATCGGCGCGGGGACGATCCTCTACCCGAATGTGACGGTCATGTACCGCTGCACGATCGGGCGCAAGTGCATCCTTCACCCCGGCGTTGTGATCGGCGCGGACGGCTTCGGCTTTGTGCCGGGTCCGCAGGGGCTGGTTAAAGTGCCGCAGACCGGTATCGTCCAGATCGACGACGACGTCGAGCTCGGCGCGAATACGACGGTCGACCGTGCCCGTTTCGGACGGACCTGGATCAAGAGCAACGTGAAAGTTGACGATCAGGTCATGATCGCGCACAACGTCGTGATCGGCGAGAGTTCGATCCTGGTCGCGCAGACCGGCATCGCAGGCAGCGCAGAGCTCGGCCGCGGCGTGGTGCTCGGCGCGAAGGCCGGCATCAACGGCCACATTACGATCGGCGACGGCGTTCAGGTCGCCGGCACGAGCGGCGTCGTGAAGAGCCTTCCGGCCGGCGCCATCGCGCTCGGGACTCCGGCGGAGTCGCAGCGGGAATTCATGGCGCGGCACACGCTGCCGAGCCGTTTCGAAAAGCTCCAGAAAAAGTTCGAAGCGCTGAAGGCGGAAGTCGAAGCGTTGAAGGGCAGCGCCAGATAATCCGGAGAAATAACGGAAAAACGACGGAGAAACGGCGGAACGATGAAGATGCGGTCACACTGGCTGTATGCGCTCGTTCCGCTGTTTTTTCTTGTCGTTTTTCCGGCTGCGGCGGAACAGGAGAAGGACGACCCGCTCCGCAATGCGGCGTTGTCGGGCGATACGGCGGCGCAGCTGAAGCTCGCGTCGGAGTTCTTCTTCGGCACGGACGCCCGTCCGCGCAATCCGGTGCTGGCGGTCTACTGGTATCGCAGGGCGGCGGAACTGGGCAGTGCCGAAGGCGCCTACAATCTCGGCGTATGTTATGAAAAGGGGTGGGGGGTCGAGCACCCGAGTCTGGTGCGGGCGGGCCGCTGTTTTGATGAGGCCGCGAAAGGCGGGCTGCCGGAGGCGCGGCTCCGGAAGGCGCTGCTGATGATTTCCGGAATTCCCGACGAAGCGGAGGAGAAGGAGACGCTGCCGGGAACGCCCGCCGACCCCGCCGGCGCGTTGCGGCTTCTGCGCGACCTGGCCGGAACCGGCTATCTTCCGGCGGACCGGGAGCTCGGGCGGATGATTTTGCGGGATGCCGCGTTGCGGCAGAGCTGCGGCACGGAGGCGCGGCAGTCGCTGACCCGGGCGGCGGATTCAGGCGACGTCGAGTCGCTGCTGATGCTGGCTGCCTGTTATGAGGATGGCGTCGGAGGAGCCGGCGACGCAAAGGAGGCGGTGGCATGTTATGAGCGTGCCGTGAAGCTCGGCAGCGCCGATGCGAAGGTTCCGCTGGCCGCGGCTTACGAGTACGGGCTCGGAGTCGCTCCCGATCCGGTCCGCGCCTTCCGGCTTGTCCGGGAGGCGGCGGAGGCCGGCAGCGCGCGGGCGCAGGTGCGGCTGGGCGATTACTACCTGAACGGCGATCAGGTGGCGCAGTCGATTTCCGAAGCGCTGGCGCTTTACCGCAAGGCGTTCGACGCCGGTTATCTGTCGGCGGCCGTGAAGCTCGGCCGCTGCGCCGAGCTCGGCATCGGAAGCGACCCGGAGCCGGTGCGGGCCGCGGAGCTCTACGGCATTGCGGCGCGGGCCGGGGATGCCGACGGCCAGTATGCGTTCGGCCGCTGCCACCTGAAGGGAATCGGCATGGAGCCGGATGCCGCCGGTGCGGTGTTCTGGTTCAAGACGGCGACGGCGGTCGGACAGCTCGACGCCGTCCGCGAGCTCGGTATCTGCTACCTGACCGGAACCGGCGTGGAGAAGGACGAAGCCGAGGGAAGCCGACTGATCGAAGCCGCCGCCGCTTCCGGCGATCCCGAAGCGCTGGTCATTCTCAGCAACAATTGATGCAATGCCGGGCGGCAGCCGTCCGGATTTTCCTCATGGCCGTTTTTTGGCCGGCTCTCTCCCTCTGCGGCAGTGCGGTCCTCCTTTCGTCCTCCTGTTGAGCTTCCCGATGCCGGGCGGCATTCACATTGTTCGCCCTGTTCCGGTCTTTCAGGCGACCCCTGAACTTCCGAATATTCGCGTCTGCGCTGCATCCGAAGCGGCCGGCGGCATATTTCTTCGTTTTTATTTCAAGATATGATTTTGTGGCAATATGGTTTATGATTATCGGAATGGCGATTTATTTCATACATTATTTTTTGATCGATTTTTTTCTTAGAAACATATATTGTTCATTTCACGTGCAAACGATTGAATTTTTCATGGCGGCCGGCTGGTATGGATTTTGATATCACCTGACAACTCAGTTGTTTATACGTGTTAATCCTGTAAATAATAAAAATTAACAATTGTGAATTCCTTATTTTTATATTTAAATAATCAGGCTTGTTTGAGCGTATTACCTGCATATTTTTTTGTTTTAAAACAGTAAAAAATATCAATATTATCATTGATTCACTCTTGATATTATATTTAATATGTATATATTGTTTCTATCATCCGATCATCGAATTTCTTTTGGCGGAGTCTCAATTACATAAGCAGGTGGAATATGCTGAACATCACAAAAAAACATCTTTTCGGCGACCAGATCGGAATCATTGAAAACAGGAATGAAGATATTTTTATTTCTGATTCTGCGGAACGGCGCCGGTATTTTCTCGTCGATTTCGATGGCGGCAGCGGGCTGGAATTCCGCAATGAATTTCTCTCGCTAAGCGATATCCGCATGGACAGCGCCGGTTTCTCCGAAGAAGAACAGGCATATATCATCGCTTCACTGAACGAACTCTGCGCGGATGACAATGTGGTTTTCGCAATTTCCCTCCCGGAAGACATGGGTAACAGGTCGATCATCTACGTCGGTTCGACCGATGCATTCGATGGGTACGGGACCTTTCCCGGTATCGCGGAGACGATTGGCAATGGCAATCGGATCGCAAACGACAACGCCTATGTCCTGACCGACAATATCACCGGCGGCATCGAGCAGGTCATCTCGGTGATCGCCCACGAGGCCGGTCACCTGCTCGGTGAAAGCCATGCGAATCCGGCCGGTGATATCCACGATTATGCCGCGCCTTACGAATTTGTCGTTTCTCCGGGGGCGGCGTGGATGATCACCGTTGACCGGCCCGTCGGCGAAACGCGGTTGGTGTTTTCCGCCGCGAGCGGTTACGGCGACAATGCCCTCACGATCCAGAAGGCGGTTCTGGCGGCTCCCGTCGGCGGCACGGTTTACGTATTTCCGGATATCCAGCAGATCCGGATCGGCGGAAACGCCGGCGGCGGCGACGTCGATGCATCCGCAGTCGCGGGAATCCGTTTCTCCAGCCAGACCAGGCAGATCACCATCGGCAGTTCGATCCTGAACACCGTTTATGTGGAGGTCAACGGCTCAGTCCATCCGTCGCTGACGGTTACGAATTATGCGAAAATCAAGACGCTGTACGGCGGTCAGGGCATCGGCGATGAGGCCGGTTTCATCCTGGCGGGCGGGGAAGTGGCGACTGCGTTCGGCGGCGGCAGCGGTGCTTCCGATATCGGGACCGTCAATCTGCATGTAACCGGCGGCACGCACGGTACGGTTTATCTCGGCGGCGACGGCTCCTCCGGCAACGCCCGTGTCGGCGTTACGCAGGCGGTCTGCTATTGGGTAAGCGGCCAGGCGGTAACGCTCTCCGGCTGCCTGTTCGGCGGCGGCCGGGGCGCCGGCAGCACGGTCTGGAACGAAGCCGCCTATGACGTCAGCGAAGCCGACAGTTACATGGCCGGAACATCGATCAACATTTCGACCGGAACCTACGGGAATGTTTTCGGCGGCGGTGACGACGGTGCGGTTGTTGAAAAGAACACGCTGGTCCGGTTCTCTTATGCCAAAGCCGTCGGCAGTGTCTACGGCGGCGGGCGCAACGGCGCGATAATCGGAGGAGACACCTATGTCATCGTTTCCGGAGTATCCGGTTCCTACGCCGGTGTCGGCAGCATCTACGGCGGCGGCAGCAATGCCACGGTCGACGGCAATGCGAAGATCGGGCTCTACAATACCGGAACCTTCGAAACCATCGTTTACGGCGGCGGCGAGGGAACGGCCGACCTGGTCAAAGGCGGCACGAGCCTTATCATAGGCGCTTCGGCCGACGGCAGCACCACGATCGTCGGCAAAGTTTTCGGCGGCGGGCGCAATGGCGCGACAGTCGGCGGCGACACGTATGTCTACACGTACCGGAATTCGAATATCATCGGTGAGCTTTATCTGGGCGGTGATGCCGCGACGGTGAAAGGCGGCACCCGGTTCGATCAGGAAGTCGGAACCCATCTCTCCGGGACTGCCGTGTACGGCGGCGGTTATAACGGTGCTGTACACGGGGGAACGGCCCTTTCGCTGAAAGGCGCCGTGACCGGAACCGTCTATGGCGGCGGCAACGGCTCCGCCGCGAATGTCGGCAAAGGGACGAACGTCTTTCTGAATGGCGGAACAATGAACGGCGATGTCTACGGCGGAGGCGCCGACGGTGCGGCTGTGAACGGCGGAACTCTCGTTTCTGCTTCCCTCGCCAGCGTGGCCGGAACCGTTTACGGCGGCGGGCGGGACGGTGCGGCTGTGAACGGCGGCACGGTTGTCCGCGTCAGGGCCGGGAACATCGGCGGCGACATCTACGGCGGCGGCAATCATGCGAAGGTGACGGGCAGCACCCTGCTCGACCTCGGCGGAGCCATCGTGATGCCGGATACGGTTTCATTCCACGGCGGCGGGCGCAATGGCGAGGTCGACGGCAAAGCCGTTGTCTCCCTCGGGAATATTGCGCAATTAAAGGCGGATGTCTACGGCGGCGGCAACGGGGCAGGAGCGCTGGTCGGCAGCGGCACGGAACTTTCCGTCGCCGGAACCGCGGTGTCCGGCGATATTTACGGCGGCGGGCGCAACGGCGCGACGGTGAACGGCGGCACGCAGATTGCCGTTTCGGCCGCCGATATCCGGGGGAATGTCTACGGCGGCGGGCGGGACGGTGCGGCTGTGAACGGCGGTACGCAGATTCTGCTGCAGAGCGGAACGCTCTCCGGCAGCTTTTACGGCGGCGGCAACGCGGCGGATGTGCAGGGCAATACGTTCGTGTCGGCTTATTGGGCGATCATGTCCGGCGCGTTTTACGGCGGCGGCAACAACGGAACAGTTACCGGGAATGCGTCAGTCGAAATCACTGCGGGCGTTTCCGGCAACTGGGGCGGCTTCGAAGGCGAAATCTACGGCGGCGGCAACAACGGCGGCGTAACCGGCGATACGGCGGTTACGCTCGGACACGGTGATTATCTCGGCAATATCTACGGTGGCGGCAACGGCGCCGGCGGGACGGTCGGCGGCGGGACGCTGGTTCAGTTGTCGGGGGGGACGCCGAAGGTGACCGGCGATATTTACGGCGGCGGCAACGGCGGAGCGGCCGTGACCGGGAGCGCCGCGGTCGGGTTGAGCAACGGCAACGCGGTGATTGCCGGCGATGTTTACGGCGGCGGCCGGAATTCGGTCGTGAGCGGCGGCACGATGGTGAATGCCGCAGGCGGAACCGCCGGCGGCATTCACGGCGGCGGTTCCGGTTCGGCGGCCTCCGTCATGAACGGCGCCGAGGTGAAGGTCGGCGGCAACCTGCGCGCGAGCGCCGTATTCGGCGGCGGCGCGGCGGGTGCGGTGGTCGAGGGCGGTGCGAAGGTGACCATTGCAGGCGGTACGCCGACCGCGGATATTTACGGCGGCGGCAATGCGGCGGACGTACGGGGGGACACGGTCGTTTCGGCCAACTGGACGCAGCTTGCCGGCAGCGTCTACGGCGGCGGGCGCAACGGCGATGTGACCGGCAACGCGGAAGTGTGGATTCTGGCCGGCGACTCCGGCAACTGGGGCGGAGTCACGGGTGACGTTTACGGCGGCGGCAACGGCGGAGCAGTGGCCGGCAGGACGGAAATTACGCTCGGACACGGCGATTACCTCGGCAATATCTTCGGCGGCGGCACCGGGGCCGGAGGAACGGTCGGCAGCGGAACGCTGTTTCATTTCACCTCGGATGGGACGGTCCGGATTTCGGGACACATCTACGGCGGCGGTGACAACGGCGCAGTCGTGTCGAACGGCGCCGTGGTCGATCTGAACAACAAAAATGCTGTGGTCAACGGCGATGTTTACGGCGGCGGCCGGAATGCGGCGGTCGACGGCGGCACGACAGTCCGGATCTCCGGCGGAACCGTGACGAACGTCTACGGCGGCGGCAGGGGCGGGCAGGTCAACGGCGACGCCGTGCTCCTGATCGCCGGCGGAAACATCACCGGAGAAGCATTCGCCGGCGGCAGCGGCGGCCTGGTGACGGGCAACACCCGGCTGGTGCTCAATACGTCGGTCGACGGCGACATCTACGGCGGCGGAAAAAACGGCAATGTGGCCGGCAACGCCGCTGTCGAGGTCAACGCGAACTTCAGGGGCGATATCTACGGAGGCGGCTGCAGCGGTGCGGTGTTCGGCCGAATCGTCATCACGATCGCGGCCGGCTGCGATGCGGCGGGTGCATTCATCTACGCCGGCGGCACCGGGGATGTCAACACGGCGACGAAAACCGGGGACGCGATCACGGTCAACATCAATTCCGCGGTCTGCAACCAGGCATATAACATCGTGCTCGGCACCTGCAACGACGCCTCCAGCGCCGGAAACGCGACGGTTTACGGCGACGTGGTGCTGAATCTGCAGAACAACGGCGCCGGGGCGGGAGCTTCGTCGGGCCGGATCTACGTCGGCGGTTACCGCACGGCGGCGGGAACCACCACGGTTACCGGCAAGGCGACCCTCACGATCGGCAGTGTCAGAATGTCTGATATCCTTTTCGCCGGCGGATATGCATCCGGGACCGGAGCTGCCGTTGTTGTTGAAGGCGGTTCTGAATTGATCCTGGCCGGAACGGTCAACACCGGTTTCACGATGCTCGGCGGTTGGGCGACCGGCAGCGGAGCGCGTTCCATGATCGGAACGGCGGAAAATCTCGCCGGTGTCGCGCTGACGGTTTCGGGAGCGAGCCGGCTCGGCACCATCACCGGCGGCGGATATGGCGTCAACGGGGGCGAATCCGCGGTATATGGAAATTCCGTCATCACCATTGCCTCCACCGCCAGAACCGGTCTGGTTTACGGCGGGGGATATGCTCTTGGCGGTATTGCGATCAATTATGGAAAGGGTTTAATTACAGTAACCGGCAGTGCCGATACAAACTTTATTTATGGCGGCGGTTATGCCGGCGCGAACGGATATTCCAGGTTAACCGGAGGAACTGAAATTCAGTTGGACGGTTTTAATCGCAGCAGCGTTGGAATTTTCGGTGGCGGCCGCAGTACGTCAAACGGTACGGCTGTTGTTGGGACTTCCGGTATGACGGGAAAAGGTGTAACGATTACGATTGATCGTGAAAGTTCTGTCGGTACGGTTTTGGGTGGCGGGCACAGCGTTGGCAGCGGAAGCAATGTTGTTTACGGCGGAACGCGAATCATTGTCAATGGAGGAAGCACGGGTTTTATCTATGGCGGAGGCTATTCCGCTTCCTCCGGAGCCGGAGCGCTTATCTACGGAGATACGGAAATCATCATTGATGGCGGAACGGTCGGGTCCGTTTTCGGTGCCGGTAATGCTGATTCTGCGACAGGCGCTCATGCAGTTATTTACGGTAATACCAATATCACGGTGGATTGTTCCGCCGGCGCAGTCCGCTGCAAATCTATCTTCGGCGGCGGCCATGGTCTCGCCACTGTTACCGGTGATACCTGCATTACAATCAAAGGGTTGGGCGATAATCTGACTTTCGCTGCCGGCTCATTTATTGGTGGCGGTGCGCCAACCGGACAGGGCGGCGGCATCGGCGGAACCCGGTTCCTGAACCTGACCGATTTCACCGGGACCATTACAGCCAACTTCGCCTACTTTGATGTGGTGACGATTTCCGGCAGCCGGGTGCATTGGAGCACCGGTCAGGGCAGTTACATGGTCGGGGTGAACACGTGGAACTTCAAACTGGCGGAAGGCGAAACGGCGTTGACGTGGGATGCCGGAAACGGCGGTTTCTCCGGTGATACCTTCAACCTCGATTTCGATACGGCCGGCTTCAATGCCGCGACGGTGATCGCGGGCGGCAGCGCCTCGGTCATCGGCGGATGGAACAACAGCGGAAACACCGTTTACTTCAACGGGGTCGCCGGGGAGTGGGACCTGGGGCTCAACGCCTGGGTGGATGCGAACCGGCAGTGGAAATTCGGCCTCGCCGAGAACAATACGCTCTCCGTCAGCAAAGTATGACAATAGTATGCTTTTTCGGTAATCATCAGTAAAAAAGTCAGGATATCATCTGTAAAAAGAATGAAAAAGTGTTATAATAATATGGAATGGATATCTGATGATATTCTGACTTTTGCAAATCAATTCAAAAAGCAGGTGTTTCAATGAAAGCAACCGTCATGCTGTCAGCCGTTGCCGGAAAGTTCAATCATGATATTGTACAATATGAACATCAACGGTGAATATTTTGCATCGAAAGATAATGCGCAGGGATGCGAAAACTGAATCAAGCGTATTTTCGGTGAAGAACAAACAGGGGAGCGATGAACGGAAATGCAGGAAGCGGATGGAAAGCAAGTTTACGAAAAACCGGAACTGATCGACTTTGAACACTGGATGGCGCAGATTATCAAAGGGGACAGTTGTATTGGAGGAGTCGATGGCAACCCTGTTGAACCATGTGGAGCCGCAACGGATGATACTCCACCGGAAGGATAATAATTATTGATATGCAGCCTCTTTCCGCTCCATATTATGCCGAGGCGGCGTTGACTGCGAGATGCAATCTGCATTGCGGTTACTGCTATTTTCGGAACAGCGCCTGTGAGACTCCGGAGGAGTTGACCACCGGCGAGTGGCTCGATGTCTTTGCCGAATTCGGGCAGATGAAGATGCTCAAGGTGATTCTTTCCGGCGGCGAGGTGCTGCTCCGGGAAGATCTGCCGCAGTTGATCGAGGGAGTGTGCCGCAACAATATGCGGTTTTCGCTGCTCAGCAACGGCTACTTTTTCGAGGACAGACATGCCGTCATGTTGAAGGAGTCCGGCCGCTGCAACAGCGTCCAGATTTCGGTGGACGGGGTGGAGGAGGTGCATGACGCGATTCGCGGCAGAGGTTCGTTCGCCCGGGCCGTCCGGGCGATCGGCATCCTCCGGGAGCACGGGCTTCGGGCACAGGTGCGGATCACCATCGGGAAGCACAATCTCGGAACCCTGATGGAGACCGTCCGCTGCCTGCTCGAAGAGACCGGCATCCCTGCGGTCTCCGCCAACTGGGCGCAGCACTTCAGCAGCAAGGAGAGTGACGACGACAGCGGGCATCTGCTCTCCATGCGGGAACAGCTGCAGTCGATGGTCGAGGTCAAGCGGGTTCACGCGGCCTTTCCGGAGCGGTTCCTCGTGAAGAAGGCTGCCTTCACGAATGTCGCGAATCGTTGGAAGGACATTCTCGACCGGCGGGAGCTGACCGGAGCTTCCCTCCTGCGTTGTCCGGCGCAGCTGGAGCGGATTTCGATCCGGGCGGACGGCGCCATTACGCCGTGCAACCATATTTCCCATATGGTATTGGGGTGGGCTGGAAAAGACCGGATCATCGACGTCTGGCGCAATTCGCCCGTTCTGCTTGAAATGCGTGAACACGACTGCGACCCGGCGGAGACTTTCCCGGTCTGCGCGGAGTGCGGATACAACCGGTATTGCCGTCCGGCGGGCGCCTGCTTCGACCATTGCGGGCGAGCCACGCCCTACTGTTTGAAAAAATATCAGGAGGCAGCTCCCGATTTTGATTTTGAAAGGCTTGAATGGAAGTGAGGATTCTCGAAGTACGGCTGGCCGGCGGAACGAAAGCAGTCTGGCGCTTCAGCGGGGAGGCCGCCTGCTGCTGTCTGGAGCTGATTGAAAAAGTGGTTATTCCCGAAATGCTCCCCGGTATGCTGCCGGTCGCGGCGCAGGTGTCGGTCGGATGCGCTCCGCGGACTCCGGACTTTCCGGCCGGATGGCGGCGGGAGGAGCTGATCCACCTGAGTCCGGAAGCTTCGGTGCGGCGGAGGCCGGACGGCGTGGTTGAGTTTCTGCTGCACCGCACCGGTTCCGACGAGCTGCTGCCGCTGTTGCCGCGCATCGTCTGGTACGGTTTTCTGCCGCAGCTGCTGAAGCGCGAGGCGGTTGTGGCGCACGGTGCGCTGCTGGCCAGGGACGGCAGCGGCATTGTGGTCTGCGGCCCTTCCGGAGCGGGGAAAAGCACCTGCGCCCGGCGGATTCCGCCGCCGTGGCGGGCGCTTTGCGACGATGCAGTGCTGATTTCGAACGTCGGCGGAGCGTATTTTGCGCAGCCGCTGCCGACCTGGAGCCAGTTCGTTTCCGGGGAGCTGCATCCGGTCCGCATCGGCGAGACGGTCCGGCTGTCGGGGATTTACCGGCTGTGCCATTCGGACCGGGAGCGGGTGAACGGCCTGCCGCCCGCCGAGCAGGTGCAGATCCTCTACCGGCAGTTTTACGATTTGAACCATATGTGGCGGGCCGGGAGAAGAAACAGTTTCTGGCGTTCCCTGAATGAAGCCGCGGTGGACTTCGCGTTCGGGGCGGTCCGCAAAGTGCCGGTCGGCGAATTGGAGTGTTCTCTGACCGGGGAATTCTGGAAGGAATTGGAGGTGCTGTCATGACACGGGCCGGTTTTTCGGCAATTTACCGCGATGAAAAGGAGATCGGCGCAATTTTGTTCAACGCCGAAACCGGCGAATCCTACGGGTTGAATCCCGTGGCGAAAGCCATCTGGGAAGGCGCTTCGGCCGGGGTCGGGCGGGAAGGTATCTTCGAGATGCTGCGGCAGCGGTTCGCCGGAGTCCCGGAATCCGCCCGGAACGATATCGACGAGTTGATCAATATGCTGTTGAACAAAGGATTTTTACAGAACGTACCCGAAAACAATGGAGGAATATGAGAATACGAAAATTTACACTGATCGAATTGCTGGTGGTAATTGCAATCATCGCCATTCTGGCCGCCATGCTGCTTCCGGCCCTGAATCAGGCGCGCGGCCGGGCGAAGCGGATCAAATGCGCCGGCATTCAGAAGCAGTACGGTATGGCGGGTGTGTTTTACGCCGACAGCTTCGGCGGATACTGGGTTCCGGTCAGCTATCATTCCGACGCGTCCACGGACCGGATCTGGGTCAACAATCTGGCGTTCCGGCAGTTCCTGGGCGGAACGCTGCGAAACATTGCCGCCAGCGGCAACTATGTGGAAAACAGCACCGACGCGGGTCTGATCTGCCCCGAAGCGACTTCCGCGCTGGGGAGCCATAAAATTGACGGACTTTCGCCGATTTACCGCAGCTACGCGGTGGCGAGCGGAGACATCGTCATCTCCTGGGCCGGAGTGAACGGCGGGCTGGGCGACCGGATCGTCGCATATAAACTGAGCCGGATCGTCCGTCCCGCCGAGCGGGTCGCCTTCACCGATTCGACGGACTGGCACGTATACAGCTCCAACGAAAGCAAGCGTCAGCGCTATATTCAGAGCGGAGAAGAGATTACGGGAGACGGCAATACCGATATCGTGGCCTTCCGCCACGGCGGCTGCACCCTGGCGAACGTCTGCTTCATGGATGGGCACGTCAGCACGACGGAGCATACGGAACTGACTCCGGAATACCGCTGGGGCGGATTTCACCGGAATAACTTCTGAAGCGCCTTACTCCCCGGATTCCTCTGCTTTGGCCGTCGGCCGGGGGTTGATTTTGCCGGAAGGCGGTATTATGGTAAACAATGCGGCCGGTCGAACCAACCCGACTGCCGGACGGAGGATGATGAAACTCAGAATTGTTGCCGATGATAAAATCCCGTTTCTGCGCGGAGCGCTTGAACCGTTTGCGGAAGTGACCTACCTGCCGGGCGGTGCGATCGCCCCGGCGGATGTGAAGAATGCGGATGCGTTGATTACCCGGACCCGGACCCGCTGCGGCGAAGCGCTGCTGGCCGGGTCGCGCGTCCGTTTTATTGCGACCGCCACGATCGGTTACGACCATATCGACACGGCGTATCTGCGCCGGGCCGGAATCGCCTGGCGCAATGCGCCGGGCTGCAATGCCGCGAGCGTCGCTCAGTATATCGGCAGCGCCCTGGTTTCGTCCGGAGTGGAATTATGCGGAAAAACGCTCGGCGTGATCGGAGTCGGCAATGTCGGCTCGAAAGTCGCGGCGCTTGGGGAAGCGCTCGGCATGCGGGTGCTGCGGAACGATCCCCCGCGGGCTGAGCGGGAGGGGAGCACGGGATTCACGGAGCTGCCGGAGCTGCTGGCGGAAGCCGATTTCGTGACGATTCACACGCCGCTGACCCGCGACGGCGCTCACCCGACCTTTCATCTCTGCGATGCGGGGTTTCCGGAACTGATGCGGTCGGGGGCGCAGCTGTTCAACAGCGGGCGCGGGGAAGTGGTCGACACGGCCGCCTTGAAGGCGGCGCTGAAGAGCGGCCGAATCTCCGCCGCCGTGCTTGATGTCTGGGAAAACGAACCCGGAATCGACCGTGAGCTGCTGGACCTGGTGCGGATCGGGACGCCTCATATCGCCGGGTATTCGACCGATGGGAAGGCGAACGGGACGGCGATGGCGGTGCAGGCGGTCGCGGCATTCTTCGGCATTCCCGGGCTTGCTGAATGGCGGCCGGAACGGCTGCCGGAGCCGGAAACTCCGGAAATCGAGCTTGAAATGGGCGCTTCCGTGCGGGAGCAGGTTGCGCAGGCACTGCTGCACACATACGATATCGGCCTGGACGACGGGAAGCTGCGGAGTGACCCGGCGGGTTTTGAGCCGCAGCGCGGACATTACCGGATTCGCCGTGAATATCCGGCGTTCCGGGTGAGGGGCGGGAGGCCGGAGACGGCTGCCGTGCTGAAGACGCTCGGGTTTACGCTGTTGCCGCAGGGGAGCGCGTGCGGAGGTTGAGGCAGCGCCTCAAACCGGCCCGGGCGGAGTTCCCGCACAAAAATCTGCGGCAGACAAATTTCTATGACCGTTGACGGCTTGGCCGTCTTGACGCAGGTGCGGTGTCTCGCGTTTTTCTTTTACCGGTCGAGTCCGTACTGGCCGTAGAAGTACTGGTTCCGGCCGCCGGCGCCGGCGACGTCGTTCCGGATGTCGTTCAACTGCTGCTGCGTTTCTTCCGGCGTGACGCTCTCCGGCTCGGTGTATTCGCATTCGGCGACCAGCACCATCCGGGATTTGCGGGTCGACTCCGATTCGACCTGGAACAGGTAGCCGATTCCGGGGATGTCCTTCAGAAACGGAACCCCCGTCGAACCGCGGACGATCTCGCGCTTCTCCAGGCCGCCGATCACGAACCGGTTCCGGGCGGTCGAGACCATGACGTCGGTTGTGACCGTATTCCCCTCCTGGATGCGCGGCGCTCCGGTCGACTGGTAACCGATCAGCGAGGAATTTTTGAGCGTAAGTTTCAGCATCGCCGCCTCCGGCGCAATGGAGAGCGCCTTCACCGTCAGGCTGAATCCGAAGGCGTTCGGATCGCGGGTCACGCTCTCCTGATTGTCCCTGCCGGTTGCGATTTCGGTTTTCTGCTCCTTCTTGCTGAAGGCGGCGAGGATGGAGTCGAACAGCTTCGCATACCAGTCGTCGGACTGTTTTTCGGTTTCCGGCGCGGGAACCGTCGTATCCATATAGAAGAGCTGGGTCAGCCGCTCGAGCGTGCTCGTCGTGTTCTGGCGCACCGTCACCTCGCCGGAGTGCGCGATCTTCGCTTTTCCCCGGCTGGCGAGAAAGTCGAGGTAGCGCGAGTTCCACTTCGGGTTGAAATTGTAGAAGCTCGTGCGTTCCGATCCCTGCGCCTCCGCCATGGTTCCGCCATAGGCCGCGGCCCAGTTGTCGCGGTAGCGGCCGCCGGTGCTGAAGAAGTCCATGCCGTCGTTGTTCTTCCAGGCCTGGAAGTCGAACCCGAGCTTTTCATCGTTTTCGGCGTAAAGTTCATAGACACTGAATCTGATGCGGATTTCCGGGAGCGGAACGTCATAGCGGCGCAGCATCTCCTCGATGTTTTTGCGCGAGTAGCTCGCAGTGTTGAAAAAGAGACAGTTCAGTTCCGGATCGAGCTTGACTTTGTCTTTGCCGCCGATCAGCTCGGCCGGGTCGTCGGAAACGTTCATGCCGACCTTCTTCACCATGTTTTCAAGGACGGCGGCCGGAACGTTGGCCGGAAAATAGACGTACTTCGGCTGGCCGGAACTGTTCAGCAGCCCCGGCCTGTCGAGCCGCTCGACGATCGCGTCGATGCCCATGCCGTTTTCGCTGTCCTTGAAACGGTATTCCTCGGCGGAGACGAACAGAAGCCCGACGCCGTCCTCGAATTTCAGGCATTCGACCGCGGTATTGCTGCCGGAGACCCGCCTGGTCTGCACCATCTCGCGCAGATAGGTGCGCAGCGCATACGGTTCGGCATGCTTGAGCACGTAGGTTTTGGTCACGACGAGCGGATCGTTGTTGTCGCGGATGAAGTGAACGCTGTCGACTTTGTCGCCGAGGTCGAGCCGCAGCTGCGTCTGCACCTGCGTATCCATGTAGCCGGCCGTGTCGTTGTTGTTGCTGTCGCGCGGGGTTCCGGGCGAAGGGAGGCGCCGTGCAGTGGTTTCCAGCTTTCCGTTGAAGGTGCTGTCCGTGTAAAACGGGGTCAAGGCGGAGTCTCCCGGCGCCGCGGCGAGCGGCAGGGCGGCGAGAGCGGCAAGCAGGAACAGGGGACAGGTTCGGATCATTGGCGTATTCTCCATCGTAATTAACGTTCTGCTGTCTGCGGAATGAGTTCGCTGAAGGCTTTGAGCTGGCCGCTGTACTCCGCCGGCGCGCTCTCCGGGTGGACGAGCATGGTTTTCGCCGTGATGAAGAAGTAGCTCTTCTCGCGGTTGACGGTCGTGGTGCTGAACAGGCTGCCGAGCACCGGAATGTCGGAGAGGAAAGGAATGCCGATCCGTTGTTCGACATCGCTCTCTTTGCTCCAGGCCGAGAGCAGCTTCTCCCCGCCGGAGAGCAGATTGCAGTCGCCGGTGACCGTGCTGACCTCCGCCAGCTCCGCGCCGTAACTGTTGCGTTCGACCACATCGGCGGTCCGGATCAGGTAGCGGAAGGTGACCAGGGCCTGAACCGAATGGTTGTAATTCGCCGCCTGATCGGGAATCAGTCCGGTTTTGGCGTCGGCCGAACTGCGGAAGTTGATGCGCGGCGCCGTGACGGTAAGCGCGAGCGGCGGCGGAGGTTCCGGGCTGTTCAGCAGCGGGTTCTCCGCACCCGGGCCCGACTCCGGCTGTTCGATTCCGCCCTTCATGCCGACACCGGAGATGCCGACCTGAAGCTGGTCGTTGTTTCGCTTGAAAATCGCCTGAGACTGCGGGGAAAAGCCGACCGAGTAACTCGCGCTTTCACTGTTCGGCACCGTGAGGCTGGCCGTGTTGGCGATCGTGGCCTTTCCGTTCTGCTGGAGCACCCGGATGAAGCTCGCGTCGAACTGCGGCGCGATGAAGAACGCGCCGAAACCGCCCGAAGCCGCCGAAAGGGCGGCCGAACCGGCCGAATCGAGGCTCATGGCATTGAAACCGGCCTGAAGCAGGTTGAGGCCGGGGCCGTTGCGCCAGGCCAGGTAGTCGATGCCGAGATCGCGCAGCGTGCTCTCCCGCACCTCATAGACCGTGAAGGCGAGGTTGACCATCGGAACCGGCCGGTCGAGCCAGGCCAGATATTTGAGGAGGTCATTGCTTTTGTTGGCGTCGTCCTTCCAGTAGATGAGGTTGGTTTCCGCGTCGTAGCCGACGAAGGAGTCGGCGCCGCCGTTGATGCCGGTTCCGGTCATGACGTCGACCATGACCCGGGCCGAACGGAACCGCGCCGGATAGAGGTTCCGGGTGATGCCGGTTCCGCGGATCGGGTCTTCGCCGCCGCCGGCCACCCGCGCCGGGCGGTCGAGTTTGGCGATGAGGTCGTCGACATACGGCATCATGCGGACCGGACAGCTTACGGTCAGCAGTTGCTCGTCGCCGGCCCTGTAGTTGATGCGGTTCACGGTCGACTGCGTGTTGTTGCGTTTGACCACGCCGAGGACGAAGGGGGCGACGTCGTTCGCTTTCAGGTATTTGAGTTCGTAAACCTTGGAAATCATGTATTCCTGGGCATCGTCCTGGATCAGGCGGATGGTCCGGGTCTCCCCGGTTTCGGGGGGCGCGGCGGCGAGAGCGCCGGGCAGGAGAAGCCCCGCGGAAACGGCAAGGGCCGCAATCGGCTGATTCATGCTGCTGTCCTTTCGTTAAGGGATAAGGTTCGGAAATTGTTTTCTGTTTCGTAATGTATTGCCGGGATGTTAGGATCCGATGAGCCGTTGATGGTTTTTCAGTTACGGCTGTATCCGGTCAAAACGCGGAGCCGGGGGATTCGCGGCAAGGATTCCGGCAGATTACTTGCAAAATCGGTTTTGACCGTTTAAATTAGTAAAATCAAAAAAGAAGGAACCTATGGAATGGGAAAAGCAGTGATGACGGTCGCGCTGGCCGCGGCGATCCTGATGACGGCGGGGTGCAACACCTCGGTGGTCACCATGCTGCCGCCCGCGGAGGGGCAGACCAGTTCGAGCGGGGAGCGGGTGGTTGCAAATCTCGAAGGGAGCAACTGGGGGATTTTCCTGTTCTACTATATTCCGCTGTGGAGCGGCAATCCGAACCGGCCGAACCGGCGCGACTATGTCACCTGCCGGAACCGGATCGAAAACAAGTATACGGATATGATGCTGAAAGGCTGGGCGAAGCAGCTGAAGGCCGAAGTGGAGGACGTGGAGATCACGGAGTCGTCCACCGGCTTTTTTTCGCTCTGGATTCTCTGGCGGAGGAGCCAGCATGCGACGGCGGTCGCCGTGAAAAAGAAATGACTGTTCGGAATTCCCAAGCAAAAAACGGAATGAATCCCGGACGATCAACATCTTAGGGGTTGCAAAATGTGTTGCGGTGTGTTATTTTTCCCCTTGGCACTTTATGTCACAACGCATGAATGAAGAAAATAGAGAGGTATTTGTATGGATCGCAAAGTCATTATCGCCGGAAACTGGAAGATGAACAAGACCGCCGCCGAGGGCAAGGCCTTGGTCGAAGCCCTGAAGGGACTGGTTGCCGACGTCTGCCCGTCGAAGGCCGATATCGTCGTCTGCCCGCCGTTCACGACCATCGCCGCGGTCGCCGAGGCGATCAAGGGCAGCAACATCAAGCTCGGTGCGCAGAATATCCACTGGGCCGCCAGCGGCGCGTTCACCGGAGAAATCGCCGCCGACATGCTGAAAGAGCTCGGTGTCGAATATGTGATCATCGGCCACAGCGAACGCCGGCAGTATTTCGGCGAGACGGATGAGACGGTCAACAAGCGCGTCAAGGCCGCGCTGGCCGCCGGCTTCAAGCCGATTGTCTGCATCGGCGAAATGCTCGAAGAGCGCGAGAGCGGCAAGACCGAGAAGGTCCTGTTCACCCAGCTCGAGGGCGGCCTGGCCGGGCTCACGAAGGAGGATATGGCCAACGTGGTGATCGCCTACGAGCCGGTCTGGGCCATCGGAACCGGCAAGACCGCGACGCCGGAGCTCGCCGAAGAGACTCACAACTTCATCCGGATGACTCTGAATGACATGTTCGGCAAGGAAGTCGGCGAAGGCGTCCGCATCCAGTACGGCGGCAGCATGAAGGCCGAAAACGCGAAGGAGCTCGTTGCTCAGCGCAACATCGACGGCGGCCTGATCGGCGGCGCGGCGTTGAAGGCGGACAGCTTTGCCGCGCTGGTTCACAATGCGATTGCCGAGTAAAAACGGCATCAATTTTGGAAAATAATTGAGATTATTAGCCGGCTGGCGGTAAAAAGGGGTTGACTTTTTATTCGATGGGGGCTAATATTAACCGGGGCCGGGATACAGAGCATAGGGTATTTGTGCTCGCGTATCCCGAAACATAACGAAAAGATAAGGCGCGATTTGATATGATCGTTTTTCTGTACGTACTTGTGGCGATTCTTTCGCTGCTGGTGATCGGGATCATCCTGATCCAGCCGTCGAAGTCCGGCGGGATGGGCGCGGCTTTCGGCGGAATCGGCGAATCGGTGTTCGGGGCGCAGGCCGGCAGCCATCTGACGAAGGCGACGGTGATCATGACCGGTGTTTTTTTCCTTCTGGCGCTGATCCTTGCCTCGCTGATCGGCCACGGCTACCGGGACGACAACTCCGCCTCCGCCGTGACCCGTCAGCTCGAAAGCGGCATGGAGGCTCCCGTCGAAACGCCGAAGACGGATGCGGTTCCGGCGGCGGTTGACGAATCTTCGAAAGCCGCGGCCGAAGCCGGGGCCGATAACAAACAATAAAGAGTGGAAATCCAGCGGGGAAATTTTCGTATGAAAAAATGGCTGTTTCTGGTCGGCTTGACCGCGCTGCTTCTGCACGGCGCGCAAGATGCGCGTGCTGCGGCGGTCGAGGAGTTGTTCACCAAGGTAAAAGTGACTCTCAACACCAGCAATCCACCCAGTTTTCGAAATACTTCGAACTCCACCCCGTCGACCAGCAGTTCCTGGCGGAACAAATGGCTGGTGATTTCCGTCGAATTCACGCCCGTCATGCCCCAGAGGCAGCGCCATTTCTGGATTGATGACGTAACGATGAACATCCGGGCCGTCTTCAACGGCCAGTCGGACGGCCGGGCGCAGCCGATCCTCTTTACCGGTACGAGCGAGTTCTGGACCATTCCGCTCGACAACCGCAAACATATCGCCACGATGTTTGTCCCTCCCCAGATTCTGGACCGCTATCTGCCGTCCACCGGTTCGGCCAGTGTGGTCAGCACGAGCGGAACCTTCGTCATGGAGGTTCTGTTCAAGGACCGCGCCGGCACGGTGATCGGCACGGGGTTCTATGGTCAACGCGGCATGTCCGACAAGGATTATGCCGAATATTTCTCCAAGCTGAATGCGGGAGCTGCTCTGACGATTCCCGGCGCCATTCTTCCGCGCAATCTGACTCCCTGGGCTTACCTTGATATAGATGATTTCGATTTTCTCAAACCGGCCGGCGGCCGCGCGGCGGAAAAGTAAGACAGTGATTTGTGAATTGATTACCATTCTATAACAATGGCGCCGGGGATGCCATCCGGTGCAGAACATGTGGAACAATCATTAAAATGCCAAAAGAGAACACGGTTTTAACGATTGACGTCGGCGGCGACAGCTTGAAGATGGCCGAATTCGTCTTTCCGCCCGGCGGAGCAGTCATGCTCCGGAAGTTCGCATTTCGCAAGCTTGAGGAGCAGGAGGGGGACAACTCCGCTTTTGCCCAGGCTTACAACGAAATGATCGCGGAACACAATTTTACGGCCAGGCAGGTCCGGCTTTCGTTGTCCGGGCAGTCGTCGTTCTCCCGCCTGAGCAAACTTCCGTCGCTTCTCGGCAACAAGAGTGCAATCGCCCGCGTGGTCGAATACGAGGCGCGCCAGACGGTGCCGTACGCGATGAGCGAAGTCGTGTGGGATTACCAGTTGATCCGCCATGCCTGGGAAGATCGCCGCAGCGAAATGCAGGAAGACGGCAGCACGATCGAGATTTCCGAAGATCACGAAGAGTACGAAGCGTTGTTCGTTGCCGTCAAAACGGATCAGATTGTCCGCTATACCGATGTGATCGAAGACTCCGGCAGGAAGATCCTGTCGGTCGAAATTGCGCCGGTCGCCCTGTTTAATGCGGCGAAGGGCACCCAGTTGCGCGACGACGAATGCGCGCTCATCCTCAACATCGGCGGCCGCGGGTCGAACCTGATGATCGCCGACCAGAACCGGGTGTTCATCCGGCCGATTCCGATCGGCGGGGATACGATCACCCAGCAGGTCGCCAAGGAGTTCGGCATCGGCTTCTCGGAAGCGGAGGATCTGAAGCACCGCCACGGCTTTGTGGCGCTCGGCGGCGCTTACGAGGAGCCGGAGTCGGAGGTGGCGGCGACGATTTCGAAAATCGCCCGTAACGTCATGACTCGTCTGCACGGCGAAGTGAGCCGTTCGATCAACGTCTGGCGCTCGCAGCACGGCGGCCACCAGCCGAGCCGCATCCTGCTGTCCGGCGGCGGTTCGACCATGCTGTACATTACGGACTTCTTCAATGAGAAGCTGCGTCTGCCGGTCGAATACCTGAACACGTTCGGCGCGATCACCATTGATGATTCGGTCGACAAGGAGGCGCTGCAGGCGATCGCCCCGATGTTCCAGGAGATGATCGGCATGAGTCTCCGCAGCGTGACGCAGTGCCCGATCGATATTTCGCTGATTCCGGCTTCGATCAGGAACCAGGTCGAGTTGAACCGCAAGAAGCCTTATTTCTATATTTCGGCATTTTCTCTGATCGTATGTCTGCTGATCTTCTCGTTCGGCGTCAACAAGCGTCTGAATTTCGACAAGCAGCGCGTCGACCGCGTGCAGGTCGAGGTGGATAAGACGAACAAGAAGGTTTCCCAGGTGGACGGGCTGGTCAGCCGGCTGAATTCAGCCAAGGGCTCTTACGAAGAGCCGATGCAGTTTCTGAAGGACCGCGCCAAGTGGACCAACATGCTGACCGAGCTCGAACAGCGCATGCCGGACATGATGTGGGTGACGACGCTGGAAGGCGTCGGCGACGAGGTCCCGAATTCCGACGGCGCGGCCGGTTCGCCGGATTCTCCGTTCGGCGGTTCGCCGTTCGGGGGGCCGGCCTTCGGCGGTTCGCCGTTCGGCCCGGGCGGAGAGGGTGGCATGATGAGCGGCCCGGAGTCGAATCTGCCGCCTTCGCCGGCCGACATCACCGAAGTCAAGCAGATCCGTCTCGTCGGTTACACGCTGATCATGGGGGCGAACCTCCTGGAGCAGGAATTTCAGAAACGGCTGAAGGATTCGACGTTTTTCTCGGATGCTGACGACGGTTCCGTTTTGGTCAAATACGCACCGGAGACCGATACGCTCAACTTGAGTTCTTTCGAGATGTTGGTCAAGCTCAAGGAACCGATCAAGAAATAGCACGGAGAACGCACAGTGAAACGAATCATAAAAAACAATTTGGTATTGATTGTCGTCCTCGGGTTATCCCTGATTGCGACGATCGGGCTCCTGGTGTGGACGGCAATGGAGTATATCCAGATGTCGCGGTATATCGCTCAGACGGAGCAGTTGCGTTCCGACATTGCGAACCTGATCAAAAAGACGCCGGCGCCGGTGGACGGGAACGTTCCGCTGATCGAAACCGATATCAAGCTCTATTCCCGTGCTGCGGATCAGCTGCGCGGCAAGTTCGGGCATCCGCTGCAGCCGGCCCTCGATCAGTTCATTTCCGTTCTGCGGCTGAATGACGGCAAGAAAATCTCCCTGAAGAAATTCAAGGAGGAGTTTACTGCGGAGTGGACCAAGAGCGAGTCCACGGCCCAGAAAGGGATTGATTACAAACTGTTCCAGCGCCGTTTCCGGAACTGGCCCGAGGCGATGCAGGCTTTCCGCGGGCTGGCGGAGAAGTTGACCGCCGAGCCGATTACGGACAACAACATCGACGAAGTTTTCCTGAGTTCGCTCGGCGTGATGCGCCGGTTTGACAACAAGCCGGAAAATCTCCAGCGTTTCATGGCGGAAAACCGTCGGCGCATGCTTGAGATGACCAAGGACAAGATTCTGTTCGAGACTCCGGAAGCCGCAAATTTCTCCTTTGTGCTGCCTGCGACGTCCGGTTCCGGAAATTTTGATATGCGTTCGGGCTATCTGCCGGACGACTATCCGATGATCGCGCAGCATTGGGAGATTCTGAGCGATTTCGTGAAGCGGGCGAGCGAGTCCGGCATCCACAGCTTTGTCTCCTTCCGCAAGCGCGCCATCCAGCCGGAGAAAGTCGGCAGTTTTGATGTGTTCCACTATTCGATTGAGGTGACCGGCACGATGGAAAGCATCCGCAAGCTGGTCGCCATTCTGGATCAGGCCTTTCACGAGAACCGGGTCTATGTCGTGCGCAGCATTTTCCTGTACCAGGATGATGACGGCGCCAGGACGTTGCTGACGCCGGATGAGATCGTTCCGATCGTTCTGCCGGGGATGACGGCGCCGCAGATGGGGAATTCCCCCATGACGCCGGGCCGCCGCCGCCGCGGAATGCCGCAGAACTATATGCCGGAGGGGCAGATGAGCGCGGCCGAACAGGCAGCGCAGGCGGCGGCTCTGCGCAAGCAGCAGGAGGAGGAAGAGAAGAATCTTCCGTACAATCTGCGTTCCGGTTATGGCGAAACGCTGATCGGCAAGAGCGGTTTGTGCCGGGCGATCATCGATGTGGAATATATCATGGAATCCGGTAACGGAATTTAGTGAAGGCGGAGGTTCATTTTGGATTTCATAAAAAAACATTACGAAAAGCTGATCCTGCTTTTGCTCCTGGTGATCTTCATCGCCTCAATGTTCCATGTGCTGAACATCATCAAGCAGACCGGCGAAATTCAGGAGCACCACCTGCAGATTCCGACGCGGGAGGCCGATTATAAGATTCAGGATCCGAACGATCCGTCGTTCAACGTCCCGGAGATCCTGAAAAGCACGAGTCTGAGCTGGGTGAATCCGGGTCCCCGCGCAAAGGGGAATGAGGACCATTATTCGGATCTGTCCTTTGTGTTCCGGATCGTGCGCTGCCCGTTCTGCAAGAAGCTGATTCCGCGCTCCTATATGGAGAAGCAGAGCGTCTGCCCGTTCTGCAAGAATGCGGCGAATAACGGCGAAGCGTTTGCGGAGCCGCCGGATGAGGGCGTGCTCGATGTGATGATTCCGGAGGATATTCTCCGGCAGTATCAGCTCGACCCGAACGATCCCGACGTGCGCTTTTACGATATCGACGGCGATGGTTTCTCAAACATTTACGAATATGTGATGAAGACGGATATGGGCGATCCGCGCAATCATCCGCCGCTCTGGCACCGGCTTCGCGTCATCGAAGTCGGCAAGGTTTCGCTGCCGGTGAAGTTCACGGGGATCGACACGACGGACGGCGAAGACGATCCGCAGCTGTGGGTGTTGAAGTTCAATAACGGCGACATCAACACGATCGGCGGTGAAATCGAGCTGGACAGAAAATATTTCAAGATTGAGAAGGCCGAACGGAAGGTCGAAAATGTAAACGGTGAAAAGAAAGATGCTTCCATCCTTTTCCTGAAAGAGGTCGGCGGCAATCTGGAAGTGCAGATGAAGGCCGGGGAAACGGTCAGGTCGTTTGTGGACAAGGCGCAGCTCGAAGACTCCGCCAATCCCGGCAAGCGCATCACGGTCACCGTCGGCGAACAGTTTTCGCTCGGCAATCGGCTGACCGGTTCCGAGAGCTACCGGGTCAAGTCATTCGACACCAAAGCCGGTTCGGTTCTTCTGGAGAACCCCTCCGCCGCGGAAGGCGACCCCAACGCGACGAAGGACAAGAACGGTACGGTCATGCTGGTCTCCGGCTTCGGTCAGGTTTCGCCGCGCATGAAGGTCAGAGAGAGACAGCAGAACCGGATGGGGGAATACGGCCCCGACATGCCTTACGGCCCCGGTGGTCCCTATGCGCCCGGACAGCGTCGGTATCAGGCTCCGGGCAGGCGGTAATGTTTTCAGCATAAGTATTCTTAAAGAGATAGATCGATCAACAAACTAAGGTAGACAACGAGCATGGAAATCTCAAACCGAAAGCTGTTTTCGCGGGGAATGGTCGCGATTGGTTTCGCGGTTGCGGTTTCCGGAATTCCCGGCGACGCATTCGCCGCGGATCAGCCGGAGACAGCGGCGGTGGTCGCCACGGCCCAAAAGGAGGACAACGAACTGAGCGAGCGGGAAAAAGCACTGCGTCGCCAGAAATTCGCGGAACAGGATGCCCGGATCGAAGCCGCCCGGAAAATGGATTTTGAAAACGGCAAGAAGGAATTTCAGGCCGTGATCGCCGAACTGGCAGATCCTGCTCACAATTACGGAACGCTCGGGAAAGAGCGGCACCGGCTTTTCCTGCGGGAACTCGAAAGCCGCAAGCTCGAGCAGGGCCAGGAGCTGCTCAAAAAGGCGAAGGTTGCCGCGGCGGAAGAGCGTTATCCGAATGCGATTCAGCTGGCGTCGGAGGCGAATGAGGTTTCCAAGCCGGAGAAGGCGGCGGATGGTTCGCAGGCCGATTCCCCGCTGGTGATTGAAGTCGAGGAGTTCATCGACTACTGCCGGACCAGGCAGCAGGCTGCGGATATCCGTACCGAGACCGATGTCAACACGACGTATCCGCAGTATGAAAACAATATGGCCAAGATCAAGCGGCTGCTCCAGGAAGCCCGCGTCTTCTACAAGGCGGGGCGTTACGAGGATGCGATCGGCAAGGTCGAAGAGGTGTATCTGATCGACCCGTTCCAGCGGGATGCGATTCAGCTGCTGAACGACATTTACAAGCAGGTTTACACGGCCGGGCTGAAGCGCCGCAAGGCCGATGTCGAAGGCATTCTCGCATCGAGCATGTGGCAGTGGGTGGAGCCGGTGTTCCCGGTCAGCATTCAGTCCAATGTTCCGACCGCCGACCGGAAAAATCCGGCCGGACACGGAACGCTCGCCAAGATGGAACGCATCGTGTTCCCGCGTATCGAGTTCGATGATATGAACGTCAAATCGGTCCTGAGCTATCTGAACGACCGCAGCAAGCTTTACGATCCGGATAAGGAGGGCGTCAGCATCACGGCGGGATTTGATACCGCCACTGCGGAAAGGCTCGGCCGGGTGACGATGAGCCTCTCCCGGATTCCGATGAGCGAGGTGATTCGTTACGTCTGTCAGGACACCGGCCTGAAATACCGCGTGGATCCGAGCGGCGTGATCGTCGGGCCGAACGTCGACGAAATGCAGATTCAGTATTTCCAGGTCCGCGGCGATCTCATTTCGAGCATCACCGGCGACGACAGCGCGGAGTCCGCGGCCGGCGTCGCGGCGTACGGCGGCGGCATGCCCCCGATGCCGGAACAGCAGCCGGCCGGTCTGGGCGGCGGCGGCGCCCGCGGCGGTGAAGGCGGTGAGGCGAGCAAGACTTTTCTGGACCGGAGTTCCACGCGCAAAACCTCGGTGACCGCGATGGCGCTGATGCGTTACTTCGAAGACCGCGGCGTGCCGTTCGGCGAAGGCAGCTCGATTTCGTACGACAAGCGCGCGAGCAAGCTGATCGTACGCAACACCATTGAAAATCTCCGCCGGCTTGATGAGCTGCTCCGCCAGCTCGACGGCATCCAGACTCCGCTTGTCATGGTGGAAATCAAGGCGATCGAAATTGCCGAGACCGACATGCAGGAGCTCGGATTCGACTGGACCATGGACGTCGTTTCGAGAAACATGGAATACAACAGCCTGACCGGCAATCTCGAACTGGCCAGCGGCGCCAACAAAGGGTGGGCGTTCGGTCAGGGCAGCAGCCGTCTGCCGAACACGCGCGGCGGCACCAGCGAGGATTCACTCTGGAACGTGAATACGAAGGTGGTCAACAATCTGAATATTTTCCCGGCCATTTTCGGCAAGCAGAGCATCTTCGGTTCCGACGTCCCGTTCAACCTTTACCTGACGGTCAATGCGTTGAGCCAGAACATGCGCACGGAGACGCTGGCCGCCCCGAAGGTCATGACCACGAGCGGCAACAAGGCTTCCGTGCAGATGGGGAAGAGCTACTGGTTCCCGACGGAATGGGAAACCTATGAGATCGATGACGACGACAACGGCGTGACGATCAAGATTCCGACTCCGACGTTTGAAGAGTATGACGATATCGGCATCAACTTCGACGTGACTCCGGTGGTGAACCCGGACAACTACACCATCACGCTCGACGTGAACCCGGTGATCAAGAACTTCCTCGGCAAGGACGAGTATCCGCTGTATGTGGTCGGTCAGATCACCCGCTATGTGCCGGTGCAGAATCCGCAGGGCGTGATCACCGGCCGTGAGCTTGAGATCTACAACTACGAGATGATGTTCAACGTCTGGATGCCGATCATTTCGTCCCGTCAGCTGCGGGTCAATGTCACGGTGTACGACGGTGAAACCATTGTGCTCGGCGGCATGATCGACAGCTCGACCAACAAGCGTACGGATAAATGGCCGATCCTCGGGGATCTGCCGTTCATCGGCCGTTTCTTCTCCACCCAGGCAGAAGATGCTGTCCGCAACAACCTGTTGTTGTTCGTCACCACCCGGCTGGTGAACAACGACGGTATTCCGATCCGTCGGAATCAGCGGAATGGCGCGCCGGACTTCCAACGGTAAAAATTAACGCCGGAGGCATAAAGATATGTTGAATAGAGAGTCAAAAATCCTTGGGCTGGCAATGGCGCTCGGCATCGGTTGTTTGTCGAACGTGCAGGCGGCGGATGTGCCGGTTGTCACGCCCGAGATGCAGACCACCGTCAACCAGTATAAGGTCGGCAGGGAAGCCGTGGAGACGGAAGGTGACGCGCTGGTCAAAAAAGGCAATCAGCTTCTGATCGACAAGAAGTTCGACCAGGCGCGCGACTGCTACATCGCGGCCCAGAAGCTGTTTGAGCGTTTCAGCTCGAGCGAGTTCCGCGATCGGGTCGCCGCCTGCCAGAGAAGAATCAAGCAGTGCTACATCGACAAGGCCAAAGATGCGATGCAGAAGGCGGATGAGCGCGTTCAGGCGCGTGATTTCGAGGAAGCGATCAAGCTCTGCGAAGAGGCGATCAAGTATTGCCCGGAAGAGCGTGCGGCCTTGCTCGAGAAGATTGAGTTCTATCGTACGCGGCAGCGTGCGGCGGCCGACCGCGAAGCGGTTTCCAAGGAGAAGCTCATGCCGAACCTGGCGCGCGAGGCGTATGACATTCAGGTCCTGCTTCAGCAGGGCCGGGAGCTGTACAACGCCGCCGAGTATCTGAAAGCGCTGCGCAAATTTCAGGAAGTGCTGCTGATCGATCCCTACAACGCGGATGCGTTGCAGAATGTTCTCGCGTGCAACAGCAAGATCGAGTTCATCGGCAAACAGCGTTTTGCCCCGACTCTGCGCAAAATGGTGGCTGAAGTCGAATGGAAGTATTCGATTCCGATCACGCCGGATTCCGACGGCGTCACCGGTTCCGACCTGTTGATCGACGGGCCGGTGGAACAGGTGGAGAAGGAAGAGAGTGCGCTTCAGAAGAAGCTCGACAGCATCATCATTCCGCGTATCGACTTTGAAGATGTGTCGGTGGCGACGGCGGTGAAGAACCTGCGCGATCAGAGCCGTCAGCAGGACCCCGAGCGCCTGGGCGTGAATATCGTCCTGCTCAGTTCGAACGGCCTCCGGCCGACTGCGGCCAATGCCGAGGGATATCCGGGGGCGATGGGTCCGGACGGCATGCCGCTCCAGCCGTATCCCGGCGCGGCCCAGCCGATGCAGCCGCAGCCGCAGCCGCAGTTCGATCCGAACGATCCGAATGCGCTGCCGCTCGATGAGCAGCGGATCACGCTGTACAGTACGAACCGTCCTCTTATGGAGGTCATCATCAACTTGTGCAAAACGGCGAAGATGCGTTATCGCGTCGAGAAGTATGCCGTGATTCTCGCTCCCCAGAATGTGGCGATCGACGACATGGAGACCCGGATTTATCCGGTGGAGCAGTCGGCGCTTGCTTCGATTCCGGGCGGCGGCGAGGATCGTGCGGGGCTGCGCGACTTCTTCATCCAGAACGGGGTCGATTTCCCGATCGGTTCGAAGATTGTGTACGACACGCGCATCAGCCGCCTGATCGTCACCAACACGGTGGAGAACCTCCGTGCGATCGCGAATGTCATCAATGAGGTGCTCGACCAGCAGGAGCCGATGGTTCAGATCATGGTCAAGTTCATCGAAATTTCGCAGACCGACCTGAAGGAACTGGCTTTCAACTATCAGGTCTCCATCAACAACCGCGACGGGGTGAATACCAACGGGCATACCGTGGTGATGGGCGAGAGCTCCAACGAGCTGATGCGCTATTACCGCGACACCGGCGGCAATGCGACGGTTGCGAGCCGCAATCCGGTGAACGAGAGCACCTTCTCGTATGTCTGGGAAAACTCCGACGGCACGCGTATCACGGGTTCCATGTTTGCCCTGAACTGGGCGGACAGCGGTGACATCCTGGCTTCTCCGCGTGTGACCACCCTGCCCGGGCAGACGGCGCACATCGAGATGGTGACGGAGCGTTTCTTCCCGGAAGACTGGGAGACCATCGATCTGAAGACCAGCGACAACAACACCAGCGGCGAAACGAACACGACGAGTTCGAGCTGGCGTACGCTCCGTGCCGACCCGCAGCCGCAGTTCGAGTCCGAACCGAGGAAGCTCGGCATCGTATTCGACATTACGCCGGAGGTCGACCGCGAGCGTCGTACGATCACCGCTCCGATCGTTTTCCCGATCCAGACCTTCTCGGACTGGATGGTCTTCGACGCGCGTGTTTCGAACAGCGACAGCGACAGCGACAGTGATGACGACGAATACTTCAAGATGCCGATCTTCGACCGCCGCGAGATCAACACCATGATTACGGTCTATGATGGTGATACGGTGGTGCTCGGCGGTGTCGCGTCCGATACGACCGAGGTTCTGTTCGACAAGATCCCGGTGCTCGGCGATCTTCCGTTCATCGGGCGCCTGTTCCAGTCGCGTTACGAGAATGCCGAAAAACGCAATCTGCTCGTCTTCCTGACCTGCAAGCTGGTCAAGCCGGACGGCACGCCCTTCTTCCCGAAGGAAGAGCGCAACCGCGGCGTGGCGCAGTTCGGACAGAATTACTTCTGAGCCGGAGCAGCGGAGAAAGCCGGAACGGGACTTCCGTTCCGGCTTTTTTGTGTCTTCCGAAGAAGTTTTTTCAGGAGGGGGTAAGCGTCTTGCTTTCCGGGGCGCCATGCAAATCCCCCGGATTCGGTTGCGGAATACAGGTTTGAATTCCGGGCTGCCTCGACTTCCGGATTTATTGATGCTGCAGAAGTCCGCGAAGGACGGCGCCGGCGCAGAAGCAGCCGAAGCAGGCCGGCATATAGGAGATGGTTCCGACGGTGGAGCGCTGTTTCCCTTCCGGACTCAGGCCGGACTCCACGGCTGATTTCGGTACGGCTTCCGGAGAGAATACGACTTTGATGCCGCGGCTGACCCGGTGTTCGCGCAGACGGGAACGGACGGCCCGCGCCAGCGCGCAGCCGTATGTCCTGGAGATATCGTCGAGCCGGATCTGTGCCGGATCGGTCTTGCCGCCGGCTCCCATGGAGCTGATGAGCGGAAGCTTCCGGCGGCGGCACTCCAGCAGAAAGGCGATTTTGGGACCCAGCGAGTCGATGGCGTCGACCGCATAGTCGAAATCGCCGGCCAGCAGTTCCGGAACGTCGGATTCGCGGATGAATTCGATGCGGGATTGCACGTCCAGACCTGGATTGACCTGCCGCAGGCGTTCGGCCATGACAAGGGCTTTCGGCTGCCCGAGTGTGGAGCTGAGGGCCGGAAGCTGCCGGTTGCAGTTGGACGGCTCCACGCAATCGCCGTCGATCAGCGTCAGGCGGCCGATCCCGGCCCGCGCCAGCTGTTCCGCCGCATAGGCGCCGACGCCGCCGACGCCGAGGACGAGGACGTGCGCATTCCGCAGCCGCTCCAGTCCGCCGTCTCCGACCAGCAGGCGGGTTCTCTGCTGCCGTTCCCGGTATTCATCCGATTCATTCGATTGATTCATGTTGGGCTCTTTCGTTGTCCGGCCGGGATTGTCTGTTCAGTACCTCGGCGATTTTTCCGGCCAGTTCGGCGCCGATTCCCGGAACCTTCTCCGCGATGGTTTCCGGCGCGGCTTTCTTCAGGGCCCGGAGCGAACCGAATGTCCGCAGGAGTTCGCGTTTGCGGTTTGCGCCGATGCCGGGAATTTCGTCGAGTTTCGACTGCTCGATGAGCTTGTTGCGCAACTCGCGGTGGTAGGTGATGGCGAAGCGGTGCGCTTCGTCGCGCAGGGCCTGCAGCATGCGCAGGGCAGGATCGTGACGGTCGAGCACGACCGGTTCGCTCCGCCCGGGCAGATAGATCTCCTCGTTGCGTTTGGCCAGGCCGATTACCGGCAGGGGCGGGCAGTTGATTTCGATCAGCGCGTCGATGGCGGCCGAAAGCTGTCCTTTGCCGCCGTCCACCATGACCAGATCGGGCAGCGGGCGTTTCTCTTCGAGCAGTCGCCCGAAGTGGCGGACCAGCACTTCGTGCATCATGGCGAAATCGTCGCTCTGATGGACGGTCCGGATTCGGAAACGGCGGTAGTTGTCCCGGTCCGGCCTGCCGTCTCTGAAGGCGACCAGGCTGGCGACGGCGAGCTTGCCGAGGATGTTCGAGATATCGAAGCCGATGATGCGGGAGGGAGGAGCCGCAAGGCCGAGCGCCTTTCCGAGAGACGCGACCGCCTCCCGCCCCGGGCTGGAGCCCGGCAGTTCCGGCCGGACGAAAATCCGGTTCCGACGGCCGAACACCTCCTCGAGATTACTCATGACGTCGCGCAGATGGGCGGCTTTTTCATAGCGCTCCTCCGCGGCGGCCTCCGCCATCTGTTTCTTCACTGCGGCCGTCACTTCGCCGATATTGCCTTCGAGGACGGCGACGGCGCGTTTGACCCGCTGCCGGTACTCCTCGGGAGTGACGGCGCCGATGCAGGGGGCGCAGCAGTCGTTGACGATGCGCTTCAGACAGCGTTTGCGGGTTTCGGCGTCGGGCTCCGAATCGCGGCAGGCGCGAAGTCCGAAATAGGCGAGCAGGAATTCCAGGGTCATCCGCAGCGCGCCGCCGTTCGGGAACGGACCGAAATACTGGGCGCCGTCGTTTTTCTTCAGCCGCGCCAGCTTCAGGGTCGGGAACTTTTCGGTCCAGTCGAGTTTGAGCAGCAGATATCGCTTGTCGTCGCGCATCAGGATATTGTAATAGGGGGCGTAGTCTTTGATCAGGCGCGATTCGAGAATCAGGGCTTCATTTTCAGTCCGGACGGTCTCATAGCTCCAGTCTTCGATCGAATTGATGAGCGAGCGCAGCTTGGCGTCGGCCCGCATGACCCGGGAGGGCTGGAAATAAGAACTCATGCGGCGGCGCAGATTGGCCGCCTTGCCGACATAGATCACTTTGCCGGACCAGTCCCGATAGACGTATACGCCGGGCTTGGCCGGTATTTCCGATGGATGAAAGTCACTTTTCCGCATGGTTGTTCCAAATGATACGATTGTTTTTTCAACATATATTGTTTTTCGGGAAAGTCAAAATAAATTGCGGAATTCTCCGCTCCGATCATGAAATAAACGGGGTTTGCGCCGGATGCGGGTTTCTTGAACGAGGTTTGCCGGGAAAACTTCGCGTTCGCCAGGGCGCATTTTCAATTTCACTGTCGGACGGGTTGTTTTGCGGCCGGATGGTTCTGAAGATTGCGGACGGTGAGCCGTTCGTTAATGTAAAAACTTGCATACGGCCTGAATTTGCATTCTTTCCCAACCGATGTATATTACCAGAAGACTACCATAACAGGAGGTAAAATGAAAACGATCAAACTGTTTCTGCTGCTGACCACACTTGCCGCCGCTTCGTTCTGGGCCGCGGGAGCTCCCATTATTCAGGAGAACAAGCCGTGGAGCCTGCTCCAGATCGGGATTGTGCCGGATGCGGTGGCGCTTGTGCCGTCCGATACGCCGGTTCTCGGGATCAATGCCGAACTGTTCTACGGAACCCAGCAGAAGGTCGGCATCATCGACTTCCAGCCGATCGTCGGCACGACCGATGTGGTGCGCGGCATCATTTACCAGGGCCTCGGCTTCAACGGCGAATCGATCGGTCTGCATGTCGGTCTCGGCACGTTCCAGCGCTATTTCTGCGGCGTGAACGTTGCGCTGGTGACCGGCGCCTGGGAAAATCACGGTCTTCAGATCGGTCTGGTCAACCTCTCCGGCGCTTCGGCTCCGGCCTGCGGCGGTCAGGATGTGAATCCGCCGGCCGCGCGCGGGGTGCAGTTCGGCCTGTTCAACAGCACCACCAACGGCTTCCAGTTCGGCCTCCTGAACTACAATGCTGAAAGCGTGGTTCCGTGGATGATTCTCTTCAACTACTCCGCCCGGTAACCGTTTTGCAGTTCCGGCCGGTTTCCCGAAGCGGGAGGCCGGCTTTTTTTATTTCGGATTGACAGTTCCGGAAACTTGCGAATGCTGTTGCACGACGTTTACAGGTTCTGCCCATTTGTAATGACGGAACAGTTCTCCGGGCCCGTGTCTGGCGGTAATATCGTCCGGGAGACATGGCGGCGCATGCCGCCGGCAGCGCCGGTGGTTTTGATTGCCTTGCATTTCCGGTTTTCCGGGTGTATACTTATAGCAGGAACATGGAGGAGGAAAAGATGAAATGGTATCAACAATGGCTGCTGCCGTCGCTGGCGGCTGTGTGCTTAGCCGGAAACGTGCATGCCGCCGGCACTTCGAATTATCCGAACGTCGCCTGGACGCTGCTGCAGGTCTCTCTGGTGCCGGATCAGCTGGCGGTCGTGTCGGCGGATACGCCGGTGATCGGCGTGAATCTCGAGCCGTTCTGGGGGGCTCAAAAGCGGGTTGACGGATTGAACCTTCAGCCGCTGTTCGGGTTTTCCGATGAAATCAACGGCATATCGGTGCAGGGCTTTGGCGAAACGACGCGGTTTGCCGGGCTGCAGTTCGGACTGGTTGCGTTCGCCACGCATTTTCAGGGGGTCAGCTTCTCCCTGGTGACCGGCGCGTGGGAAAACCGCGGGCTGCAGGTCGGCGTGGCGAACTTTTCGGGCAATACGGCGCTGGTGACCTATCAGGGAGACAGCATCCCACCGGGGGGCGGACTCCAGCTCGGATTGTTCAACAATGCGACCAGCGGCGTCCAGATCGGTCTGCTGAACTACAACGCCAACAGCCCGGTTCCGTGGATGATCCTGTTCAACGCGTCGGCGAGGTGATCAGCGGGGAGGCTGCTCCTCAAGGACCCCGTAACAGGCTTCGGCGGCCTGGCGGCCGGCGCTGCTGCTGTTCGGGGTCAGCAGCTGCTTCACCTCTGCCATGCCGGTTTCGACCTCGGCGCGGCGGGCTCCCCCGGGCAGGATCGCCTCAACCGCCGGAACGAGCTCCTTCGGCGTGAAATGATGCTGCAGGAACTCCTGATACACTTCGCGGTTCGCGATGATATTGACCATGGTGAAGAAGCCGCGGTAGAGCCGGACCACCAGCGACGCCAGCAGGATCGTGACCCAGTTCAGCTTGTAACCGACCACCAGCGGCAGCCCGGCGATGGCCGATTCCACCGTGACGGTGCCGCTGGCGGCGAGACCGGTTCCGGCGCGCTGCTGCCAGTCGCTCGTGTCGCCGCAGCTGATGCCGACCTCCGGCGTGTCGGGGTGCTTTTCGCGGTAGCGCGCATATTTTTCCCGGCAGAGCCGGGCGATTTTCTCGCGCGGTGCGGCGATATGGAACTTCAGCGCGGGATGCTTCTTCGCGAGTTCGGCGACGGTGCCGAGCATCGGGTCGAGCAGGAAATTGATCTCCATTGTCCGGCTGCCCGGCAGGAGCAGGAAGGAGGCCGGGTCCCGCACGATCTCCGGATTGCGCCGCTCTTCCACGATATCGACGAGCGGGTGGCCGACGAATTCGGTCTCAAGCCGGGTCGGGGCGAACACTTCGGTCTCGAACGGAAAAATCACGAGCATCTTCGTGCAGATTTTCGCGAGCACCGGCAGCCGCCACTTCCCCCACACCCAGAGATGCGGGCAGACGTACCAGACGACCGGAATCTTATTCCAGTACATCATCAGCGCGAACAGAAGGTTGAATCCCGGATAGTCGATGAGCACCACCGCTCCGGGGCGTTCCTTCTTCGCCTGCCCGGCCAGACGGAAAAAGATGCCGATGAAGGTGAAGATATGCTTCAGCACCTCAATGACTCCGACGACGCCGAGTTCAGTCGAATCGACCCGGATATCGATGCCGGCCGCGATCATTTTCGGGCCGCCCATGCCGGAGACGGTCAGCTCGTCGCCGCGTTCGGCGGCAAGCCTGCGCAATTCGGCCGCGAGCTTGGCGCCGTATACGTCGCCGGACGCTTCTCCGGAGATGATCCAGATCGAACGCTTCACATTCACCCCTGTTTTTCCTGTTTGAATTCATCGACCGCCTGCTGGGCGGTCCGGCGCAGCCCGGCCGCGTCGCGGTCGTCGAGCTCCTCCGGAACGAAGGTGATCTCGGAGACCGGACAGCCGAACAGGAACGCGGTCCAGACGCACGCCTGCAGATACTGCCCGCGGCAGTTCAGGTGGATCAGGTCGCGCCAGAGTCTGAGTTCGCCGCTTTCCATATCCTTCCGGTAATGGCACTGGCCGACCACGTCGCCGGCCTGCGGCGGCAGGTCCGGCCAGCGCAGCGTTTCGAGCAGCGCCGGATCGTAATTCACGAACGGCTTCTCTTCCGCCGCGCGCGACAGCTGTACGGCATAACCGGTCGGGATGATTCGCAGATTGAGCTTTTTCGCAAGCTCGCGGTAATTCGCGGTGAGCCGACCGTACATTTCGGCCTGGTCGATTCCCCAGTCGCTGCCGGGCTGCAGGAACGGGTGATCGGCGCGGTAGGCCCAGGTCTGCTGAATCACGACTTCGGCCTGCGGCGCGTACCGCAGGATGTAGTCGCGGATATTCGTCGCAAACGGCTGGAACGACTCTGGCCGCCAGCTCATGTGGCTCGCCTGCTGGATCGTCACAATATCCCAGCCTCTGGCGAGAAGGTCGCGCAGTTTCGTGCCGCCGCCGCGGTAGATCCGGCAGATCGGCGTTTTCTCCTCGGCTTCGATGTAGCTCCAATGCCGTTCGAGTTCGCAGCCGCCGAAGTTCGCGCGTTCGAAAACAAGGCCGCATCCCGCCGAGGCCGCAACCTGCGGGAAATATTGCGCCAGGCTGTCCGTGAAGCTGTTGCCGATCGTCAGTATCCGCAGGGAATCTCTTTTCATTTCCGCAACTCCGATTTCACGCGTTGATCATTTCAGGCCCAGCACGTCCTGCATGTCGTAGAGCCCCGGTTTCGCCTTCGCCAGAAACTCCACGGCGCGCAGCGCACCCTTGACGAACGTATCCCGGCTCGACGCCTTGTGGGTCAGCTCGATCCGCTCGCCGTTGATCGCAAATATCACCGTGTGGTCGCCGACCACATCGCCGCCGCGCAGAGAATGCATGCCGATTTCATGTTTCGTCCGCGCGCCGACCAGGCCTTCGCGGCCGTGGCGGACATCCTTGTCGTAATCCCAGTCCCACGCCTCGCAGACGACCTCGGCGAGCCGGACCGCCGTTCCGCTCGGCGCATCCTTCTTCTGGTTGTGATGCATCTCGGTGATTTCGACATCGTAATCCGGCCCGAGGATCGTCGCGGCCTCTTTGACCAGCTTGAAGAGCAGATTGACGCCGACGCTCATATTGTAGGCCGCCACGATCCGCGCGCCGGACTCCGCCAGCTTTGCGAATTCGGCTTTGTCGGCGGCCGTCAGTGCCGTCGTGCCGACCACCGCGGAGCAGCCGTTTTCCGCCGCGAGCCGTGTGCTTTCGACGACGCCGGCCGTCGCAAAATTGATGACGGCATCGGCCCCCTTGAGCGCGCCTGCGAGGTCGGCCGTGATCGCCACGCCCGCATTGCCGCAGCCGGCCACCGCGCCGGCGTCCTGCCCGAGGAACGGGGATTCGGCGTATTCGACCGCTCCCGCAAGTTCGAGCGTATCGCTTTCCTGGATATTGGCGACCAGCCGGCGGCCCATGCGGCCCGCGGCTCCGATGACGACGGTTCTGATCATGATATCGTTTCCTCTTGATTGTATTTCAGATTCATAAGCCCGGAACTTTTTTCTGTTCGGCTCCCGGCACCCACATGATCGAATCCGGAATGCCGACCGGAAATACCCGCACATTGCGGTAGCGGCCCGAAAGCGCCACCAGGCTGTACGGCGCGAACAGGAAGGTATACGGCTGCTCCTCGTGCAGAATCCGGCAGAACCGGTGGGCGAGCTCGATCCGTTTTTCGACGTCGAACGTTTTGCGCAGTTCCTCGATGATGCGGTCCGCTTCGGCATTCTTGAAGCCGATGTGGTTGCTGCTGCCCCGCTGGTCCGCCTGGCTCGAGTGCCAGATCTGGTACGGGTCCGGATCGAACGGGCTCTGCCAGCCGAGGCAGCACGCTTCGAAATTCTGTTCCTCGAGCCGCTGCAGGTAGACCGACCATTCGACGTTCTGAATCTTCATATCGATTCCGGCCGCCGCCAGCGTCTCCTTGATCATCGGCATCATTTTCTGCTGGATCGAGCTTGTTGCGATCTGGAGCATCGTGAACGTGAATTTTCTGCCGGCCTTTTCGAGAATGCCGTCGCCGTCTTCATCCTTCCAGCCCGCTTCGGCCAGCAGTTTTTTCGCCTCGGCCGGATCGTACGGCCACGGTTTGACGGTCTGATCCGTGTAACGGCTTTTCGGGAAGAACGGCCCGGCGATGATTTCGGCAAGGTCGAAATAAACGTCCTTCCGGATTCTTTCGCGGTCGATCAGCATCGTCAGAGCCCGCCGCACCCTGGCGTCGGAAAAGAGCGGATTGCGCAGGTTCCAGCCGATATAGGTGTATTGCGGCAGCAGGTATTTGTAGCGCTTGAGCGTTCCATCTTTGAACGGCTTTTCGTCCGCCCTCTGAATCCACTGGTCCGGCGACAGCCCGAGCTGGTCGAGCTCGCCGGAAAGCAGCGCCTGGAACCGCGTGTTCGGGTGCTTGATGATCTCATACACCAGATAGTCGAGCGAGGGGCCCGCGCCGTACCTGAGCCCGAAATAACGCGGATTGCGCCGGAAGACGACCCGGCGGTCCTTCTCCCACTTTACAAACTGGTACGGGCCGCAGCCGACGATCATGCGGTTGCGGATGTGGTCCTCATTGAATTTTTTTCCGTCGAACGGGCCGTCATACGCATGATAGAGATGGCGCGGCAGCGGCGAGAGCCCGAGCGTACTCGCCTTCGAACCATAATATTCCCGGCTCCAGCGGACTTCGAATTCGTACCTGCCGAGGATCTCCACGCTCTCGAGATCCTGATAATAGACCCGCATCGGGCCGCAGTTCACCTCGGGATTCTTGACCACATCGACGAAGAACTTGAAATCCTCCGCCGTGACCTCGACGTTGCGGTGCTCTTTTCCGGTCACCGGGTCCGTGAAATCGTGCCAGTAGATCCCTTTGCGCAACTTGATCCGGTAGACCTTGTGGTCGTCGGAAATGCTCCAGGACTCAGCCATCTGCGGCTCGTACTCGTCCGGCTTCTCGAAGTTGATTCCGGCCAGCGAGGAGTTGCAGAGATTCCAGAACTCCCCCGCCGTCGCTTCGGTGTTGATCAGGTAATTCATGTTGGCCGTGTCGGCTATCGTCGCCTGGATCATGCGGCCGCCGGTCTGTGCCGACGGGTCGAAAAACTCCGCGTTCGCAAACGGTTCGCGGCGAATGGCGGCCGCCTGCGCCGGAACCGCCGCCGGGGCGGTGACCGAAATCCGCCCCGGCAGTTCGTCGAGCTTGGCGAGAAGGCGCAGGTTGCTTTCGCGCACCCGGTCGACCGCCGTCACGAGCATGTAGCCGAAAAACACGATCGCAAGAACGAGGGCGGTCAGAATGAACTTGAGATAACCGTTGTTGCCCATGCCCGGACTCCTTATTCTATCGCTGGCTGATTCGGTACGTCATGATCGCGCCGCCGATCTGGAACAGGATGTTCGGCAGCCACAGCAGATATTGCGGATACAGTTTCGGGAACGATGAAAGCGACTCGCAGAGAATGATCGACAGGAAGAACACTCCGGCGAGGATCACGCTGAGGAACAGCCCGACCGAAGTTTCGCGCCGGCTCGTGCGGATCGCCAGCGGCAGGCCGAGCAGCAGGAACGCGATCGGCGACAGCGCGAAGGCGATGCGCTGGTTCAGTTCGACTTCGAGTTCGGTCGTGTCGCGGTTCAGCTCCTTGGTCAGCCGGATGCGGGCCATGAGGTCGGTCAGCTTCATATATTTCGGACGCACGCCGACGCGCATTTCATTCGCTTCCCTGCCGTAGTTGAAGCCGAATTTCAGCATCTCCGAGAAGAGCCGCTGCGGTCCGTCGCCGCTGATTCCCTCCTGCGTGGCTTTCTGTGGCTGCTTGTTGACGAGCAGGCAGTCGAACAGCTGCACGGTAAGCACCTGCTTTTCTTTGTCCACCAGCAGATTGCCGCGATCGGCGGAGATGTCCCAGGCGACGGTCTTGCCGTCGTCGCCGAGCATGTAGATCTGCACGCCCTTCAGCCCGTTTTCACCCTCCTTGTCGTCGATGTAGATGATCGTGTTTTCGATCTGGATCTGTTTGCCGGGTTCGAACAATGCGAGCGGCTGGTCGATGGCGGCCGTCTTCATGAGTTCGCGTGATTTGCCGAGAAACGGCGGCCCGACCTCGACCTGCAGATACAGGCAAAGGACGGTCAGCAGAAAGGTGAAGATGAGGATCGGCGAGACGATCTGCATGATCGAAATTCCGCACGCCCGCATCGCCGTGATCTCCGAATCCGCCGACATGCGCCCGAAAACGAGCATGACCGCCACCATCACGGCCCACGGCACGGTGAAGGTCAGCACGATCGGCAGGATGTAGCCGGTGAATTTGAGGAAGGTCCAGAAAGAGATTCCCTGCGAGACCAGGTCGAATACCTTGATCAGGTTCGCTCCGGTCATGCCGAAGGTCAGAATCGCGATCGCCATGCTGAAGGCCAGCAGGAATCCGCGGGTGACATACCAGTTCAGAATTTTCATGAAAGCGGCTTCATTCCGTGAATAGATTGACAAATCGAAAACAATTATGAATAAAAATACATGCGGAATGCGGATTTGGCAAATCGCTTTCGTTGAAATCCCGAAAATCAGCCTTGAATATTCCGGAAAACAGGCGTATTGTATCTAATGTGGGTTAACAGCCTGTTATCCGTAATTTTGCCAAGGAGCTGAATGAGATGAAAAAGACCGGGAGCCGGATTTTGCTGGTGATATTGCTGATCCTCGCCGTGGCGGGGTTCCTCTACCTGATGAATTACCTGTTCGACCACACCGAGGTGGTGCCCGGCATCTTCTCCGGCGCTGCACGGGAGCAGGTGTTCGGCCGCGTCGAGGCCGGCTCCGAGGCGACCATCGCCGCGCAGGACCGTGCGTTCGCCCGCATTGCGATGTTCATCTTCTCGACCATCGTGGCCATGCAGTTCGTCGCGTTTGCGGTCGCCGTCGCGGTGGTGGCCGGCATCCGCCGCAGCGGAGACGCCGTGAAGCTTCGGCTCAAGCAGCTTGAAAATGCCGACATCTTCTTCGACGTGCCGCTTTACATCGGCCTTTTCGGAACGATTTCCGGCTTCCTCGTCATGGTGTTTTCGACCCAGAGCAGTCTGGTCATCGCCTATTCGTCGACGCTGATCGGCATCATCCTGAGTCTGATCCTGCGCCTCGGGCTGCTCTATCCGCTGCGCAGGAAGCTGCTCTGTTCCGGAGGCGATGAAAAGTGAATCGTTCGATCCTCATCGTCATGTGCGACTTCCTCGTGTCGGCCATGTTGTCGATGCTGATCGGTATGTCGCCGCACGGCCAGTCCGGCCATATGGGAAAGGGGGCGCTGCTCGACCGCGGGTCGACGGCGATCATCCTCGACGAGCTGCGCCGCCGCGGTGCGGAGCTCGAAAACATGCGCGAACAACTGCGGGAGGCGCAGGCACGCGAGGGGTTCTCCGAGGCGCGCGAGGCGCAGCTGAAAGCGCTTGCCGAACAGCTGGCGGAGACGCTGGCCAAGTCCGAACTGCTCGAAGACAAGCTCAAGCTCCATCCCGAGAACGCGGGCGCACTGACTCCGCAGGCGTTGCAGCAGAAGCTTGAGGAGGAGATCCGCAAGCGGACGCTTGCCGGCGTACAGCGCAAGGAGGCCGAGGCCGAACTTGAACGCATGCGCAACAGCCTGCAGTCGGTCTCCGGCAATCTTGCGACGCTGAACACGAACTATGCGGTCAGCCAGCAGCAGCTTGCCGACGCGAGGAAGGCCATCGAGGAGCGGGAGCAGAAGCTCGAGAATACCGGCGGAGAGCTCACCAGGACCCGGGAGGAGCTTGCCGCACAGCGCAATGAACTGGCCAATGTGCGTTCGACGCTCGAATCGGAACTGGCCCGGCTGGCCGAGGTCCGTACCCGGGCCCAGGCTCTCGAGAGCAACCTCTCTTTCACGCGCGGCCGGCTGAGCGCCGCCGAGCGGGAGCTCGCCGAGGCGCGCAGCGCTGCCGAGCAGAACCGCAAGCTCGCCGCCCGGCGCGAGATGGAGGTGCGCGACACGCAACGCCAGCTCGCCGATGCGAGAAAGGCGATGCTGAAAGCCGTCAACGACTACTCCCGCGTCAAGTCCGAGCTCGACAGGAGCAAGGAGGCGATTTCGGCTGCCGCCGACGCCAGAGCCGAAGCCGAGCGCAATCTCGCCGCGAAGCAGGGGGAAGCCGATACGGCGCTCGCCAGGCTCGAAGCCACGAAAAAGGAGCTTCAGGCCGCCGAGGAAAAGCTGCGCAGCGACGTGCTCGAACGGTATGACGCTTCGGTGATCCGGCTGACGTTTGCACTGAACGAGAAGCGGCTGCTGCTCGACCAGAAGGGCGGCGGCGTCTTTTACCTGCCGCTTGTGAATATCGCGGGGAAGACGGTCATGCCGGGATTCCACAAACAGCTGTTCGGAGATGCCGAATACGCGCTGAATTTCGACCGGGTCGACCGGCTCGAATACCGGGTCAACGTCACGTCGGCTCCGCTCGAAGAGGCGGGAACGCAGCTGCGCGGCCCGCTGCTGCTTTTCCCGGGCGAGCCGCGTTTGGCGGCGATCGAATTCAACGTGCGCGGCCGCAAGCCGCTGGCGGCGCTGACGATCGATGCGCTGAAGCAGCGCGGGCTCGACGATCTCTTTTTGTTCAAGCCGGGTACGTTCGGCAAGGAGTCCGCGCCGATCAGCGACCGCTGCTCGCTCGATCTCGGTTCCGGCGGTCCGCAGCTCTATATTCGCAACACCGGGCGCGGTTCCGGCAGCGAACTGCGCGCCGAGCCGGGGGATTTCATCATCACGAAGCAGGGCGATTTCGTCGGCATCGTCACCGGAATCGAGAATTTCGACATGGGCCGCCGGCAGGAGGCGAAATGCTACGTGCTTCCGGCGGACTTCAAGTGGGACGGGGCGAAAACCATCCGGCTGGAAAAAGCGGCGGGCGCCGAATACTTTGAGGATTTCTCGAAAGGCGTACGCGAAATCCGCGCCGGACAGAACGAATAACGGCAGAAAACGTGAACGAGGACGACGAAAATCAAGCGCCGGAATGGGATGACGACCAGAAGACTCTGATTTACGGCGCGGCCAGCGAAACCATGCTTTCGCCGGAGGAGCTGCGCCGTGCGCTCGGCATTCCGGCGGGAGACCGGATTCAGGACTACGACGGGCTTTCCGCCATCGGGATCGGCGGGGTCGGCGCCGTGTTTTCCGCCCATGAACCCGGGTTGAACCGGGAGGTCGCGCTGAAAATTCTGCGCCCGCAGTACCGCAACCAGGCCGAACGCATCGAGTGGTTTATCCGCGAGGCGCGCGCCACGGCGCAGATCGACCACCCGAATATTCCCCCGGTTCACCGCATGGGGGTCTTCGATGATGTCGGCGTTTATTTCACGATGAAACGGGTCGAAGGGGAGACGCTCCGTGTGATCCTCCGCAAGCTGAACGAGGACAAGGAGGGGTACCGCCGCACCTATACGCTGCACCGGCTGCTCGAAATCTTCATCGGCGCCTGCAACGGCGTCGCTTTCGCCCACAGCCACGGCATTCTGCACTGCGACCTGAAGCCGGGCAATCTCATGGTCGGAGATTACGGCGAGGTGATGGTCATGGACTGGGGGATGGCCCGTTACCGGGCCGACCTCGATCAGGGCGGTTCCGGCAACAAGATGGAGCTCGATCTCGAATGCCAGCTCGACAGCGCGCCGTCGGCGTCTCCGGGCGACGGCAAGGTCGTTCTCGGCGGTACGCCGGCTTTTATGCCGCCCGAGCAGCTGACCGGCGAAGTGACCGAACCGACCGAGGCGGCGGACGTCTACGGCCTCGGAGCGATCCTTTACACGATGCTGACCTGGAAGAATGCGCCGTTCGATACCAATCTCCCGTCCGAGGAGCTGATGCGCCGCGCCGCCGCGGGGCGCATCGTGCCGCCGCGCAAAGCCGCCCCTCGCGGCGTAATCGTGCCGCTCGAGCTCGAAGCGGTCTGTCTCAAGGCGATGGCGCGCGACCGGCATAAACGCTATCAGACGGTCGCGGACCTGCTGCGCGACATCCGCAACTATCTCGACGGTTATCCGGTCGGCGTTTATTCGCCGACTCCGCTTTACCGGTTGACGAAACTGATCCGCCGCCATCCTCTGATCCCGTCGACGCTGATGGCGGCGCTGCTGACCTGGGCCGGCTATTTCGGTTTCACGCATTTTTCGAACCTGTCGCAGAGCAATTCGCTGATCAATCTCGCCGAGTACAACTATACGCAGGCGAAAAACTACAACGCGCTCGCGCTGCGGACGTTCAATCTGCTGCGCGAGCGGTCGGAGGACGCCCGCAGCAACGGGCGGGAGCGGGAGCTCGAAAACGAACTGTTCCGGCTGATCGCCGAGCAGGAGAACGGCTACAACTCGGCGCTGGAGTTCATCAGCCGCGCCACGGAATACGGATTGCGCGAGTCGGTGGTCAACCGGATGTGCCGCGACATCTTCAAGTCCAGTTTGAATTTCTACCTGAAGGTTGAAAACTACGATTCGCTGCAGAGCTTTCTGCGTCAGGCGCGCATTCGCTGGCGGGCGATTTTCGACCGCGCGGTCAGCCAGGATGCCGAGCTGGCGGCTCTGGTCAACAAGATCGACAACCGGGTCGGCACGCTCGAGATCAAAGGCGTTCCGCATCCGGGCCGGAAGATGACGATCCGGGATACGGCGGGCAAGATCATCTGGTTCGGCAGCACCGTGCCGGGCGACAACGCCGGGCCTCCGGCCGCGAACCTGCCGATCGGCGAGCAGCTGCAGTCGTTCGAGCTTCAGGCCGGGAACTATCTGCTCGACATCACGTTGCCCTCCGGGCTGGAGGTGGCGGCGCCGGTCACGGTTCCGGTGGCGGGAAAGAGTTCGGTTGAGCTTTCGATCCCCGACACTTTTCCGTCAAATGTCCGTTATATTTCCGGCGGCGGTTTTTTTCACGGCAGCAGCACCGGCCGGTTCGGAGTCGGCAAAAGCGTGCTTCCGCCGTTTCTGATCGGGGCGACGGAAGTGACGTTTGCGGAATATCTTGAGTTCTGGAAGGGACTCAAAACGCCGGAGGAAAAACGGCGGTGTCTCGGCTGGTTCTCGTTCGATCCGAATTCAGAGGAACGGCAGCCGATCTGGAATGACGACGGCGAACTTGCGCCGCCGTTTACGCCGGATCTTCCGGTGGTCGGCATTTCGGGGGAGGCTGCCGAAGCGTACTGCGCATGGCTCGGCAAGCGGCTCGGGCTGGTCTGCCGGCTGCCGACGCGCCTGGAGTGGGAGAAGGCCGCGCGCGGCGTCGACGGGCGCGCATATGTCTGGGGAAACACCTACGAGCCGGGGCGTGCGCTGCTGCGCGACAATCCGCGGCGCGGAGAGTTTCCGGTCGGAGCGCCGCCGGGCCGGTTCCCGGCGGATGTTTCGGTGTACGGCGTGTTCGACCTGACCGGCAATGTCCGGGAATTCATCCGTTCGCCCGGCGAATCCGAAAAGCTGTTCATGGTGATCGGCGGCTCCTATGCGACCGATGCGCAGCAGGCGAACACGGCCAATGTATATTATGTGAACGGCAGCGCCGGGGATCTCGGATTCCGCTATGTGCTGGAGCTCCCGGAGCTGCGGACGGAGACGGCCACGCCGCCGCTCCGCTGATGCAACTTTCAATTTTCTGGTGATATTGTGATTGATTTCAAGGATGTGACGAAAACCTACGCCGGGGACGTGATCCTCGACTCCGTGACCTTCCGGGTCAACTCCGGGGACCGGGTCGGCATGGTCGGCCCGAACGGCGCCGGTAAAAGTACGATATTCGGTATCATAACGGGAGAGGTCGTGCCGGACCGCGGTTCGGTCAGCATCCCGAAGGCGATGCGGCTCGGCACGCTGAAGCAGCATCTGCCGGACGACGAGGTGTCGCGCCGGCTGCTTGAGTTTACCGCCGACGCGATTCCGGAGCTGCGCGGAATGCACGAAGAGCTTCACCGTCTTGAGGAACAGCTGCACCGCGGTGTTGATGACGATGACGAACTCCAGTCGCTGCTGGACCGCCACGGTCAACTGCAGTCGACCGTCGAGCATCTCGGCGCCTACCGGCTCGAGGTTGAGGCGGAACAGGCGCTCAGCAATCTCGGGTTCCGCGAAGCGGATTTCGAACGGCCGCTCTCGTCATTTTCGGGCGGCTGGCGCATGCGTGCGGCGCTGGCGCGCGTCCTGATTTCGCAGCCGGACATCCTGCTGCTCGACGAGCCGTCCAACTATCTCGACATCCCGGCCGTGGAGTGGCTCTGCAAATTCCTGAAATCCTTCCCGGGCACGCTGCTGCTGATCTCGCACGACCGTTTTCTGCTGCGTAAGCTGACCGGCCTGACGCTGGAGGTCAACGCCGGGCAGGTGACCCGCTACCCGGGCGACTACGACTACTACCGCCGCGAACGCGAGGAGCGCCGCCGCAATCTCGAGGCCGCCAAGCGCAACAGCGACCGCAAGAAGGAGCACCTCGAGCGCGTGATCGACCGGTTCCGGGCCAAAAGTTCGAAGGCGGCGCAGGCGAAAAGCTGGCAGAAGGCGCTGGACAAAATGGAGGAGATCGAACTGCCGGACGACCTGAGCTATCATGGCGCGATCCGTTTTCCGGCTCCCCCGCCCGGCGGAATCGAGGCGGCCCGCATCGAAAATCTCTCGTTCGGCTACACGCCGGAGAAACTGCTGTTCCGCGATGTGAACCTCGCGATCGATGCGGGCGACAAGCTCGCCTTCATCGGCTACAACGGCATGGGCAAGACCACGCTGCTGAAGCTCCTGATCGGCAGATTGAAGCCGACCTCGGGACGCATCGTGCTCGGCCACCACTCCGTCATCGGATATCAGGCACAGGAGTTCGCCGATCTGCTCGTGCCGGAGCAGAGCGTCTATGACGTCGTGCGCGGGAACCTGCCTGCCGGCGCGCCGGCCTCGGGGCTTATGAACGTGCTCGGCTCGTTCGGCTTCTCGGGCGATGCGGCGTCGAAGCAGTGCAAGGTCCTTTCCGGCGGCGAGAAAATCCGGCTGCTGTTCGCCCGGATCTTCGTGAATCCGCCGAACTTCCTTGTGCTGGACGAGCCGACGACCCACCTCGACATTGCGGCGCGGGAGCTGTTGCAGGAGGCGCTGAAGAGCTACCCGGGGACGGTCTGCGTGGTCAGCCACGACATCGAGTTCGTCCGCAACGTGGCGACCGGGATCATCGCCATGGAGCCGCCGGGCATCCGCAAGTATTTCGGCAATTACGACTACTATCTCGAGAAGTCGGCCGAATTGCGTGCGGCGGGTTTGACCGATACGCCGGAGCAGGAGATGCAGATCGGTTCCCCCGATCTCGCCCGCAACCGCCGCCGTGCCCGGGCGCAGGCGCGCAACGCGCTGGCCGCGCGGAAAAAGGCGGCCGAACAGAAGGTTGCCGATCTGGAGAAGAAGCTCGAAACGCTCGAGAAGCGCCAGGCGGAGCTGGTCGAACAGCTTTCCGGCGACGGCAAGGTCGATTTCGCCTCCGTGAACCGCGAGCTTGTCCAGGTGCAGCGTTCGCTGGAGCAGGGGATGGCCGACTGGGAGACCGCCGCTTCGGAACTTGAGGAGATCCGGCTGGAAAACGAGCGGATTCACCAGGAGCTGAACTGACGCTCCGCCCCGCGCCTCCCCCCGAGGTATTTTGCTCTTTTCGCAATCCCGCGCCTTGAAACGCAACTGTTTCCGGTGTATATTTTAGTGATTATCCAAATCAGGAAACCCCAAACTAACATATCTGGAGGATGCAAAACATTATGGCGAAACTGCTGAATGCGATCCCGACCAAGAACGAAAAATTGGTCAAGTGGGTGAACGAGTGGGTTGAAATCTGTAAGCCGGATGCGGTTTACTGGTGCGACGGCTCCAAGGAAGAGTACGACCGTCTCTGCAATGAGCTGGTCGATTCCGGCCTGGCGATCCGCCTGAATCCGAAGAAGCGCCCGAACAGCCTGCTGTTCCGCTCCGACCCGTCCGACGTGGCGCGTGTCGAGGCGCGCACCTATATCGCCTCCGAAACCAAGGATGCCGCGGGCCCGACCAACAACTGGATCGACCCGAAGGAGCTCAAGAAGACCATGCTCGGGCTGTACGACGGCTGCATGAAGGGCCGCACGATGTACGTGATCCCGTTCTCGATGGGTCCGGTCGGCTCGAACATCGCGAAGATCGGCGTTGAGCTCACCGATTCCGCGTACGTTGTGATCAACATGCATGTGATGACCCGCGTCGGCACGAAGGTTCTCGAGGTCCTCGGCGACAAGGGCGAATTCGTCCCGTGCGTCCACTCGGTCGGCAAGCCGCTCGCGGAAGGCGAGTCGGACAACGGCATCTGGCCGTGCGCTCCGATGGACAAGAAGTACATCGCCCATTTCCCGGAAACCCGTGAAATCTGGTCGTTCGGCTCCGGTTACGGCGGCAATGCGCTGCTCGGCAAGAAGTGCCTCGCACTGCGTATCGCCAGCGTCCAGGCGCGCGACGAGGGCTGGATGGCCGAGCACATGCTCATCCTGAAGCTGACCAACCCGAAAGGCGAAGTCAAGTACGTCACCGGCGCGTTCCCGTCGGCCTGCGGCAAGACCAACCTTGCGATGCTGATCCCGACCATTCCGGGCTGGAAGGTCGAGACCGTCGGCGACGATATCGCCTGGATGAAGTTCGACAAGGACGGCAACCTCCGCGCGATCAACCCCGAAGCCGGTTTCTTCGGCGTTGCGCCGGGCACCTCGATGCAGTCCAACAAGAACGCGATGATCTCCTGCGAAAAGGACACGATCTTCACGAACGTCGCGCTGACCGACGACGGCGATGTCTGGTGGGAAGGCATCGGCTACGATGCGCCGGATCACCTGATCGACTGGAAGGGCCAGGATTGGAAGCCGGGCCAGGTCGACGCGGAAGGCAAGCCGGTCAAGGCCGCCCATCCGAACGCCCGTTTCACCGCCCGCGCCTGCAACTGCCCGGTGATCGCCGACGAGTGGGAAGATCCCGCCGGCGTTCCGATCGCGGCGTTCCTGTTCGGCGGACGCCGTCCGTCCACGCTGCCGCTGGTCTATGAGGCGAAGAGCTGGGAGCACGGCGTCTTCATCGGTTCGACGGTCGGCTCCGAAGTGACCGCCGCCGCGCTCGACGTCAAGGCCGGCACCGTCCGCCGCGACCCGTTCGCGATGCTGCCGTTCTGCGGCTACAACATGGGCGACTACTTCAAGCACTGGCTCGAGATCGGCCAGAAGGGCGCCGCGCAGGGCAACCTGCCGAAGATTTTCTGCGTCAACTGGTTCCGCAAGAGCCCGGAAGGCAAGTTCATGTGGCCGGGCTTTGGTGACAACAGCCGTGTGCTGGCCTGGGTCTTCGACCGCTGCGACGGCAAGGGCGAGAGCAAGAGCACCGAGATCGGCACCATGCCGACCGCCGATGCGATCGACCTCAAGGGGCTCGAAGGCGAAGTTTCGAAGGCCGACATGGAGGAACTCCTCAAAGTCGACGTCGAAGGCTGGAAGAACGAGCTGGCGATGATCAAGGAACACTACAAGAAGTTTGAGGGACACCTCCCCGCGGAGCTCTCCAAGCAGCTTGAAGAACTCGAAGCCCGCCTCGGCTGAGGCGGAGCGGCGGTGCGGAACCGGCCGGTATGACCGGTCCTGCGCCGCGCTTCGAAGCAAGATGGGCCGGAATCTTTGGATTCCGGCCCGTTTTTATTGAAAAAAAACGGAAAACGTGCTATCTTATAAGGAGTTTTGAACCAATCCGGAAAGGGGCGGAATGGAAATCTGCTTTAATGGAGCACCGCAGGAAATTTCCGACGGAACGACGATTTCGGCGTTTCTGGCGGAACGGAACCTCAGACCGGCTGAAGTCGTGGCCGAGGTGAACGATGAAATCCTCGGCCCGGACGACCTCGGCCGTCTGCTGCGGCCGCAGGACAGGCTGAATGCGTTCCGGATCGTCGCCGGAGGATAGGCATGGAGGTTAATCCGTACCTCTCCGCTGCGGAGCGCGGGATTCTCGGCCGGGCGGTGGTCGGCATTGCGGGCGCCGGCGGTCTCGGCTCCAACTGTGCGATGCACCTTGTGCGTTCCGGCGTCCGCCGGCTGGTCATCGCCGATTTCGACCGGGTGACGGAGAGCAATTTGAACCGCCAGTTTTTCTTCGCGGACCAGATCGGGTGCAGGAAGGTTGAGGCGCTCGGCAGAAACCTCCGCCGCATCGTTCCGGAGCTCGAACTTGAACTGCACGATTCCGCCGTGACTGCCGAAAACGCCGCCGGCCGGTTCGGCCGGTGCGACATTGTGGTCGAGGCGTTCGATTCGAGCGCCGCGAAGCAGATGCTGATCCGGACCATGCTGGCCTGCGGGAAGACGGTGGTCGCCGCCAGCGGCCTCGGCGGCTGGGGGAAAAGCAACGGGCTGCGCCTGCGCCGGATGGCCGGCGGCCGGCTGTATCTGGCCGGAGATTTTGAAAGCGGCGTGGAGACGGGGGCGGCCAGGCCGTTCTCTCCGCGCGTCGGCATCGCCGCCGCCATGGAAGCCAATACTGTAATTGCGCTCCTCCTCGGGGAAGAACCGTAAAGAAGCGCTCAACATAGAGAAAGAGTCGTAATCATGAAAGATCTCGTCATCGCCGGAAAGAAATTCAACAGCCGTTTCTTTCTCGGAACCGGCAAATTCGCTTCGAAGCAGCAGCTTGCCGCCGCGCTCGCGGCCTCCGGCACCGAACTGGTCACGACCGCGCTGACCCGCGTCGACCTCGCCGTTCCCGAACAGGACGACATCCTCGGCGCGATCGACCGGTCGAAGATCGAAATCATGCTGAACACCTCCGGCGCGCGCAATGCGGAGGAGGCGGTCCGTATCGCGAAGCTCGGCAAGGCGGCCGGGTATCAGTGGATCAAGCTCGAAATCCATCCCGATGCCCATTATCTGCTGCCGGACCCGGTCGAGACGCTGAAGGCGGCCGAGGAGATGGTGAAGATGGGCCTCGTCGTTCTGCCGTATATCAATGCGGATCCGGTCATCGCCCGCCGTCTGGAGGATTGCGGCACGGCGGCGGTTATGCCGCTCGGCGCGCCGATCGGCTCGAATCAGGGACTCCGCACGCAGGCCATGCTCGAAATCATCATCGAGCAGTCGAACATCCCGGTGGTGGTGGATGCCGGAATCGGGCTGCCGTCCCACGCGGCGGCGGCGATCGAGCTCGGTGCGGATGCTGTGCTCATCAACACGGCGGTCGCCGCCGCGGACGATCCCGCGCTGATGGCCGAGGCGTTCCGTCTGGCGATCCGTTCCGCCGAGCTCGGGGTCAAGGCCGGTCCGCCGGCGGCGATCTCCGGCGCGTCGGCCACGAGTCCGCAGAACACATTCGATATTTTCCGGTAAAGGAGGGGGCTGGCCATGTTTCCCGAACTGAGATTCACTGAAGCTGAAATCCGGAAGATGATCGATTCCGCCACGCCGGAGGCGGTCGTGAATTCGCTCGCGAAAGAGAAGCGCAATTACTTCGACCTGCTGAATCTGATCTCCCCCGCGGCGATGCGGTTCCTGCCGCAGATGCGCGAGGCGTCGCAGAAGTGCCGCCGCCGCTACTACGGAAAGACGGTCACGATCTACGCGCCGCTGTACATTTCGAACAGCTGCGTGAACGGCTGCAAGTACTGTGACTTCAACATCCGCCATAAATATGAGCGCAAAAGCCTGACACTCGACGAAATCCGGCAGGAGGCCGACGCGATTCTCGCCATGGGCATCGATTCTCTGCTGATCGTTGCCGGTGAAGATCCGGTCCGCATGAGCGTCGATTTTCTCTGCGAAGTCGGCCGGATGCTGAAGGAGAAGTTCTCATATCTGAGCCTCGAAATCGCGCCGCAGGAGGAGGAGGGCTATCGCCGCCTCTTTGAAGCCGGCTACGAAGGGCTGACGCTGTTTCAGGAGACCTACAATCAGGAGCTCTACAGGGAACTGCACCCGGTCGGCCCGAAACGGGTCTACGACTTCCGGGTCTGGAGTCAGCTCCGCGCCGGGCGTGCCGGGATGCGCAACCTCGGCATGGCCTTCCTGCTCGGGCTTGACGAGTGGCGCCTGGAGGCGGCCAGTCTGGGCGCCCATGCGATTTACCTGCAGAAACACTGCTTCGAGAGCAAAGTGCAGTTCGCATTTCCGCGCATCACCGCGACGGAAGGCGGATTCCAGCCGGCGCACCCGGTGAGCGACGAGGACCTCGAGCTCATGATGCTTGCGTTCCGGATCGTGTTTCCCGAGTGCGGCATGACCATTTCCACGCGCGAATGTCCCGATTTCCGCGACCGCATGGTACAGCTCTGCGCCGACAACATGAGCGCCGCTTCGCGGGTTACGCCGGGCGGCTATGCGCTTCTCGCCGACGAAGATGTCGGCCAGTTCACGCTGAACGATTCGCGCAGCGTCGCGGAGGTTGAAAGCGCGATTCGCCGCAACGGCCAGGAGGTGGTCCGCAAATACTGGGACCGCGCCCTCTGAATTTCCGCGGTGCGTTGCGGGAGTCAGCGGGCCAGCTTGCGGTGGAGGGTGCGGCGGCTGATGCCGAGCAGCTTCGCGGCGGCAGTCCGGTTCCCGTTGCATTTCCGCAGCGCTTCGTCGATCAGAATCCGTTCATTTTCGTCGAGCTTCAGCGGCATTTCGGGCGTGGATGTTTCGGGTTCCGCCTCCATCGGCTGCGGATGGCGGACGCTTTCCGGCAGGTCCCGGACCTCCAGCAACGGCCCTTGTGACATCACAACCATATATTCGATGCAGTTGCGCAGCTCGCGGATGTTCCCGGGCCACGGATAATCGAGCAGCGCCCGCAGCGCATCCGGCGAAATCCCGGTCACCGGGCGGTTGTTTTCGCGCGCGAATTCCGCTGCGAACCGGGCGACCAGCTGCGGAATTTCGGCCCGCCGCTCCCGTAGCGGCGGCAGTACGATATTGACCACGCTGAGCCGGTAGAACAGATCCTCGCGGAATTTGTTCTCGGCAACCAGTTGCCGCAGGTTCCGGTTCGTCGCCGAGATGATCCGCACGTCGACCTTGATTGTTTCGGTCCCGCCGACCCGTTCGAAGGAACGTGTTTCGAGCACGCGCAGAAGCTTCACCTGAGTCGCCGCGTCGATTTCGCCGATCTCGTCGAGGAATACGGTGCCGCCGTCGGCCGCCTCGAAACGGCCGATATGACGTTCAAGGGCGCCGGTGAACGCCCCTTTCTCATAACCGAAAAGCTCACTCTCGAGCAAGGTCGAAGTCAGAGCCGCACAGTGGACCGCGACAAAATGGCCGCGCCGCCCGCTCTCTTCGTGCAGGAGCCGCGCAATCACCTCTTTGCCGGTGCCGCTTTCGCCCGAGAGCAGGACGGTCGAACGGGTCGGCGCCACCGTGTTCACCAGATGCATGACGTTCGCCATCGGTCCGCTGCCGTCGGCGGGATTCGGAAGGACGAGATCGCGGGTCAGTTCGGTCGGCCGGCGGAGGTTCGCCAGCGCCAGCGCCGTGGTTGCCGGAACCGGATCGGCCGGAGCTGTGTTTTTTTTCCGCTCCTCGAGCGCGGCATTGATGACCTCCTCCAGTTTATCGAGTTTGACCGGTTTGGTCACGAAGTCGAAAGCCCCCTGCTTGACCGCCGTTACCGCATCTTCAATCGAGCCGTAGGCGGTCAGCAGGATGCAGGAAGGAGGATTCTGCTGCTTCCGCACGGCCTCAAGCACGTCCATGCCGCTGCAGTGCGGCATCCGGAGGTCGGTCAGAACCAGGTCGAATTTCTCCTTTGCGAGCTCTTCGAGCGCGGCTCCGCCGTCGGCGGCCGTCGTTACCCGGAACCGTCTGCCGAGATAACGCGCCATCGCCTCGCGTGTGTTGTGTTCGTCGTCGACGATCAGGAGTTTCGGCGTGTCTCCTCCCATGCGCACCTCCTCCGCCATCCGTCAGCGCAGTTCCGCCCCGGTGTCGGGGTCGACCAGCCGGAACTCCTCGTAATGGAGCAGCGGATCGGCGCGGAAGCTCAAGGTATGGTTGTATTTCTGTTCGATGTCGGTCAGCAGTTTGGCGTCTTCATTGCGCAGCCGGGCCAGCACGTCCGGATGCATGATGACCCGCACCGGGACATCCTTGTACCGCCTGTCGCGCAGGACCGAATTCAGCCTCCGCTGGATCTCGACGCTCATCGTGACCGGGGACTTGACCAGACCGGTTCCGGAGCAGTACGGACACGGATTGTAGACCTGATCGAGGATGCTCTCGTGTTCGCGCTGCCGGGTCATCTCCATGAGTCCGAGCTTCGAGATCGGCAGCACCTTGGTTTTGGCCCGGTCGTCCTTCACGAGTTTCTTCATGGTTCGCAGGACCTCGTCGCGGTCCTTGGCGGCCTTCATGTCGATGAAGTCGAGCACCACGAGCCCGCCGATGTTGCGCAGCCGGAGCTGCCGGGCGATCTCGGCCGCCGCTTCGAGGTTCGTCTTGAGAATGAACTCAGGCTGGTCGGTTCCCTTCCGGCCGCGGCCGGAGTTCACGTCGATCGCGATCAGCGCTTCGGTTTCGTCGATGCAGATGCAGCCGCCGCCCGGCAGCCGCACCTCGCGCTGATAGACCTCGCGCAGCTGGTCGTTGATCCGGTAATGGTCGAAGATCGGCTTCGGGGAGTTGTAGAAGGTGACCTTCTCGGCCATCTTCGCTCCGCCGATGCGCTTGAGCGTGTCGGTGATCTGCTTGCAGGCGGCCTTGTCGTCGACGACGATGCCGCCGATCTCCTCGGTCATGAAGTCGCGGATCGTGCGCTCGACCAGGTTCGGTTCGGCGAACACTTCGAACGGCGCTTTTTTCGTCTCCATGGCCGTTTCGATCTTGCGCCAGTAGTCGAGCAGGAGTTCCAGATCGCGCTTGAAGAAGGTCGCCTTGCGCCCTTCGCCGACGGTGCGGCAGATGAGCCCCATGCCTTCCGGCAGCTCAAGCGAAGCGAGGATTTTGCGGAGCCGGTCGCGTTCCTGCCCGCCTTCGATGCGGGTCGAGAGCCCGATGTGCTCGCTGTATGGCATGAGCACGAGGTAGCGGCCCGGGATCGACATGTTCGTCGTGACCCGCGCCCCTTTGGTGCCGATGGGGGATTTGACGACCTGCACGAGCAGCTCCATGCCGGGCTTGAAAAATTCCGGGATGTCGGCCACGGTCAGCTTTTTTTTGCGGCGCAGCGCTTCGGAGATCGCCTTGCTGCCGGGCTTGCCCTCCTGCCGTTTCTTGCGCCTGGCGGCGATGGGGGCGTCGCCGGAGCCGTTTCTGGCGGCCTCTTCCGCGGCATCCTCCTCGTTGATCTGCTTCTCGAGCAGCTCGTCTCCGCCGGGGAGCATTTCGTGGTAGTGGAGGAATGCGTTCTTTTCCGCGCCGATATCGATGAAGGCGGCCTGGAGCGAGGGTTCGAGGTTGATGATTCTGCCGAGATAGATGTTCCCGACCTTGGGGCCGGAGTCGTCACGTTCGATCTGATACTCTTCCAGCCTGCCGCCGTTCAGCATCGCAAAACGGCGTTCGAGCTTTTCGCAGTTCAGAATCATCTGCTTGCATGTTTTTTCCATTGTTTTCTTCCATCACTGTAAAATAGGTTGCTTGCCGCGGTGTCCTACTGCGGCAGGAATTCCGGTATTTCGCCGCGCAGCCCGTTGAGGTAGGCTACGGCGGACATGCTGCGCCGGCCCGGAGGGGCCAGCTCAAGGATTTCGATCGCGCCTTTTCCGCACGCGACCACGAGGCCGTACTTGTCGGCCCGCAGAACCTGGCCCGGCCGTCCGGAGAGTTCGCGGCGGCAGTTGACACGGATCAGGGTGACGCTTTCGACCCCTTTCGGGGTCCGGACCGACGCGAAAGCGCCCGGCCACGGACAGTAGGCGCGCACCATCGCTTCAATCTCATGCGCGGAGCCGGTCCAGCGGATGAGCCCGTCCGCTTTTCGGATTTTCGTGCAGACCGTCGCTTCGACGGAGTCCTGCGGAACCGGGACGAGCTCCCCGCTGCAGATGCTGCCGAGGATGCCCGGCGCCGCCTCCGCCGCGATGCTGCCGAGCTTGAATTCGAGTTCGCTCGCATACTCGCTGTGGTCGAGCGGAACGGTGATCGTCTCGTAAACCGCGCCGGTATCGAGCCCGCGCTCCATGGCCATGAAACAGACGCCGGTTTCGGCGTCGCGGTTCAGGATGCACTGGGTGATCGGCGAGGCGCCCCGATAGCGCGGCAGCAGCGAGGCGTGGATGTTGACGCACCCCTTCGGCGGCAGCGCGAGAAGAGGTGCGCGCAGGATCTGACCGAATGAGACCACCAGAATCAGGTCGGGCCGGCGAAGCTTCAGGCTTTCCTGATAAGCCGGGTCGTTGACCGAAGCGATCCGTTCCGGCTCCAGGCCGAGCTCGAGCGCCGCCGCGCCGACCGGTGTCGGAGTCGGCCGGCGGTTGCGTCCGGCCGGACGGTCGAGCTGCGTCCCCACGCCGATCAGCTCCAGCCCCCCCGCCGTCGCCAGCGCCTTCAGGACCGGCACGGCGATCATTCCCGAGCCGAGAAAGTATATTTTCGGTCTGTTTGTCATAAAATCTCTTTGAAAAAACCTGTTTCGATGCGATAATAAATATAAATGCGATATTGAGAAAAGGCTACTCCCGAAATGGTAAAATCCACAAAATTTGCGATTATGCTCGGCGGCAACCTCGGAGATTCGGAAAAAATATTTGTCCGGGCTTTGGAAAAACTCGCCTCCGGCGGCTGCCGGGAGCTGAAAATGAGCCGGATTCACCGCAGCGCCGCTGTCGATTGCGTTCCCGGGACGCCGGATTTTTCCGATGCGGCCGCGACCGGAGAGTGGGACGGCTCCCCGTTTGCGCTTTTGCGGCTCTGCCAGGAGATCGAGCGGGAGGCGGGGCGTCCGGCGGATCATTCGAGCCGCGAATCGCGCACGCTCGATCTGGATATCATTCTGTTCGGCGACGCGGTCATCGACACGCCGGAGCTGAAGGTGCCGCATCCGAGGGCGCAGATTCGGCGTTTTGTGCTCGAACCGCTGTCGGAACTGCTCCCGGCCGCCCGCTTTCCGGATTCCGGCCGAAAAATCGAGGAATGTTTGGGAATTTTGCCGCCGGAGGTTTGACACGGAAGAGTTTTGCAATATATTACGTTATACAGGTAAAATTGGATTTTAGTTAGCGGAGGACCGGTTTTTTATGGATATTGGGACGTTGGTTCTGGGGGTCGTCGCCGGCCTTACCTGGCTGATTGTGATTCTCGTTCTCGTGCAGCTCTCACGGTTTCTTGCGAAGTTCGAGCAGGGGCGGCAGGAGCTCGATGCGAACATCATCGGAATGGCCGGCCAGCTGAAGAAAATGCAGACGACGATCGCGGAAATCCTGATCGAGCAGAAACGGGTGACCCGTCTTACGGTGGAGGGGCTCGACCTGAAGAAGGCGGAGATGACCGGCGATTTCGAAATCATCGAGGAGCCGCTGCCGGGGACGCCGGGCGCCGCGGTCGGACCGGCTCCGACGCCGGAACCGCCGCCGATCTCGGTTCCCAGGAAGCAGGGCGGACCGAAGTTTCCGGAGTTGATGAAATAGCGGGCCGCTCCGGCGCCGCATTAACAGTTCAGGAGTGGATCTGATTATGAAAAAGTTCTTGTTGATTCTCGGCATTGCCGGCGTTCTGTTCGCCGGCGGCAGCGCCAAGGCGGATACGAACCGGGTTCTTGAGAAAATCGTGCTTTACCCGGCCAACCTCGTGCTCGACGCGCTGGACACCTTCACGCTGAATATCGGTTTCGGGCCGGTGCTCGAAGCGCGGCTGCAGGCCACGGCGGCGATCTGGGGGGGCGGCCGCGTCGGCATGTCCTGGAAGATGTACAAGGCGTACAACCGCCAGTACGGTTTCGGTACCGAAGACGGCTGGTACTGGGAGTTCGTGTCGGTCGGGGAAGAGAACCTCGGCGTGCTCGAGAGCACGTCGCTGGTCAACAAATACACCGAAATCCGCACCGGGTTTCCGGAGCCGTTCAACCCGGTTTACCGCAACGGCAACCGCGACTACTGGGCGATCGGCGGCTCTCTCGGCGGTCTCGTCATCGGCGATCTCTACATCCACCCGATCGACATTGCGGATTTCGTGACCGGGATCTTCTTCTATGACCTGAAGGGAGACGACCTGATTTTCGACGATTTCAGGTGGTGACCCGGCTGCCGGGAGCTGGAAGGAGCGGGGCGGGACGCGGGAAAAGTTTCGTCCCGCTTTTTTATCGATGAAAGAGTTCAAGTGCATCCGCTGCGGAAACTGCTGCCGCTGGACCGGTTGCGTGAAGGTTTCGGATTCCGAGATCGACGCGATTGCGGCCTGGCTCGAAATGCCGTCCGGCAGGTTCATCGAAGAGTACACGACGCTGATGCCGGATCGGCGGGGGCTGACCCTGATCGAGAAGCCGGACGGCAGCTGTATCTTCCTGGAGGACGGCGAGCCGTGCGGCTGCCGGATCAACCCGGTCAAGCCGAAGCAGTGCGACGGTTTTCCGTCGCGCTGGAGCTTCCCGGGATGGGAGGCGGAGTGCGGCGCCGGGCAGGCGATGCGGACAAGCGCGCGGGAAAGTAAAGAGGGAGTTGATGCAGATGAATAAACTGGGAACGATTATTGTATTGTCCGGTCCTTCCGGGGTCGGCAAGTCCACGCTGGTCGGCCGGGTCCGCGAACAGATGCCGGAGCTGCAGTTCTCGATCTCCTGCACGACGCGTTCCCCCCGGACCGGAGAGGAGCATGGCGTCCACTACTACTTCCTGAGCCCCGAGGAGTTCGCCGAACGGGTCGAGCGCGGCGAATTCGTCGAATATGCGGATGTGTTCGCCCACCGCTACGGCACGTTGAAGAAGGAGGTGCTCGACCGGGTCCGGAGCGGAAGCTCCGTGATTCTTGATATCGACGTGCAGGGAGCGCTCCAGATCCGCAAAGCGGCCGAGTCCGACCCGGAGCTGAAACGGAGTACGGTTTTCGTCTTTATCGGGCCGCCTTCGGTCGAAACGCTCGAAAAGCGGTTGCGCGGCCGGGCGACCGACTCCGAGGAGCAGATCAGGCTGCGGCTGGAGACCGCGCGCCGCGAACTTTCGTTCTGGAAGGAATACGATTATCTGGTCGTCAACGGCGATCTTGATGCGGCGGCTGCCGATATGACCGGGCTGTTCCGGAGCTTTGCGCTGCGCACGGCCGGAATGCCGGAGGATCTGTTCCGATGAATCCGAAACTGATCGCGCTCGGGGTGACGGGAGGAATCGCCGCCTACAAGGCGGCGGAGCTCTGCAGCCTGTTTTTCCGCAGCGGGTTTGAGGTTCAGGTGCTGATGACCGAAAATGCGGCGCGCTTCGTGACGCCGCTGACCTTTCGCACTCTTTCGCGGCGTCCGGTGGTGACTTCGCTCTGGGATGTGGCCGACTGGCGCCCCGAACATGTGGCGCTGGCCGACGAGGCCGCGCTGCTGGCGGTGGCTCCCGCCACGGCGAACTTCCTGGCGAAATTCGCGGGAGGCATCGCGGACGATGCGCTGACCACCTTTGCCGCCACCTTCGACGGGCCGGTGCTGCTCGCTCCGGCCATGAATCCGAAGATGTGGGCGCACCCCGCCTGCCGGAGCAACGTCGAAATCCTCGCCGGGCGCGGAGTGCACTTCGCCGGACCGGAGAACGGCCGGGTGGCCTGCGGCGAGGCCGGCACCGGCCGGATGGCGGCTCCGGAGACCATCTTCCGAATCGCTTCCGAACTGCTGAAGCAGGAGTGAAAACAGTCTGAGCGGGCTGTTTTTTCACGATTCACACGAAAAAAAGCGGAAAAAAGTTCAATTCGGCTAAGAAATTCCGCTTTCTTGCGTATAATATATAGCAAGGGAGTGGTGTCTTCGGAAAAAGGCCGTTTTGAGATGGGAATCGATTCGGACAGTCATGCGACGGGATGCGCCGGGCCGGCGGTTCCCCATTGCAGACGGTGCGGACTGTTCCCGGAGGAACGCCCTTTTTCGGAAGCTTCCATACGTGTTTGCGGGATGCATCGGTAATCAAGATCCGGCTGCGCCGGATGGACAGGGGGTGTGGGCATGCAGAGACAGGGGCTTTCTTTCGCAGTGAGTGACGATCTTCTTTCCGGTGACGTTTCGGTCACCCGTTATGAAAACGCTTCTCGGAATTTCACGACGCGCTCCGCCGCTTCCGGTCCGGCGCAACTGCCGGCCGGTTCCCTGCCCGATGCGCCCGCATGTTCAGCGCGGTTAGCTGCGGATGTCTCCGCCGCAGACGGCTTCTTTCCCGGTTCCGCCGGAGACGGGAATGTCCGGCGTTCCAGCGTACGGCCGGCGGGGCTGCCGGTTCGAATGGAATACTTCGATTCGGCGAAATGCGCGGACCTGATTCCGGTCGGCGAGCCGGTGGTTTCTTCCGCTGCGGCCGCGCCCGGTTACGACGTTCTGACGCCGGCCGGGGCGGAGGCGTCTTTCACCGTTGCGGCCGACTCCGTCTCCCGCTCCGCGGCCGGCGACGTGCTGCTGCCCGGCCTCATGCCGGAGGTCGAGTACATGTACGGCTGTTCTCCGACCGCGCTGGCCATGCTGCTCGGCTATTACGACCTGTACGGATACGATGACGCCGACTATTCGAACATCGTCGAAGGCGACGTCGACGTCCATTCGCGCGGCAGCGACGGCAATATCTACAATATGAATGAATTCGATTCTGTGCTCGGCCGGCTGGTCGCCTCGCGCGACTATGTCGAGCGCTTCTACGAGCGCGACGGCCGCGAAACCACGCCGGAGCAGGAACTGCCTTACACCTTCGTCGGCGGCGGCGTGGACGGCGGGGTCTCCCAGGTCGATATTTCGCTCTGGAACTGCCTGGCGGACTACCTCGGCACCGGCCAGTACTGGCGCGGCAATCCCAATACCGGCTCGACCTTCTATCTGGATGTGACGCTCAACGACATTCTTTCCTGGTATGAGACGGCGACTTTCAAAGGGGACGGCTACACCCGGGAGCTCGACCTGCGCTTCACCTCCTCCGTCTACGGCATCAACCTCTATGTCGAATCCCGCGGTTACTCGCTCGACGGCGACCGGACCGGCACCTTCTACGTGGACGGCTGCGGCGGCAGCTTCACCTTCGAGGACTACATGCGCGAGATCGATGCCGGGCGGCCGGTGCTGATCGGCACGACCAGCCACTCCATGGTCGGCTACGGCTACAACAAGGATACGCGCGAGATCATTTTCGACGACACCTACTTCAGCAATCAGCGCATGGCGTGGAATGGAATCTACAACTACGGCGGCAGCATGCAGCAGCTGATCGACATCACCGTCATCACGCTCGAGGGCGGCACGCCGGGCGGCTCCGCCGCCGGCAGGCTGGTCATCAGCAAAGCCTACAACGAGATGGTCGAGAGCGAGCGCGACGTGGTGGTCCGGGCCACCGGAAGCATCGTCGCCGACGGCCCGGCGGCGCTCCGGCTTCTCGCCGACAATTTGACTGTTACGCTTGAGGGCGGTTCGCTCTCCGGCACGGGGAGTTCCGGCAATGCGGCGATCAGCTTCGTCAATTCGACTGTGCCGGCCTCCGGGTCCGTTTTTTTCACGGGCGGAACGGTTTCCCTGTCGAGCCGTGCTTCCGGCGTCGGCTCCGCAGCCGGAATCGCCGGTTACGGCCTGACCGTCCGTTTCTCCGAGAGCGCGGCCGGCGCGGCCGGAATCAGCATCAAAGTCGGTGCCGGCACGGGTGCGGGCCGTTCCTACTACGGGATTCAGGCCGACGGCGGCATATTGAAGGTCAACGGGGATTTCGGAGGTGTGATCGAGGTTGACGGCGATCATACGGTCTTTTCCGCGATGCGTTCGGCGCAGAGCTATGTGCTTTACGGCGGCTCCGTCCAGATCGGCGGAAAGTTCGGCGGCACCCTCACTGCCCGGAGTTTGGCCAACTCCGCGGCGTCGGGGGAGATACTCGCCGATGCGGGGGCGACCGGTATTTTCGCGCGGGAATCCGTCTCAGTCACCGGCACTTTGAGCGGCTCCTGGATCGTCCGCGCGGCGGGCGGCAGCGACAATGCCGCTTCCGGCGGAACCGCGACCGCCACGGGGGTGCGCGGTTCGTGGATCGATATTTTCGCCATGGATGCGAAGATGGAGGTCCGGGCTGACGGGAGCGGAGTGAATTTCGGCGCCGTCGCTTCCGGCATTGACGCCGAGTTCACTTTGCGGCTCGACCGGTTCACCGGCAGCCTGAACGTGATCGCCCGGTCCGAAGGGGGAGAGGTGGGCGGAAATGCCTATGCCGTTTCCGGCAGGGAGATCATCGGAAACTTCGGCGGAACCGTCATCGCCAACGGTTCGGACGACTCCTGTGCGATCCGTGCGGAAACTTCCTTGCAGGCGACTGTGACCGGCACACTTTTCTCAGGCGCCTGGAACCGGCCGGACGAACTGCCGGCCAAGCTGCGGAATTTCAGAACCTACCGGAATGAACTGCTCGCGGCAACCCGTGACCGGTACGCGATTTCGGCCGGCGGCGACGCACAGCTCGCCTTTGACGGAACCGCACTGGTGCTCGGCGGCATCAGCATCGATTCCGGCAGTCTGAACTTCTCTGCCAATGCGAGCGTTTACGGCGATCTGGTCTCCGCCCGGAGCGTCAGCATGAATATTTCGCTCAGAAATACGCAGAGCAATCATGTTTTCCTCACAGCGGGGCAGGTCTCTTCAACGCTCGGAACCATCACGGTTGACGCAGACGGCGCGGATTTCGGCTCCTACACGCTGGTCGATTCGGCGGCTTATGCCGCAGAGTCGGTCACGCTTGCCGGCAGCTTCGGCAAAGTCGAACTTTCGGTCGGCGCCTCCCATGCCGTCGGCAATACGGTTTATACGCTGATTCAGGATGACACGCGGCTCCGGCTGAGCATCGAGAAGGGGAACGAGCCGGAGGATCCCGACGACCCCGGCAGTTCCGGGCTGGTCATGTCCGGCCGGCCTTCGGTCTCGGTGCGGAACGGCGTGGCGACGATCTCCTGGGAGCCGGCGACTGGAGAAGGCTCCGTTTACGGCTATTCGATCCGGGTCAATGAGAAGACGTATTTCTCCTCTTCGGAGCATTATTCGGTTGCCCTGGCATACGGCAATTACACCTGTTCGGTGCAGGCGATCGAGCGGGACGGAGGCAGGCGGAGCAAATGGTCGGAGGAGAAAGTCTTCATGGTCGGCGACACCGAAGCTCCTGTGCTGAGTTTCGACCCGTCGTCATCGGTGAACGGCAGCGAAGTCACGATCAGCTGGATGCCCGGCACCGACAACATAGGAGTCGAAGGATATCTGCTGAAAATCGGCGACCGGGAGTATTCGGTGAACGGCACGTCATTCACCGTGGCGCTCGGGGCCGGAGAGTACAGCTATACGCTCCGGGCGTTCGACGCCTGCGGCAATCTCAGCGAGCCGACGACGCCGCAGAGTTTCCGGATCGCCGACGTCGAATCTCCGGTTTTCGCGGACCTTCCGAACGTCTCCATCTACGGCAGAAGCTTCACGATCTCCTGGAAACCCGCCGAGGACAACGTCGGCGTCGCCGGATACGAGGTCACCGTCAACGGCGTCACCTATCAAACCGGGCTGGAGACTTCGTTCACGCTGTCCGGCCAGGCCGCCGGAGATTACAGCTATCAGGTCACGGCCCGCGACGCGGCGGGCAATGCCGCATCGACCGAACTCCGGAGCTTCACGCTGGAGGAGGGCGCGCCGGACCGCTATTTCCGGAAGCTCTCCGGAGAACTCTCCGCCGCCAGTCCCGCCGTTTCGTTCGGAAGCTTCCCGCTTCTGCCGGGATGGTACACGCTCGCCGGGGATTTTTCCGGGCTCAACGCGAAGATCTCCGTGGTGGACGAGCGCGGCAAGACGGTCGGCAGAGCCTCCGTGAAGAACGGTGTGCTGAATTTCAAAAAACCGCTGCTGCTCGACGGTGCCTGTTCGATTCGGGTCGACAGCTCCGACAAGGGGAAGAGTTCCGGCGACTTCTCGCTTGAGCTCTCCGGTTCCGTTTTCACGAAGGGCGACAACAGCGATGATGAAATCAGCCGGCTGACCGACGCGCACCGGATCACGGTGGGCGACACCGCCGGTTCGCTGATCTCCGGCGAATGGGTCGGTTACGGCGACGCGGTCGACTATCGCGCCGTGACGTTCGGGAACGCGGGGAAGTACGCCTTCAGCATCAATGCGACCGACGCTGCGAAGCTGACGGTGTGGACGCTCCGGCCGAACGGCCGGCTCAAGGCGTTGAAGAAAGTATCGGTCAAAGCCGGAACTTCGGGTGGAATCGCGGGTCTGCTGCTGGATGCGGGCACTTACTATCTTTCGGTCGAGTCGGCGAACGCGAAGAAGGGCGGCAGCGCCGACTACGACGTGAGCCTCGACGGCGTGAGCACGTTCTTCACGAAGGGCGACAACAGCGATGATGAAATCAGCCGGCTGACCGACGCGCACCGGATCACGGTGGGCGACACCGCCGGTTCGCTGATCTCCGGCGAATGGGTCGGTTACGGCGACGCGGTCGACTATCGCGCCGTGACGTTCGGGAACGCTGGGAAGTACACCTTCAGCATCAATGCGACCGACGCTGCGAAGCTGACGGTGTGGACGCTCCGGCCGAACGGCCGGCTCAAGGCGTTGAAGAAAGTGTCGGTCAAAGCCGGAACTTCGGGTGGAATCGCGGGTCTGCTGCTGGACGCGGGCACTTACTATCTTTCGGTCGAGTCGACGAACGCGAAGAAGGGCGGCAGCGCCGACTACGACGTGAGCCTCGACGGCGCGAGCACGTTCTTCACGAAGGGTGACAACCGTGACGACGACCCGGGTGCGCTGCCCGGGGAGTTCCGGACCGCGCTTGACGGAAACGGCGGCCGGCTGATCGATAACGGCTGGGTCGGCTACGGCGACGCGGTCGATTACCGGGAGCTGGAGGTAACCCGGGCCGGAGCCTACACCTTCACGCTCTCCGGCGCGGCTGACGCGGTGAAGCTGACGCTGTTCTCCGAAGATGAAACGGGTAAACGGCGGAAGCTCAAATCCGTTTCGGTGAAAAACGGCAGCGGTTCGATCGAAGCGCTGGAGCTCGGAACGGAACTGCGCTATCTGGCCGCCGTCGAATCGTCCACCGCGAAAAAGGGCGGCGGCACGGATTATTCGCTCGACTTCGCCTGCCTGCCGCCGTCGGCCTCGGCTTCGGCGGATCTGGACAGCTGGCGGAGTGCGTCGGTCGCGCTGGACTGTTACGAACAGCCGTCTCTGCCGGGTCCGGCGTCCGAACTGTCCGCGGCCGGTTGTTCGGCCGGTCTCGGCTGGTCGGACGAGACGAAAAAAGGGAACGGGCTGCTCGCCTGATTCCGGCCGGCAGGTGAAAACGCCGCGGGAGCCGGGGAGGGATGAAATGCCCTCTCCGGCTTCCGCGGCGTTTTCGGTCCGTGTTGCGCATATTCGCTCGCGCCGCCCGGCCTGTCCGGCCGTTCCTGCAAATTGTGATCAAAAATATGATTTCAGGGTTGACAAAAGTGCCTGAACCTTTTATGTTACCATATATGAAGGGTTCGATGGAGGAACACTTGCAACAGGAGGGGCTTTTACTATGGAGCAAAAGGATATCGAGAAATTCCAGGCCGAAGCGCAGGCGTGCGCCGAACCGCTCGGCAGGATCAAAATCGAAATGGGCCGGGTCATCGCCGGCCAGGATCAGCTGATCGACCGGCTGCTGCTGGCGCTGGTCGCGGACGGGCACGTCCTGCTCGAAGGCGTGCCGGGGCTTGCCAAGACGCTTGCCGTCAAGACACTCGCACAGACGTTGTCGGGAACTTTTTCCCGACTGCAGTTCACTCCGGATTTGCTGCCCGCCGACGTGATCGGCACGCGGATCTACAATGCGGAAACGCACGAATTTTCGACCCGCATCGGCCCGGTTTTCGCGAACATTGTGCTGGCCGACGAAATCAACCGCGCTCCGGCCAAGGTCCAGAGCGCTCTGCTGGAGGCGATGCAGGAGAAACAGGTCACCATCGCCGGCGAATGCTACAAGCTGCCGAAGCCGTTTCTCGTCATGGCCACCCAGAATCCGATCGAGCAGGAGGGAACCTATCCGCTGCCGGAGGCGCAGCTCGACCGGTTCATGTTCAAGATCGAAGTCGGCTACCCGAGCCGCAGTGAAGAGGGCGCCGTGGTCGAACGGATGGCGCGCCCGTCGCCGGTGATTGATGCGTCGCCGGTCGCCGCGCTCGAAGATATTCTGCGCGCCCGGGCGATGCTCGAACATGTCTATCTCGACGAGAAGATCATTCAATATATTCTCGACCTCGTCATCGCCACGCGCCCGGGTTGCCGGAAAGAGCTTTCGGAGCGTCAGGCCGGAGCCCGGCTCGATGAGCTGGACGGACTGATCAGTTTCGGCGCTTCGCCGCGCGCATCGATTGCGCTGGCGCTGGCCTCGCGTGCGGCCGCCCTGCTGGCCGGGCGCGCCTATGTGCTGCCGCAGGATGTCAAGGCGATCGCGCCGGACGTGCTGCGTCACCGCATCGTGCTCTCCTACGAGGCCGAAGCCGAGAACATCAACGCGGATGCGGTCATCACACGGCTCCTTGCCGAACTTCGGACGCCCTAGTCCGGGAGAGGAGAAGCCATATGCTGCCGCCTGAAATCGCCAAACAGATCCGGCTTCTCGAAATCCGAACGAACCGCACGGTCGATGAAATCACCGGCGGCGCGTACCGCAGCGCCTTCAAGGGGCGCGGTATCGAATTCGAGGAGGTCCGGGAGTACACCGTCGAGGACGATGTCCGGGATATCGACTGGAACGTCTCGGCCCGCATGGGTACGCCCTACGTCAAAAAATTCGTTGAAGAGCGCGAGCTTTCGGTTCTGCTGCTGGTCGACGTCTCCGCCTCCGGCGTGTTCGGTTCTTCGGAGCGCAGCAAACGGCGCACCGCGGCCGAGCTCGCTGCGATCCTCGCCTTCAGCGCCGCCCACAACGGCGACAAGGTGGGGCTGCTGATGTTCAGCGACCGGATCGAACTCTACGTTCCGCCGAAATCGGGCCGCAGCCACACCCTGCGGCTGATTCGGGAAATGCTTGCTTTCGAACCGGTTTCGAAGGGAACCAATATCGACCTTGCGCTGCGCGAGAGCGCGCAGCTGCTCAAAAAGCGCAGCGTTGTATTTCTGCTGAGCGACCTGATCGACAGTCAGAGCTACGAAGCGAGTTTGAAAATTCTGAATCGCAAGCACGACGTTATCGCCGTCGGGTTGCTGGACCCGACCGACACGCGGTGGCCGTCGCTTCTGCCGGTTGTGGTGGAAGATGCCGAAACCGGCCGGCAAATCCGGTTCGGCGGCGGGAAACGGGCGTTGAGAAAGCTCGACGAAGCGTTTGCTTCCGCCCGCCGTGCCCGGCAGGAGATCTGCCGCCGCGCCCGGGTCGACATGGTCGAAATCGGCAGCAACCGCGACGTTCTGCGCCCGATGGTCGAATTTTTCGCCAGGCGCCGCCGCCGCCTTGAAAGCCGGGGGTGAGCCATGAAACAGTTAGCGAAATGGTTTTTCCTTCTCTTCGGGGCGTTGATTTTCATCGGTGCCGCGGTTTACTTCTGCGGCTGGCTGCTGAGTCTGCGGGCAGGGGAAAGCGTCCTCATTCCTGAAACGGCGGCGCTCTCGGCGACGGCGGAAACCGAAGTCGGCGAGCCGGTGCTCGGTACGCTTCGTTTCGACCTGCCGCTGAGTCGTTCGGTTCAGGCGGCGGAGGTCAGGCCGGGCGATGGAGCCGTTCTCGCCGGGGCCGTCAGGATCGAGCGCGGAGCCTGGAAATTCACCCGGCAGGGCTGGAATGTGGTTTTCGATCTGCGCGCACTGCGGGCCGGAGAAATCGCGCCCGGGACCGTATTGCTTGAGCTTTCTGGTAAAACGCCGGAAACGGTCGAACGGAAAATTCCGGGCTTTTCCGCCAAGCTGGCGGCTTCCGTCCCGAACGGGGAACTGAAGCTTGCTGACGCCATCGCGATTGAGAAGCCGCCGCCGTGGGGCTGGATCGCGGCCGGAGCCGTGTTCGGTCTTGCCGTGCTGGCGCTGGTGATCCGGCTCATTCTGAACCGTCGCGTTCCGGAGCCGCCGCTCTGGGAGCGTACGCAGAAAGCGATCGGGCAACTGAAAACCGGACTTGCGTCCGGAGATGTCCGGCCGGAGCAGGGCTATATCCGGCTTACGGACTTTGTCCGAAGCTATCTTGAGGAGCGTTACGGGATTCCGGTTTCGACCCGGACGACGCCGGAGTTTCTGGCCGATGTCAACGGGCCGGATTCTCCGTTGCCGAAAGAGGAGCGCCCGTTTCTGCGGGAGTTTCTGGAAGCTGCCGACCGGGTCAAGTTCGCAGCGCTGGCGCCGGACCCGGAACTGCTGTCGGCGGCGCTTGAGAAAGCGGCGGCGCTGGTTGAGGCGACCCGTCCTGTCGACGAGGGGCGGAAAGGAGGCGGAAAATGATTGATTTCGCTTATCCCTGGCTGCTGCTTCTGCTGCTGCTTGTGCCGCTGATCGCTTACTACTGCGTGTTCCGGCAGAAACAGCCGTCGGTTACGGTTTCCACGGTCGAACCGTTTGCGACGGTTCGTGCCGCGCGCCGTCCCGGTTTTCCGCTCAGCTGCATGCTGCTTGCGCTCTGTGTGCTTATTGTCGCCCTCGCCCGTCCCCGGGCAGGTAACGAGAAGTTCCTGATCCGTTCGCAGGGGATCGACATTGTGCTTGCCATCGACCTTTCGGGTAGTATGGCTTCGTACGATGTTCCGCGCAACATCACTTCGGGGCGCGATCTGGTCAACGCCATCGAGGGCGGCCAGCTCAAGAACCGTCTGGAAGTCGCCAAGGAGGAGATTGCAAAGTTCATCGCGGAGCGTCCGAACGACCGGATCGGGCTGATCGGCTTTGCCGACGTCGCCTACAACCTTGCGCCGCCGACGCTCGATCACTCCTGGCTGCTGGCGCATCTTGCGAATCTGAAGCCTGGGATTCTCGGTGAGATGACCGGCATAGCGTCGCCGATCGGAACCGGAGTTTCCCGGCTCAGGAACTCTGATGCGCCGCGGCGGGTGCTCGTGCTTTTCACGGACGGCAGCAATACGGCCCGCAACAGTCTTACGCCGGAGCAGGCGGCGGAGCTCGCCAAAAAATTCGACATCATCATTCACACTGTTGGAATCGGCAGCAGCAATGCGTTTGCGATTGATCGCGGGCAGATTTTTCAGGTTGAAGACCAGTTTGACGAGAAGCTTCTGCGTTCTCTGGCTGAAATTACGGCGGGCAAATACTTCCGTGCCGCCGATGCTGACGGGATGAAGCAGGTGATGGACGAGATCAACCAGTTGGAAAAGACGACGGTGGAGCAGCCGCGGTACATGGAGTACCGTGAATACGCTCCGCAGCTTGCGCTTGCCGCATTGGCTCTGCTTATGCTTGCATTCCTTGCCCAGAGTACATGGAAACTGCGCCTGCCGTAGAAGTGGGGAGCGTTATGACATCAGGGGTTCGCATTTTAACAAGGGTTCGCGGCTCCGGTCAATCATGGTTGGCCGGGATTGCAACGCAATAGACCCTTTGGTCGCTCCGCGGCGTTCGCCGCATCGCTCACACCGGGCGAAGCACCGCAACTCCGTTGCGGATTTTTGCGCTGGGGCTTCGCCGGGTCAACCTGAGGCGCCGCCTCAGACTCCGCCAAGGGGCTCCGCGCCCCTTGGTACCCCGCCAGGATCGAAAGGCCCTGAACCCGGTCGCTTCGCTCCCCTTACGCCTGTCGGCGCTGGTAGGCCGGGATGCTCTTGATCGTGTTGATGACCTGTTCGGCCGAAATCAGGCGCGTACACTCGAAATGGCGGTCGGTCCCCCGGTGGCGCGGGCACCAGAGGAAATCGAAGTGGTCGAAGTCAACGCGCATATCGTTCCAGCAACTGTGGCAGGTGTGGTAGTTGATGACCCGGTACGGCGTCTGGAACTCGTTGGTCGGGTGTGTGAATCCCGAAATCATGACGACCGGAACACGGCATCCCCACGCGATCCACGAGAGCCCGCTCGAAAGTCCGATGAAGAAATCGGCGTCCTTGATCAGATCGACCCGCTCCTGGAGCGGCCGGTCGCCCGTGAAATCCTCGGTTCCATACGGAATCGTGTTATAGTTGATGCCGGTGCCGTGAACCTGCTCCCGGTCGATGCAGAGGACACGGTAGCCGCTCTCCTTCAGGAATTTCACAACCTCGATCCAGCCGCGCGGATTGTTCCAGTATTTCGCCTGGCTCGAACTCTGCGCCGCAATGCAGACATAAGGTTCCTTGATCCGGCGCGGCGCGGAGAGGTTGAAGCGCGGCGGAAGATCCGCCGGATCGACGTTCAGGATGTATCCGGCCGTCCGGTGCAGCCCGATGTAACGGAAATCGACCGGCTGGTGATCGACGTCGCCCCGGAAGAAGAGCCCCATGTAATAACAGGCGTAAGGACGATAATTTACAGTCTCGTCCGGGCCGATGAAGGTGATTTCCGGGTACTGGCCGCGGACAAGCGCGGAGATATGCGGCGCCATGACGCAGATGAGCCGGCATCTGTGTTTGAGCTGAAAGCGTTCGACATAGCTGAACCAGCCGATCGAATCCCCGATGGTGCCGACCGGGAGCTGGATCATGACCTCCCGGTTTTCGGCATTGTAGTCGTGTGTGAAAAGCGGCTCCGCGCCGCCTTTCGGGTAGATCTGGAGCCGGAACCGGATGAAGAATTTCTTCACACTGGTCACAAACGCCCCCGGAACTGTGTCGGCGCTGTACAGGATGATGCCGGTGTCGAGATCGGAAAATATCACCCGGTACTCTTTCCCGTTCTGCGGAAAAAGAATGCGGATTCCGTCGTTGAAGTCGAAACGGATTCCGTCGACGGCCTCCAGCACCGGAATTTCCGGCACTTTGCCGTAAATGCTTTTCTGCTGCGGCTGTTCCGGAACCGGCTGAGGCACGGAAACGGGAGCCGCCGGCTGTTCGATCGTGATCGGCGACGGAATATCATGATTGACGGAAAGTGATTCTGCGGGCATGGGCGTCTCCCGGTATCGTATTATCGTTTCATGGAAAAAGAACGGCTGCCGGTTAATAGAATAGCACCGGAAACCCGATTTTCAAGCCGTTCGCGGAAATAAGCTCCGGCCATTGACAAAAGCCGGAATGCAACTATATTATGATGACTGAATTTCTACGTGTGATCATCTGGAACCCGGGAGCCGTTGTGGCCGAAACAGAACAGAACCGGTTGAACCGGGCCCGCAGGGCGCTGGAACTTATGTTCGCCGTTCCCGGCAGGGACGGCAATCCGGAATTTGCCGCCGATTCCCTGCCGGCGCTGCTGGCCTCCCTCATGGCCGCCGCCGGAGAAGAACGCACGGCCGATTATGCGAATCACCTGTACCGGAGATTCGGCGACGGATCGCTGGAATCCCGGCTTTCCGCGCAGCTTTTCGACGTTTTCATCGCAAACCGGATTCTTCCGGCCGAACTCGAAAAGGAGGAACGGAGCCCGAACTGCCGGTTTCTGCTTGAAGCGGCGCGCGACCTTTGGATCGGCATTTCGGCGGCTGTTGCCCGCGCAGCCGCCGCCCGCGGCAGGATTTTTCCGGCCGCTCTCGATTTTCTCGCGGCGCTGCCGGTGCTGAAAGGGCGGAAGGAGTTCCAGCTCAGGCAGCTCGCCGCCATGATTCTGGCGGCGGACCGTTTCCGGCAGGCGCGCATGTTCCGCTATTTCAGAGGGGAGTTCCGCGAGGTCGTCTTCGATTCGGTCAAGCCGGTCGGCAGATTTTTCGGCTTCCCGAGCGTCCGTCTCCAGTTCAAGGATCATTTTCATAAGTTTGCGCTCGGGGAAAGCAACCTGCCGCTGCTGGTTTACAGTCTGCCCGGCTACGGCAAGACCAGCATGGTGCTCTCCTATGCGTATGCGGAGCCGAAGCTGGTCATCATTCTGCCCGATCCCGTGACGCTTGAGCGGGGATGGGATGAACTCATCGCGCCGCTCGCGGCACGGCCGGACCACCGGTTCGTGCTGTTTTTCGACGACATCGATCCGCGTGAGACCGACTGGTTCAGCTTCCGGACCAACGTCGGCGGCGCGTTTTCTCTTCCGCAGAACATCATGCCGGTCCTGTCGGCCAACTACGAGTTTCCGGCCAACATCCTGTCGCGCGGCAGGCGGATCAGCTTCCCGGTTTTCGATGAGCTCCGCTGCTGCGAGATGGTCGAGGATTTTCTTGCGACCTTCGGTGTGCGGCACCATCACCGCAATCTGATTTCGCAGATCGCTGCGGATTATACGGAGGAGTTCGGCCAGAAGAAATTCACCGAACTTTCGCCGCGCAGCCTGATCCGCTACCTCTCCGCCTACGAGCACGATCAGAACAAGCGGCGGACCATCATCGAACTTGCGTCAGGGCCGATGGTGACCCGGCCGGACGCCCAGCTTTTTTACGAATTCAACATCGACCTGATGCGCTCGCTCTACGGAGAGGAGTACATCAAACGGCTGCTCAAGCAGCGGCTCGATGATCTGAGTCACGGATAACACCCATTCACTAACCCATGAGGCCAGAAAAAATGAACAATTGGATCGAACGGAACATCGAATATACGCTCGTCGACGCGGAGAGTCAGTTCTCCATCGACTTCGCCGGCATGAAATTCTCGCCGGCGGAGCTCGATGCCCTTCAGCCGAAATTCGAACGCGCCGCCCGCGAGATGGGGCGCATCGAAGCCGGTGAAATCAAGAATCCGGACGAGAAACGCAAGGTCACCCATTTCTCGGACCGCAAGGTGTATCCGCAAAGCGAGCTTTTCGCCTCGGTCGAAGCGTTTGCCGAACAGGTCCGGTCCGGTAAGATCACCGGCGAAACCGGCAGGAAGTTCGAGGCGGTCGTTGTAAACGGCATCGGCGGCTCGGCGCTCGGTCCGCAGCTCATGCAGTTCGCGATCAACGGTCCTTACTGGAACGAAAAGACCGATGCCGCCCGCAACGGATATCTGAAGCTCTACTTCCTCGACAATACCGATTCGGCCGAGTTCGCGGATCTTTCGGAGGTCATGGACCCCGAGACGACGCTGCATCTGGTCATCAGCAAGTCCGGCGGCACGCAGGAGACGAAAAACAACATGATCGCGATGGAAGAGCTCTACGCCGCCCGCAAGCTCTCGTTCCCGAAGCATGCCGCCGCGATCACGATGAAGGGCAGCGAACTCGACAGGCACGCCCGCGGCAGCAACTGGCTGGCGGTTTTCGAGATGGCCGAGTCGATCGGCGGACGCACGAGCGAAACCAGCATCGTCGGCCATGTCCCGGCGGCGCTGACCGGCGTTAAGTTCGGCAGATTCCTCGAGGGCGCCTGCCGCATGGACGAGTGGACCCGCACCGCCGACCCGCGGAAGAATCCGGCCATGATGCTCGCCGCGATGTGGTATATCGCCGGTGAGGGCAAAGGCAATCGCAATATGGTGATCGTGCCGTATTCGGACCGCCTGATCCTGCTCTCGCGCTATATGCAGCAGCTGGTCATGGAGAGCCTCGGCAAGGAGCTCGACCTCGACGGCCGGGTCGTGCATCAGGGACTTAATGTCTTCGGCAACAAGGGCGGCACCGACGCGCACGCGTTCATCCAGCAGCTGAATGACGGCCGCGACGACTTCTTCGCGACTTTCATCGAAGTTCTGAAGGACGCCGAAAAGCTGCCGATCACCGATTCGACCGATATGGGGACCTACCTGCACGGCTTCCTCGAAGGGCTGTCGGCCGCGCTGCGCGGCAAGGGGCGGCAGATCATCACGATCCGGGTGCCGCAGGTGTCGGAGCTCGAGCTCGGCATGCTGATCGCGCTCTACGAGCGTGCGGTCGCGATCTATGCGGAATTCATCAACATCAATGCGTTCCACCAGCCCGGCGTCCAGAGCTACAAGCTTGCGGCGAAGGGAGTTCTCGCTCTGCGCGAAAAAGTCATGGCGAAGCTCGCCGAGCTCGGCGGCATCACCGGAACCGCGATTGAAATCGCGGAGAAGGCCGGCTGCCCCGACGATGCGGTCGAAGTCGGCGCGCTTCTCGACAAGGCGGCCGTGAACTGCCCGGCGGTATCGCGCAAGTTCTGCGAAAAATCGAACCAGTGGGTCTACACGGTCAAATAACCGGATACGGATTCATTCGAACAGGAAAGGTACTGCGGCTTCGTGTCACAGTGCCTTCTTTACCGAAAGGGGGAGGAATGCCAGGAAGAACGATATCCCTGAACGGTTCGGAACTGCCTCGACTTGCCGTAGCCGCCGGGTGCATGCTGGGTAGCGGTATGCTGCTCGGAGCCTTCCTGCTTTTCGGACGGGAGATTCATGACGATCTCCCGTTTTTTTTCAGAACGGGCGGGATGTTGCAGCTGTTGTATGCGTTGGCGGTCTTTCATGCCGCAAAAAAACTGCATTCGGCCTGTCCCCTCCTTTTCGGAATGGCTGCGTTGATTCCGTTGTGCGGCTTTCTTGCCGCAGTTCCGCTTCTGGTTCGGTCTCTCCGGGTCTTCCGGTTGTTTGAGATTTGTCCGTTCAAGGTGAGAGGCGGTATTGCGGTACGGGAGGAGGAATGCCGGAAGATGGAGTTGAAGACCGGCCCGGCCGGAATCACCGTGTTTCTGCTCGGAGAAGCCGTGCTGATCGCTCTCTTGACGCATGAGGTCATCCGTTTCCGTATTCTTGTCGAACAGAGGGAGGGAGTGAAGGCATTTGTTCTCGGCGACTACGGGCGTGCCGTCGAATTGCTGGGGCCGACCGCGTTGGATGCCGAAGATCCGGAATACGCCTCTTTTTACGGTGCGGCCCTGCTGCTGGCTCCGGGGGATTCCCATAATCCGAAGCGCGCAGTTTCCGTTCTGCAGCCGCTCATCGACCAGACGGCGATGGCCGCTTACGGTATGGCGATGGCACATCTCCGCGGTCTGGAGGTGCCTTATGATCCGGCCAGAGCTGTCGAATTGCTGGAGAAAGCGCTGGAGAAGCAATTGTTTCCGGCTGCTCAGGTCGATCTCGGGGCGGCGTATCTGCATGGTCTCGGTGTTCCGGCCGATCCGGAAAAAGGTTTTGAATTGATCAGGCAGGCGGCGGAAACCGGAAACGGGTTCGGGATACTGATGCTGGGCAGATGTCATGCCGGGGGCTGGGGCGTTCCGGCCGACCCGGTAAAGGCAGTCGAGTGCTATCGTCAGGCGGCGGAAGCGGGTTCTCAGGATGCGTTGTACGAACTGGGCAATTGCTTTTATTACGGATTCGGCGTTCCGCAGGACCGGAAGGAGGGATTGCGGCTGCTGAATCTCGCAGCCGGAAAAAATGTCGATATGGCCCTGAATCAGTTGGGGATCATTTATCTGGACGGCGACGGCGTAGAGCCTGATTGGGCGCGGGCTGAGCGGTATTTCCGGCAGGCTTCCCGACGGAGTAATCCGCTGGCCCTGACCAATCTCGGCAATCTGCTGCTGAGTCGTCCGGAGCAGGCGGAAGAGGGGTTCCGGTGCCTGGAGAAAGCTGCGGCACAGAATGAACCGCAGGCCGTCTGTTCGCTCGGAGTCTGCTATGCCGAAGGGATCGGAACGGCGAAGGATGCGGCGAAGGCGCTTGAATGTTTCCGCCGGGCCGAGGCGGCCGGAGTGGAGTGGGCCGCTGAAGAGATCAGGAAGCTGGAAGCCGCCGCGCCGTGAGGCTTCATTGTTGACCGGCCCGGCAGATGCAGCCGACGAGGTGGTCGTTCACGCAGCCGACCGCCTGCAGATGGGCATAGCAGATCGTGGTGCCGAAGAATTTGAAGCCTCGTTTCTTCATGTCTTTGCTGATCGCGTCGGACAGCGGGGTCGAAGCGGGGACCTCGCTCAGCGTTTTCCAATGGTTGACGACGGGCTTGCCGTCGGGGAGGAAACGCTTCAGATAAGCGCAGAAACTGCCGAACTCCTGCTGCAGTTCGAGGAACAGCCGCGCATTCGAGACGGCGGCGCGGATCTTTGCCCGGTTGCGGATGATTCCGGCATCCTGCATGAGGCGTTCGACGTCCGTTTCGGTGAAGGCGGCGACTTTGGCCGGGTCGAATCCGGCGAACGCTTTCCGGTAGTTCTCCCGGCGGCGCAGGATGGTGATCCAGCTCAGGCCCGCCTGGGCCGATTCGAGGGTCAGAAACTCGAACATCGTGTGGTCGTCGTCGACCGGGCGCCCCCACTCTTCGTCGTGGTAACGCTCATAAAGGGGATCGCCTTCGCACCAGCCGCAGCGCATCGGACTCTTTGTCATGCCCGCACTCCTTCCGCAGTCAGCAGTTTGCCCCGGACCAGCGTGCCGGAGAGCGCCGTTTCCCCGGCGCCGGCGATTTTTCCGGCGATTCTGCCGATTTCGGCCACCGGCTGCACGATCAGCGAGATTCCGTAGCGCAGCGGTTCGGCGTTGTCGGCAAACAGGAGCAGGTTCTCCCGCGGCGGAAAAACCCGCAGGGCCGGTTCAAGCAGGGAGCCGCTGTTCAGGACCACGGCGGTGTTGCCGTCGGCGCCGAACTCTTTTGCGGCGCGGCGGATCGCTTCGGTGCGCCCGGTGAGGGAGAGTGTGACGCGACGGAACGGAATCGCGTCGCCGAGAATATGGGCGATGCCGGCCTCGCGGGCCGCAAAGAGACCGCTTTCCGCCTCGGAGACGAAGAAAATCACCCGGTTCGCCCGGTGAAGAAGCGCGAAACGCCCGGCCTCTTCGCCGTCCGCCTGATGATCGCCGGAGACGAAGCGCACGCCCGGCGCATGAATCTGCCGGTTGATGGCGGTGACGGTCCGCCCCGCATCGGCCAGCATCCGGATCGCCTCCTGCTCCGCCTTCTCCGGGGAGAGCCAGATGCTCGAAGTCACTTCATCCTCAAGCAGCTGAAGCAGCAGCCGGTCGTTGAACTGTTCGATCGAGAGATTCAGCCCGCAGCCGTTCAGCGTTTCGTAAATCCCCTGGATGGTCTGGCCGAAATAGCAGTCTCCCGACCAGATCTTCCAGTCCTTCCGGATGACCAGCTTCACGCCCGCGACATTCCGCCCGGATCCGGCTTCGGGCGGCAGGAAGAACGACCCCTTGCCGGGACGCCGGACGACCAGCCCGGTTTCGACGAGATAACTCAGCGCCTTGTGGACGGTGGGGCGGCAGACGCCGTATTTCTTGCAGATTTCCCGTTCCGACGGCAGCCGGGCCTCTCCCGTCTTTTGAAATCCGAGCAGAAGATCTTCTCGAATCTGCTGGTAGATGGGTTTGATCGACCCGTTCCTGTCATCCTGCATGATCATATTGCCGTTTACGCTTCCTGTTTACCTTACCTTACCACTATAATTATGACACATCCCGGTTGGATTGTCAAGCCGGAAAGCGATTTTTTTCTTGAATAAACCGCCGGGCGGCGGTATTGTATACGCAGATCCGGCAGGAGGAGTTCGGAAGGAGGAGATCATGACCGGTTGGTGGAAAAGCAGATGGTTTTATATTGCCGTCGCCGTGATTCTCGTCGTCGGCGCGGCATGGGGCGTCGCTGCCTATCGGGAGCGAACGGTTCCCGATGTGATTACGCTGTACGGCAACGTCGATGTGCGGCAGGTCAATCTCGGATTCCGGGTCGGCGGGCGGATTGCGGAACTCGCCGTCGACGAGGGCGATCGGGTGAAGCCCGGGGACGTGATTGCAAAACTCGACAAGGCGACCTATCTCGCCGCGCTCAAGGCGGCCGAAGCGCAGCTTGCCCGGGCGAAAGCGGAGCTTGAAAAGCTGGAGAACGGTTCGCGCCCCGAGGAGATCGAGCAGGCTGCCGCCGCTGTCGAAATGTTCAAGGCGGCTGAGCGCAATGCCGTAACCGAGCATGAACGCAACACGGAACTGCTGGCGACGGACGCCGTAGCGAAGAAGGATTTCGATTCGACGCTGGCGCGGCGCGACGAGACGCGGGCGCAGGTCGAATATGCGACGGCGAAGCTGAAGCTTCTGAAGGCCGGTTTCCGGAAGGAAGAGATCGAGGCGGCGCGGGCCGAACGGCTGGCGGCGGAGGCCGAATTGCTCGGCCGGCAGACGGATTATGACGATACGGAGCTTACGGCTCCGAGCGGCGGAGTCATCCAGACCCGGGTGCAGGAACCCGGCGCGGTGACCGGTCCCGGCTCGGTCGTCTTCACTCTGACGCTCGACAAGCCGGTCTGGGTGCGCGCCTACGTTTCGGAACCCGAGCTCGGCAAAATCCGTCCCGGCATGAAGGTGACGGTGCGCAACGACTCCGAGGCGAAGGAGTACGAGGGGCGGATCGGTTTCATCTCTCCTGCGGCGGAATTCACGCCGAAAAGCGTCGAAACCGCGACGCTGCGGACCGATCTGGTCTACCGGCTGCGCATCATCATCGATGAACCCGGTGAAAATCTGCGGCAGGGCATGCCGGTGACCGTTACGATCCGGCTGGACTGAGGGGGCATGACCATGAAAACCGTTCTGTTCATCCTTCTCGACCGCTATGCGGACTGGGAGGCGGCTCCGCTGGCCTCGGTCATCAACCGGCAGCCGGGATGGCGGGTGCAGACCGTTTCTCCGGCCGGTTCGCCGGTTCGTTCTCTGGGCGGGTTCACCACCGTTCCGGAGGGCGCGGTTCCGGCGCAGCTGCCGCCGGATTGCGCCGGCGTGGTCCTGATCGGCGGCCTGTCATGGCGCACGGAGGCGGCCGGCGCGGCGGAGGCTCCGGTCCGTGATGCGGCGGCGCGCGGCATTGTGATCGGGGCGATCTGCGACGCGACGGTTTTTCTCGGGCGGATCGGTCTGCTGAACGATATGCCCCATACCGGTAATCTGCTCCCGGATCTGCAGGACTATGCAGGGAACGGCTATTCCGGAAGTTTGTTTTACCGGAACGAAAATGTTGTCCGGAGCGGCCGTCTCGTCACCGCCAACGGAACCGCCGCGATGGAATTTGCGCGGGAGATGGCCGTGGCGCTGGAACTGATGAGCGCCGAAGACGCCGCACGCTGGCACCGGCTGTTCACGCTCGGTTTCCACGCCGCTCCGGAGGATGCGTTCTGGTGGTTCGGCCGGATGAACTCCGGCGGGGAGTCCTGAGCAGATGCTCCGGCGGCGCGATCGGATCGGAAAGCCGGCTATTCCGGATCGGGAGGCGGGTGCGTGACGGCCGGTGAAATCACCATTCGGATGTCTGCCGCCGCGAATCCGGAGAAGGCGGCCGGCATGGCGCGCTTTTTCAAATGCGGTCCCGGTCAATACGGAGAGGGCGACCGTTTTCTCGGGCTTCCGAATCCGGCGGTGCGCGGTGTGGTCAGGAGCTGCCGTGATGCCATGCCGGAGGAGGCGTTCAAGCTGCTGCAAAGTCCGTGGCATGAGATCCGCCTTTGCGGGCTGCTGCTGCTGGTCCGTTGTTATTCCGGAGGTGACGAATCGGTCCGGGAGGCTGTATATCGCGGATATCTCGCGCATACGGAGCGGATCAACAACTGGGACCTGACGGACCTTTCCGCGCCCGGCATCGTCGGGGAGCATCTGCTGAACCGGAGCCGTGCCCGGCTTTACAGGCTGGCGGCCGGCTCTCTCCTCTGGGAACAGCGCATTGCGATGGTTTCGACCCTGACTTTCATCCGGCACGGCGATTTTGCCGATACGCTGAAGCTTGCGGAGCTTTTCCTGCCGCACCGGCACGATCTGATGCATAAAGCGACCGGCTGGATGCTCCGTGAAGTCGGCAAGCGCGACCGCGCGGCGCTGACGGAGTTCCTGAACCGGCATAAATCCGCCATGCCGCGCACCGCTTTGAGATACGCCATCGAACACTATGACGATGCGGCCCGGAAAGAATTCCTGTCCTTTCCGTAGAAATGCGCCGCCGCCCCCCGCGGAACCGGCTGTTCGGCACGGAGCAGCAGGATCTGCATCGGCTTCTTCCTGTGGCGGGAAACGCCGGTGATATGATCATTCCAGCAGCAGATCATCAATCCGGAATACGCATTTCTCTTTTCCGGTTTCCGGGCAGATTGCGACTCCGCGGATATCCGTTGCAACATCGCGTTCCGGCTTGAAGTGGAACGACGATACCGGCAATTCCACGAGTTTCCACTCGCCTCGAACGATGCCGAATTCCTCCGGTCGGAAACGCATGACGGCGGATTCTTTTCCGCCGATCAACTGAATCCAGACCGGTTTCGGCGTATCGTCGAAGCGAATCCAGAAGGAAATCATGGTTGCCTTTGCGGCATTCAGCCGTCGCATCGCGCCGACGTCGTACCACGGAACGTTGCTTTTCGGTTCGACAGTGACGAGGAGCGAACCTCTGCCTTCTTTCTTCATGTTGGGATCGGCAGCGAGTTTTGTGTGGTACATCGGAATCCAGCCGTCGGAAGAGTCGGCGGAGCTGCCCCGCACTTCGGGAACGGAAGGAACATTGACCGGGATGAGCCCGACCGATTCTATGTAGTAGCCCGGTGCATTCCAGTCGACAAGGCGGATCGGCCAGCTGCCGTCATAATGAAGGGTTCCGAATTCGTAATCCGCATATGCGGCAGAAGTCTTGACTGCACCGGAAAACCTCTCCGCACCGGTGAAGTTGTCGACCGCCCGCAGTGTAAACGTGCCGGAGTGGCCGGAGCGCAGCCGCCCGACGACCTTATAGTCTCCCGGCAATGGACTCAGTCCCGGTACGAACCAGACATAGATGCCGTCTTTGTCCCGGGTTGATTGATCCCCTTTCCCATGCCAGACATATCCGGGGGGAGCCGCATGGAGGACAGCTGCCGACAAAAGGCATAAAATAATGATTGCCGATTTCATTTTTTCACTCTGAACATCACGGGTTGACGGGAATTGAGTTCAAACGGGAAACGGATTTCAGATCCGGCAATCAACTCCATTGCCGAATTGAGCAGTTTCCCTTCGAGTTCAGGCTGCACTTTTGCGGCCGGTCCGTAATTGACCGCATAAAAAAGATACTCGTCCGGTGCGGTACGTATGCTGCGCAATTCGACCTGCCCCGGCTGAACTCCTTTCAGCCGCACCGGACGGGAGATGCCGGATTCCGTCAGCAACCGGTCGAGCGCGACCGGATTTAGTGTTTTATCGTCAAGTTTCCACATCGTTTCCAGCGGAGGAAGCGGATCTCCGTAGGGGTCGTTTTGCAGCGCACCCTCCGCGGCTGCGATTTTACCGCCTTGTTTCGTGAACCGCCTCAGAGCATCCACGGTGCCGGCCGGAATAAAGGCCGCTTTCGGAATGACGATCAGTTTTATTTTGCCGAACTTGTCTCCTTCGAGCTGACGTTCGCTGATGAACCGGATTGGGGTATCGAGGTTTGAGAGCATGGTGTGATATTGCCGCAGCGACGACGGATATCCTTTGTCGCAGTAGAGGGAGGCGGGGGAATACAGAATGCCGACTTCCGCCTCCGGAATCTGCTGCTGGAACCGGACGATTTCGGGTGTGAGCCGCCGGATGTCCAGCACCGACCGGCCAAGCGCTTCGAGTGCTTCCGGAATATGCAGCATCGCACCGGCAACCTGCATTTCCGCCGAATAGGAGTTCGCCCAGGCAAAGTACTCGCGCATTCCTTCTCCATGCAGAACGGCGCTCCAGCAGTCGGTCACAATCTCCTCCGGCTTGATTCCGCTCGAGACGTGGAATTCAGTATCGGCGGCGGGTTTGCCGGGAACCATCGATCGGTAGTAGTCGAGATGAATCGTTGCGGCACAATCCGAGCCGACAATATCCATGAGTTCACCACGCTCCTCACGTTCGACGCCCACCGGCGTATATTGTTCCGGATTCAGGTCTGTCACGGCGATGGTTTTGATCTGGCGAAGCTTGCCGGGAGCGTATTTTTCAGCCGTAGCCCGCAGAAAATCGACATTTTCAAGCCCTTCGGCATAGCGAAAGCATTCCCAGTCATAAAAACCGCCGGTCGTTCCGCGTTTCAGTACGGCCGGATCGATTTCATCGAAACTCTTGTACGCACTTTTCCATTTTCGGTTCAGTTGTTCAACCGAAGCGTATTTTTCCTGCATTGCGGCAAGAAACCTTTCGCGCATTTTCGGATGCACATCACCGCGGAATCCGTCGGAAAACGACCATTCATTCACGAGATTCAGAGAAACGAGATTCGGTTCGTTTCGAACGATCGGCAGCAATACAGCCCACATTTCCTCGATCATCTGTCGGGTGGCCGGAACATAGAACGAACTGCCGACCCAGCCGCTGGCTCGATATCGCGCCATTTCCGGGAATGCCTTTTTCCATGCTTCCGGAATCGGATGCGGCGAGATGAGAAAGTCGTATGCGAGATTTCGCCTGTGCATATTTTTGATGTGGCGCAGGATGGTGTTTCCGAAATCGGTACGCTTTTTACCCGGTGCCGGAGCTGCATCCTGTACGATCAGCGTTCCGCCGATGAGATTGAATCCTGCATCGGCGATGAGGTCAATATCCGGATAGACCTCCCACCAGCCATGCGGCCCGATGAGGATGACAGGGTCGTCACCGGAGTAGAATGCGCCGTCTCGTACACGAAGATTATCCACGGATACCTTCGGCACCGGACGGTGCAGTTTCTGATCTTTCTCGAGAGCTTTGAGTTCCGCCTCGGCAAGATCAAGACTTCGGTCGAGGTAACGGAATTGCCGGTTGATCTTTGCAGGCAGAGCGAATTTCCGGAGCCTTGCCGGATCTGCAAGATCCGTGTCCCGGTGTTTCAACGTGATATCGCAGACAGCTGCTGCGACGAGAGGATAATCGATCGGTATGCCGCGGGAAGCCGCTGCGGCAAGTCTGGCACGGAATTCCGTATTTTTGGCTTTCAGCTCGGCTGAACGTTTTTTGAGGATTTCTGCGGAGAGATTCAGGATTTCTGCAGAAAGTTCGACTGTTTCCCCTTTCCATGCAGCGGTGACCCGGGCATCGAGCCCGTGGCCGCGCAGCCGTCCGGTCTCGTAACGGAAGCGCAGTTCTGTTCCGCCCGGCTCCGCCTGAACGTTTTTCTTTTCGGTGTGAATGACTTTTTCGCCGTCGAGAATATCGAGTTGTGCCGAAAGGGAAGTCTTCGTATCGGTCGGCAGACAGACGCTGATTATAACCGGATCGCCGCTTGAATACTGGCTGCGGTCCGTCGAAATCGTCGGCTCCGATTTACCGGTTCCGGCCGGCACCAGCCGGACATTGCGGAACATGAAAGCGAGCTTCTCTTCGCCGATTCCGGGCGTCCAGTGCAGCCAGCCGCGCCGTTCCCTGCCGTCGTTCGCATTGTAGAGAATGTTGAAACCGAAATGGTCTTGTTTCGCCGGATCGAACGGCACAAGCCGGCTCCAGGGAATCGCGGCTTCATAGAACTGAATCCCTTTCCCGAGTTCCGTGACCTTGACTTTCACATCGCCGGCTTCGCCGGAGCTGCCGGTCATTCCGGCGACCCAGCAGTGTGCGACATCCCGGCCGTCGGCAAGCTTTCCGAAACCGATTTCAACATCGTTGCCGTCGTAACCGGGCAGCAGTGTATCGTCCAGCGGATCAAATGCAGCCTGAAACCCGCTGCCGCGGTAAAGCTGGCCGCTGCTTTCCTGCTTCACGAAACTCGCGTCGCGGACCAGCCCGGCGAGATAGAGGTTTGCGCTGTCATACAGCAGATAGACGGTTGCCTCGACGTCATCCGGTCCGCGCCAATCCGGGATCACCCGGTTTTCGGAACCATTCAGGAAGAGCGGCAGCGCGCCCCGGCTGCACCAATCGTCCGGATTCCCCCGGAATTCAAAGTTCCGGCTTTCCCGGCACGGATAATCGGCTTTCTGGGCGACGACCGGATTTTCGGCAGCAAGGGCAACACTTCCGGCGAAGAATACTGCTGTGAAGATTTTTTTGATCATGGCGTCAGATTCCAAGGTAAGAACGGTCGCGGCGTTCGACGGCAACATGTCCGGCCGGCCGGAGCAGGTGAAACTTATAGGCCGCACCGGCGACCCACTGCGAGGTTCCGATATGCTTCGCACATGACATCATAACATAATCCTTTGTTTTCGGGTCGCTTCCGAAAAAGCGGGTCAGCTTCGATTCGCTCTCCATCTGAGTCAGGTCGCCGCCGAGAAACCAGACGTTCTTGATGCCGTGCTGGTAGTAGCTGCCGTAAAAGCCGGTGGTGGGGGCATTGAACGATTCCGGCGGCGGACCGCCTTTTACGACTTTATCCCATTCATTCTGCCGCGTCCGCTCCGTATCACTCGGGCAGAAGAAAAGCTCCGCATTCGGTAAATACTTCCGGAACCAGAGGCGAGTGGCTCCCTGCATGCACCATTCCGCACTGGTTCCGGCAATGAAGAGATGTTGAATCGCCCAGCCATATTGTCCCTGCCACTCCGAGCCGGGAGCATAGCGGCCGTGGATCGCGGGAGCGTTCGGGATGCAGTCTTTATGATCGTTCGCGAACATTGCGAAACCCGTTCCGAACTGTTTCAGGTTGTTGATGCAGCGCGCCTCCTTGCCGCGTTCCCGCGCTTTCTGCAGGGCCGGCAGCAGCATCGAGGCGAGAATCGCGATGATCGCAATAACTACCAGAAGCTCGATCAGGGTGAAATGGTTTCGTTTCATGCTAATCTCCTTAATTTGTTGCAGAAGAGACGGGTGAAGTCGAATTTCGGATGATGAGTTCAGGAATAAGTACCAGAGCCTCCGGCATTGCCTCTGCCGGGTCAATCGCGTGCATGAGCACTTGAACCGTATGAGCCGCGATCGGGCCGATCGGCAGACGAAGCGAAGTCAGCGGCGGGAAGGTCATTGCTGCGAGCGGGGAGTCGTCATGGCCGATAATCGACATCCGTTCCGGCAGCCGGATTCCCCGGCTGATCGCCCATTGGATCAAGCCGGCGGCGACAGCGTCGTTTCCAGCTAAAACCGCAGTCGCATCGCTATTGAACAAGGCATCTGCGATTGCGTAGCCGGCTTGAATGGTGCCTTCCGGGGCCTGAAAAACCCGAACCGGAATATCCGACAGATCGAGCTGTTCCCGGTAAGCGGCAAAACACGGATCGGCTTGTCCATGCCGCGCCCGGCTGTCGGAGGGAATAATCGCGATATTGCGATGACCAAGTTCGTTCAGATAGCTCAGCGCGGTCCGGGTGCCGGCCGCGAAATCGATAATCAACGGAGCATCCCGGTGACGCCGATAGGTGATCAGCGGAACACCGCCGGCCAGTTTCTGCGCCTCGTTTTCATCAAGCTCAGGCAGGGTATTCAAGATACCGTCTACCATGCCGTTGGAAAATTTTCCGAGCAGCGTGCGCCCATTTTCGAGGCGGTCGGCGGTTCCGAGTACCATTTGAATTGAGTGGCGGGAAAATTCGCGGCCCAATTCTTCAAGCAGCGCTGTCGTGTGCGGATTATTCAAATTTTCGACCAGTACCCCGACCAGGCCGGTCCGGCGTGTATTCATCACCCGCGCGGCGAAGTTCGGGCGGTAGCCGAGTTCTTCGACCGCCTCCATCACCTGCCGCCGGACTTCGGTGCTGATCCGGCGTTTGCCGCTCAGAGCGTGGGAGACCGTGCTTTTCGAGACTCCCAGATGGTTCGCAACGTCTGCGATCGTCACGTGATTGCTCATTGTTTTCCTGTTTCGCTGTTGTTTGTCAAACCGGTTTGATTATATTATGGCAAACTGGTTTGATTTTGTCAAGAGCGATTCGGAAAATTTTGCGAAAATTATTCAAGCGGGAAAGAGCTGCCCGTCCTGGAACGTTATGGATTCCGCCGCCGAGCCGGCGGAACCCCCGCAACGCGGGGGACGCTGGTCCGCACTTCGCCAAAGGCCTCCGTTGACCAGGAACCCTGCTCCGCAATGAATTCGGGCCGCTACCGGAAGCGGACCTCCACGGTGGAGCCTGCCTGTTCGCCGGACGGCAGTTCCACCGTTTTCGACACGCCGTTCCGGCGGAGCGTCATCGATTTGAGCTTCGCAGTCGGATCGGCCGCATACACCTGCTCTCCGCCGATCAGAAATACGCCGGGGGAGTCGGTCGTGAAATCACCGAGCGTTCCGGGGGCGTAGAAGATCGCGCCCGTCGTGCCGTCGGCGAATTCGACGGCCTGAAGCTCGACGGTGCAGGCGAGGATTCTGCCGTTCTTCCAGCCGGCCGTCTCTTCCGGCGTTGCTCCGGGCAGGATGGCGAAGGTGTACGATGCGTTCTGCGGCCTGAGTCCGTGGTCGACGGTCAGGGTGAACAGATCCTGCACAACCGGGACGGGTTCGGCGAGGCCGCCCTCCAGATAGCGCCAGTCGCCTTCGCGTTTGCCGGTTTCGAGCTTCATGCCTACGCCGCGGTAACCGATGCCGTCGTGCCAGAACCAGTTGTCGCCCTGCCTGATTTCGCCGTTGCGCAAACAGGAGTTGACGGTACTTGCGACCGGGTGCGGACTCGATGCCGTGATGCCGCTGCCGAGTTCATAAACAGCATTCGTATCAAAGAAATAGCCTTTCCGCGCCTTGACGCCGTCGAGGTTCATGGTGAATACGGCGACGCCGTGCGTACCGTCGGTTGCGCCGCCGACGAAATCGGTTTCACCGAGCCGGCGGAACTTGACGCTGTGGGTCCAGCGCGGCGGCTTGCCGCCGGAACGAACGCCGCGCCGGGCGCTCTCCTCCGGTGTGTAAATCGGGGTTTTCGGCAATGTGGTTCCGGGCAGGCGGGTCCAGTCCCAGCAGGCCGTGATGTCCTCGTACTCCCTGCCGGAACGCATGACGAGGCAGACGCCGTCGGAGAAGTAGCGCCCGAGCGCATTGTCCCAGTTCGTGTCGTCTTCGATCGGGCGGACGCGGACCGAGTTCATGCGTACCGCCGCATACCACTCCGGCCGGCGGTGGACCATATAGTCGGAATTCCAGAAGTGGCGGTTGCCGACCAGCGTGTTTTTTCCGCCGCGGTTGCGTTCGAGCGCCGCATCGTACCGTTCATGCGGGCCGGGGTCGGCATTGCGCAGCCGGTCGAAGGTGGCGACGGTGCGGAGCCCCTTGTTTTTTCCGGCGCGGCGGCCGAGCTGGCGGCCGCAGGCGAGCAGGTCCATGTCGCCGTTCCAGAGCACCCACTGAAAGCCGTTGAAGGCGAGGTGGCGCATGATCTCCCACTGCTCCGGCGAAAGCTCCCAGCGCGTCCCCTTCCAGATGTTCGACCAGTAGCCGATGTTCGAGAAGAATTCGCCGCCGTAGTTGCCGAACTGAATCTGCGGCCCGTGCTGGTGGTAGCAGCCGTCGGCGCGGATGCCGCCGAACGCCCAGGAGGTTTTGTCGTCGACCGGCGCCATGCGGATCTCCTCCGACAGCGCGGCGGCGGCTTCGGTCAGCGGCGCGACATTCCGTTCGAGCAGCGCGCGGCGGAAGATGTTCGCGGCGATGAATACGCGGTTGTTGCCGGTGTAACGCGGCATGAACTTCGCCTGGCGGCAGACCCGCAGCGCGGCGGTGCGGACCGGGCCTTCCGGGAACAGCTCCGGCGTCAGCAGCAGGATATCGCCCATGGTCTGCGGGACGGACATGTCGTTCCACCACCAGTTCGAACTCATCGGCCGCTGCCCGCTCCACCAGTTGACCGCCTTCTGCACGGCGCGGCCGATCGCTTCGTCGTGATGGAGCGGATGATCCGGCGCTGCCCAGACGCGGGCGAGCCGCAGGGCATTCCCGAGGTGGCGTGCCACAAGCCAGACCGAGCGGTTGTCGTCGTCGTAATCGATTCCGGAGAAGGTTCCGTCCGTCCGCTGGGCTGCGACGAGCTCGAGCGCCTCCTCCTTTGATATGGGAGCAACCGTCAGCAGACGTTCGCGCATGCGGGATTCGATAAGGTCGAGTTCCTTTGCCGTTTCCGGCGTGACGGGGACTTTTTCCGTCTCTTCGCCCAGAACGCCGAAACGGAAGGTGGAAAGATCGAATTCCGCCTGGCCGGAACTGTCCTGCAACCCGAGTCTCAACACCCCTTCTGCAGCATCCGGCAGGATGTCCTCGACGATTTTCGTCTCCCGCCAGTCGAACGTTCCTTGCGGGTTCACTGCACCGGGCCATTGTTCTCCCCGTTTCGGGCTTTTGTAATAAAGCAGAAATTTCACGCCGTTGTACGGCTGAGGCGGTTTCGACACGTTCCGGCCCCGCACCCGGACCGAGGCCTGCAGGGTTTTTCCGGCAAACGGTTTCAGGTCAATGATCGCGAATGCGCAATTTTGTCTGTTGACATCCTTTGCATCCTTCGGAACGTCGACCTGCAGGAATTGTTTTCCGTCCCGGTCCACAATTTTGCAGTAACGGGTGAGCTTCCAGTTCAGCTGGTTTGCTTTCAGCTCCGGATTCTCCGCTGCTCGGACAGCCGGTGAAAAAGCCCCGGCCAATACGACGGCTAAAGCAGCCCATTTCCACCGTTTCAACATTCGCTTTTCCTCTTTCATATTCAACGTATCACCACACCGTCTTTATTCAGCACATAAGTAATTTTATTCGTGGTTTCTCCGAGACCGCCCTTGTCGAGCGACCCGGAATGGCCGTCTCCGAAAAGAACATTCGCCTTCGCGCCGTGTCGCAGCATAACTCCCTTCTGAAAACCGCTTTCCTCCTTATGCTTGAATGCCTTGGAGCAGAATCCCGCATTGGAGGACATGAATTCATATCCGGTATCGGCCACAAGGACGGTACGGGAAGGCTGCTTCATATTTTTCAGAATGAGGTACTTATTCGATGCATCCACGCGCAGGGGCAGATTACCGACCTCTCCCTTGATCTCATCCCAGTTACCGGAATACTGTAATTCGGCCAGTCCGTAGGCGAATTGACTCCGCCCGGGATCGCTTTGCATGGTCGGACACCAGGTGACGCTTTCCGGTCCGGAAAGGTACGGTACAATTCCCCACTGTTTGAAATCGATCTTCCGGCCGGACAGGGATGGATCGTTGAAGTGTTTCCAGCCGAGCAGAGCGTTGTTCCACGTAATGTCGGTGTTGCCATCCCCTCCCTTGCGTGTCTGGATGATGATCCCGTGATTGTCGTTGGAGTAGAATTCCAATCCCATTCCGCACTGTTTGAGCTGTGAGAGACAGGTCGCCGCCTTTGCCCGTTCCCGCGCCTGGTTCAGTGCGGGCAGCAGCATCGAGGCCAGAATCGCGATGATAGCGATGACGACGAGGAGTTCGATCAGCGTGAACGGCTTTCTCATGGAGCGTTTCCTTTCGGCAAGGGGTTGGTTACTGGTATTCGATATAGGTCCGCATGGCGGCCGCGAGTTCGGCGGCCGCCTTCTCCGGGTTCAGCCCGGCCCGCCAGATGCGGTTGATGCAGCAGTTGACCAGTTGGTGCAGCTCCGGCCAGGCAAGACTGCCGTCCGGCACGATCCGGGTCATTTCGGAGAAGAAGACCGCGTCGCGCGGATCGTTTTCGTCGAAGCTCCGGATCGCGGCCGACCGCCGGATCGGAATTCCGTAACGGAGTTGGCCGAGCCGCTCCTGAATTTCCGGCGAGAGCAGCAGCCGGAGCATCTCCCGGACCTGCCCGAAATCATTGACCTGCCGACGCACGCAGAACAGGTCGCTAGCCTGCCGGATTCGGTCGGCTCCGCCCGGGATCATCGGCAGCGGCACGCAGATCCAGTCGATGCCGGAGTGAAAATCCACATCCTCCCGCGTGCCGCTGAACAGCGCCACCGTACCGTCGAAGAAACGACCGCGGATCGTTTCGCGGGTACTGGATGCGCCGGGCGCATCCAGCACGTCCTTGAGTTCCTTGAGCCTGCGGAGCCCTTCGACAGTCTGCGGATCGTCGAACTTCACCTGCCAACGTCCGCCTTCGCGGACTACAATGCCGCCGCCGGCGCGGAACAGGAAGTTCATCCAGAAGCTTGGAGACTGGAACAGGCTGAATACCTGTTCCGCCGGATAGACGCGGCGGAGCTTCCGGAGCAGCGTGATGAACTCCCCCCAGCTCCAGCCCGGATACGGCAGGTCGCCGCCGGCCTCGCGGATCATCGCGGTGTTGCAGCAGAGCACCCACGGCGAAAAGATCAGCGGAATCCCGTACAGCTTGCCGCTGCGGGAGTAGAAGGATTGGAACTGCGCCATGAAAAAGTCGCTGCGGTCCGGATAGAGCTCGTCGAAGAGCCCGGCCAGATCGAGATACTCCTCCTGCCGGAACTGGGCCGTCCAGGTCGGTACGATCTCATAAGCGCCTTCCCGGAATTTATCGCATACCCGGACCGACGGAACCGCTTCGCGCAGCAGGTCGGCCAGCACATTTTTCCAGACCGGGCGGAAGGTCTGGAAACTGTCAGGCAGAATCCGCTGCGGCCAGTCGGCGCGGATGTAAGTTCCCTGTCGCGGAACGCTGGTCAGAATGCCGTCCCGCACCAGCGAGGTGAACGCCATCTGCGTAATCGCGAGCGAAACGCCGATCTCGTCCGAGTACTCGCGTGCGGCGGGCAGTTTGTCGCCCCCCCTGAGTTCACCGTTTTCTATTTTCCGCAGGATATATTCCCGCGCAGTCTGCAATTTATCTGACATCGTGTATTTTCCTTCACCCAGTTTCTTTTATTATGATGTAAGTTTGTAACATTGTCAATAGCGATTTCAGATTTTTCTTGAACATTAATAGGATTTCTGACTCAATCAGCAGAAATCATTTCGTGAAACGCGATTTTTCGAGGATGAAAACGGATGCTTATTTTTTGTGACATTGTTACAAATTCAGTTCAAAATCGGACTTGCAAATCAATCGGCGCCGGTGTACATTTCGTGAAATCAACCAGGGAGCAGGAAAGCAGATGATGTATTTTGCCGACACCACGCGCGGAAAAAATTATGCCAAGGACCCGGCAGTCGTTTTTTTCGGCGGCCGTTACCTGATGTATTACTCGGTTCCGCCGTGGGGAGACGGCCGCCCGCATGACGGCTGGGTCGTCGGCGTGGCCGAGAGCCGCGATCTCGACAACTGGACCAAAATCTGCGACCTGCCGCGCCTGACCGCGCTGGAGGAGAACGGATTCTGCGCCCCCGGCGCGATCGTTCTCGACGGCACGGTTCATCTGTTTTACCAGACCTACGGCAACGGCGCGAACGATGCGATCTGCCACGCCGTGAGCCGGGACGGAATCCGTTTTACGCCGAATGAGACGAATCCGGTCTTTCATCCGGCCGGCGACTGGACCTGCGGCCGCGCCATCGATGCGGATGTGATTCCGTTCAGGGGGCGGCTCTGGCTCTATGTGGCGACCCGCGACCCGAAGATGGAAATTCAGAAGCTGGCGGTCGCCTCCGCGCCGCTCGACGGCGCATTCCGCCGCGACGAGTGGCGGCAGGAGTGTTCCGATTCCATTCTCCAGCCGGAGCTGCCGTGGGAGCAGAAGTGCATCGAAGCCCCGGCGCTCTGCGAGCATGAAGGAAGGCTCTATCTCTTCTACGGCGGAGCATATAACAATTGTCCGCAGCAGATCGGCTGCGCCGTGAGCGAGGATGCCGTCCATTGGAAGCGCGTCTCGGATTCCCCGGTTCTTCCCTGCGGGGAGCCCGGCAGCTGGAACAGTTCCGAGTCGGGTCATCCGTTTGTCTTCACCGCGCCGGACGGCGTCCAGCATCTGTTCTATCAGGGCAACAGCGATCACGGCAGAAGCTGGTATCTGTCGCGCCGGGAGATCCGCTGGCGCGGCGGCGTGCCGGTTTTCGAGTAGGAGCCCGGCCGCCCGTTAAAACGTGCGGAGCGTGCGGGAGTGATGCTGATATAATGCGCCGCGGGACTCGGAGAGGCATTTCATCCGCCTCCGAATCCCGCGGCGCATTTCGCGGTCAGTATCGGGAATCCTCCGACACCCCGGGCAAGTTTCGGATTTCAGTCGCGGGGCCGCTCCCGTTTACGCTTTGCTCGAAGGCTTCACGTTCTTGAAAATCCGGATGCTTCGACTTCCCGGGCTGAGGAGCTTCACTTTCTGAAGAACTTGATCAGCAGGACCGTCTGTCCGAGGGGCAGCTCCGTCACGGTCGCTTTGCCGTTTTCAAACTTCACCGGCAGGTCGAAGCTCTCGCCCGTCATCATGTCGATCGCCACCGGCATGGCCGTGAAATCCTGCAGGCCTCCGACTTCGAAGCTCACCGGGCGTGTATTGAACTCCCCGCTGTACGGCTGCATCGACCAGACTGCCGCCATGCGCTCATTCGGGCGGTCCGGCTGCCGGAACGCGGCAAGCCGCACTCCGTTCGCCGCATCGATTTTCGCCGCGTCCCAGTCTTTGACCAGCTCGCCGCGGACCATGCTGCGATGCAGGGCCTCCTTCGTCACCTTCAGCTGAAGCGACGGGTCCGGCTCCGCTCCGGCCAGCAGCGAATTCATCCGCTGCAGCACGTAAAATGCCGGCTTGCGGCTGTAATCCGCCCGCAGAATCCCGAAATTCGCCTCGTCCGTCGCCGGATTCGAATCGTAGTCGTCGATGAAGTCGTACTGGCAGCTGACCGCCACCGGCAGCGAGAGGCTTTCGACGAAGCGCCGCAGCAGATAGAGCGCCTGCGCCTGCTCGCTGAAGCCGACATAGAGCCCCTTCGCTTTCGCATCGCTCAGCTCGAACGTCGTGAAGCCGAATTCCGTCACCCAGAGCGAACGCGGTTTTCCGGTCTTGCGGAAATGTTCGTGATAGGACTCGACCAGCCCTCTGAAGGTATGTTCGTCATCGCCGATTGCGATGCCGTCGCGCTTGGCCAGCCGCTTTCCGAACGGGACCTTTTCCGGCGGCAGCGAGAACGTGTACGGATGCTCGACGACTCCGTCGAGGTTCTTCGATACACCGGCATTCAAGGCGTGGAAGTTGGTCGGCGCGCAGGAACCGAGCCCGATGACCGTTTTGTCCGGTGCGATCTTTTTAATCAGGTCGGCTCCGGCGTTCGTATATTCGACATGTTTTCTGACCCATTCCGAAACCGTGCCGTCGGATTCGTAGCCGTTCCAGCTGCCGTCTTTTCCCTTGTGCCTGAAGGTCTGCCGCCACTGGCCGAAGTTGTTCGGCTCATTGCCGAGCTCATAGATATTCACGTAATCGCGGCTCTGCTCCACCATTGCCCGGACTTTGTTCAGGAACTCCGGAATCGTCTCCTTCGCGCTCATGCCGATGACGACGATCTGTTCGATGCCGCGCTCCTTCGCTTTTTTCAGCGTTTCCAGATCGACGTCGCGGATTTTCCACGAACCGTCCGGCAGCTTGTCCATGGCGAGTCCTTCGCGGATGAATTTGAAACCGCAATTTGAGATCTCATCGAGCAGCAGTTCTTTCGGATACCATCCCTTGAAAGCGCCCTCCGGCTTCGGCGCGTAGCTGAAGTGGACGCAGGTGCCGAACTTCGACTTTTCGATTTCACGGCTCGACCTCGGATCGCCGAGATTGACCGTTCCGGCCAGCTTGCCGCTGAGTGTCGTCACGAATTCCGCCCTGGCGCCGTTGTCGTCCGCCACCTTCAGCGTGATCCGGTAACGGTTGCGCGGATTCACCTCCGCCGGGAACGGCACTTTGTAGTAGACCGGATTCGTGTTTCCGGGGGTCAGCCGATAGCGCCGCACCAGGTCGCGTCCCGGCTGCGGAAAGACGATCTCGAGCTGCGCCGGGCGGTCGCCGGCCGAAACCGGAGTGATTTTCAGCATCGCGCCTTCAAGCTGCGGCATCCATTCGCCTTTCAGCGTCCAGCCGGCCAGGTTCCGCTCGAAGCCGGTTCCCGATACGGCGTTCTCCGGCAATTCCGGCACTTCCGCCGTAACTGACTTGATCGTCACGGTTCCGGCCGGCGGCTGATCCTTCCCCTTCGTCGCCATGAGCCAGACCGATTTGAGCGGGAACTCCGGGCGGTTGTGGGTGCCGCTGCCGCCCCACGCGGTCGACCACGGGCCTGTCGTGCTCAACGTCAGCTTTTCATCGACGCCTTGGCGGAGCGTGAATCCTTTGCCCTGAAAGGTGCGGCCGGTGGAGTCGATCAGCCGGTAATTGAATCCGACCGGACTGGAGGCGTTGACCGTGACCGACAGCGAATCCGCCTGCGGGACCGCCAGCTTCTTCGGGTGGCAGCCGACGTACTGGCCGCCGCCCGCGAAGTCGTAACCGAGCTTCAGGCCGTCCGCTCCGCCCGAGAGCGAAACCTTCGCCCCTTTGAATTCGGAGCCGTTGAACGAGTTCCAGCCGGCGGTCGAGCGGCAGCCGTCGAGGATGACTTCAACAGCCGGAAGTGTACTTGCGGCGGCAACCGCGGCACACGCGGTACATATTCTGAGAAAGTGCTTCATGGGTGATTCCTGTTGTTTGGTGAAACTCTATCCTGGTTGTTTTACGGTCTGGTGAAACTGTCGGGACGCTGCGGATTCCATTTGTTGTACGGCTTGTACTGCGCCTCGCCCCAGTCGACGCCGAGCTGGTCGTTGTTGTAAAGTCCGCGGCAGACCGAGCCGATGCCGGGCGTTCCGGTGCTCGAATAGGCGAACGACACATGGCCGTCGAGCCAGACGACCGTGCAGTTGCGGCCGTGGAACGGATATGCCTGCGGGTTGGCTGTATTGGCCATCGCATGGGCATAGTAGTAGCCGGACGGATTGGTGTTCACCTCGGTCGCGGCTTCGGCGAACAACACCGTCGTCGAAAGCAGCTTCGAACGGGCCGGCTTATAGCCGCGCAGATAATCCCGATTGAAACCGTAGGAGACCCGGCAGCTGTCGAACCGTTCGGTTATATCCGGATTGTTCAGGTTGACCCTGTCTTCCGGGCACCACCAGAAATCCTTCTTGGTTTTGCTGTTGATGGTGTAGGGGCGCGCCAGCTGATGCCAGAGCGGATAGGTGCCGTTGTTGTAATACAGCGTGCCGCTGTTGTCGTCCACATACATTTGAGTTGCCAGCCCGATCTGCTTGGCGTTGCCGACGCATTTGGTCTTATAAGCCGAACTGCGCGCTTTCTGCAGAGCCGGAAGCAGCATCGAAGCCAGAATCGCGATGATCGCAATCACGACGAGAAGTTCGATCAAGGTGAATTTACAGCGCATAATACCGGGTATGTGAAACAAAGCAGCATTGCCGCCCGGCGAAAAAAGCGCGGTATGCGCCGCGCAGCGGATGTGAACGAACTGCACGGTTCGGCGGCAGCCGAAGCGGGCAGCGAGGAGCAAGCGCGACGAAGGTGAACGCAGCGGAGCGAAGGCCCTCTGCCGCAGCCCGCGAAGCGGGCGGTGAAGAGTTGGCCGCCGCAGGCGGACAAGTAAGGAGGACAAAGTCCTCCGCCGCGGGCGGGAAGGGCGCAACCCACGGGAAATGAAAGCCCGGCACAGAGTAAGAAATGGGGGTGCGGGGGAAATGTATTTCCCCCGCGAATCCCACGACCATGAAGACGGACGAGACCAGGAAACAAAAACGGAACAATTCTGCCGCCAGAGGCCGAATAAATTCATTCAACCAAAAGGAGTTACATCATGACAGACCGTACATGGAAACATCACATACCCGGTATTATGCGCAACCTCGGTTGTGCGGAGGTGCTCCAACGGCGAATCCTGTTCGGGCGAAATTTCTCTGCTTCATGCTTCACTCCAGGGTTTGTCCGGCTGATTTGAGGGAAACCGGACAGTAAACGACTCTATTTTTCAGTATGTTTCCGCCTTGGCCGCAATTTGCCGCACCGACTGGCGTTCGATCAAGGACGGCGTCAGGCGGATATGGAAAAAGGGCTTTTCCCGGTTCAATATCTTGCGGAGTTCATCATGCACCTTCTCGATCACGCCGGAATGATTCATCTCAATGCTGTCGAGCGGCGGACTCATGAATTTGTTGGACGGCAATTCGTCATGGGCAACGATGCTGACGTCGTCGGGAATGGAGATGCCGCGGTCGCCGAATACCTTGTAAACTTCAAGCGCGGTATGGGCGCTGATGATGAACAGCCCGGTGAAATCAAGCCCGTTGCGATCCAGATACGCGCCGAGGCAGTTGTAGGCGCGGCGGTCCGGATTGCTCCAGCTTTCGATCCCGACATCGATGACCTCCACCGAAACTCCGGTGAGCCGCGCAAAGTCGGTGAAGCCCTGGCAGCGCATGTCCAGGCCGTCGCCGTGCGGCTCCGTCACCAGCATGGCCAGTTTGCGGTGGCCGTGGTTGATCAGATGGGCCGCCGCGATCGCGCCGCCGGCGGCGGCATTGCCGGATACCATCGACAGCCCGATGTCCGCAACCTCATGATCGATGATCACGGCCGGAATCGGCAGAGAACTGATATAGCGCAGCCCGTCCCGGCTGATCGGTCCGGACGGCGGCATGATCAGCACCGCGTCGCAGTCGTCGACCGGAAGAGTCCGGAAAAACTCATCGCTGCGGTCCAGCGTCCGGCTGCTGAACAGGAATTCGCCGCTGCGATCCGCAAAGGTCCGCCACTCCGCCTCGAACCGCTTGAACGATTCGCTCGGCCACTTCGGATACAGCAGCCGATAGTGCAGCAGCCGGCGCGGCGACAGGTTCCGCGTGAAGTAGCCGTCGCCCGGACGGCGGATCACGACGTTTTCGGCAATCAGCTTCTGCATGACCTGCTCGATGGTCCGCTGGCTCGTGTTGAACCGCGTCATCAGTTTGCGGATCGGATGAAAACGCGAATTCGGAGGCAGGGCCGCCGCCTCCTTTTTCAGTTCGACGGCTATATCGTCTTTCCAGTTGCTCATGATTTCGACCCCGTGCGATCGTATTGAATACGCGCTGCAATTACATATTACTACAATATAGTATGGCGTATTCATACACGATCGGCAAGAAACGATTCTGAAAAAAATTGAAAAAAATCGGTTCTCTTCCCGGCGGCGATACGGTTCCGATTTGGAAAAACAGGATTTTGATGTATAGTAGAAATATCGCAAGTAATTGAAGGAGAATTGCCATGTCTGAAAACTATTCTTATGATTCCATCGGAGCGGCGAATGCCTCTTCGTCCGCGCTGCAGGCCGGCTTCGTGAACCGGGTGTTCGGCTGGATGACCGGCGGGCTCGCCCTCACCGGCGCAATGGCGTGGGCCGTGTACAACATTGAGCCGCTTTACAAGCTCGTGCTCGGGACGCCCGGCGTGTTTACGGTGCTGATCATCCTGGAGCTTGTCGTGGTCATCGCGATGTCGGCGGCGGTCAATAAGCTGTCGTCCGCCGGAGCCGCCGCCTGCTTCATCGGCTTCGCGCTTCTGAACGGGTTGACGCTGAGCTCGATCTTCGTCGCCTACGAAATGAGTTCGATCGCCGCGACCTTCTTCGTCACGAGCGGGACTTTCGGCGGGGCCGGGCTTTTCGGTTATCTGACCAGGCGCGACCTCTCCGGCGCGGGCGGCATCGCGTTCATGGCGCTCTGGGGGCTGATCCTCGCTTCGATCGTCAATATCTTCTGGTATCATACGCTGGTCGACCGGCTGATCTGCTATGCCGGCGTGGCGATTTTCGTCGTGCTGACCGCGTGGGACATCCAGAAGATCAAGCGGATTTCGTTCGCCGTCGCCGACGGCAGCATTGAGGAGGAAGCCGGCAGGAAGTATGCGGTCTACGGCGCGCTTTCGCTTTATCTCGACTTCGTGAACCTGTTCCTCATGTTCCTGCGGCTCTTCGGCGGCCGCCGCTGACGGGAGGAGGAGACCGCTTGCTGCAGAGACTGACCGGCCGCCGTTTTCTCCTGTTTCTGGGCGCGATGCTTTTCGCGTTCAACGGCGTCCTGCACCCGCTGTTCCATACGGCTGCGGCGCAGCGGGGAAAAACGGCGGAGACGGCGGCGTACGACTTTCGCGACGACCGGCACGCGCAGCTGCATCCGGCGCCGCACTGCCCGGTTTGCACCGGCATCTTCAGCGCCGCCGAGCCGGCGGCGGATGCGGCAATGCTTTTCCACGAGCCGCCGGCTGCTCCGGCTGCATCATTTCCGTCCGCCGTTCCGGCGGCGGTTCCCGCTTGCGCCCAGGCGCGCGCCCCGCCGCGGATTTCCTGATTCCAGTTTTCGATCCCCAAATCCGGTCCGGCCGTTTTACGCCCGGATTGTGTCCGTTGTATGGAAATTCAGGAAATCATCATGAAAAAACATTTTACCCTGATAGAACTTTTAGTCGTCATAGCGATCATCGCAATCCTCGCCGGGATGCTGCTCCCGGCACTGAATCAGGCGCGGGAACGCGCCCGCAGCACGACCTGTCTCAACAACCTGCGCCAGACCGGCCTCGCTTTTGCGCTCTATGCGGACGCCTTCGGCGGAACCTATCCGGTCGTGCATACCGGCACTTTCGATCACCATCACGAGCTGACGCCGGAGGTCGAGTGGTTCCAGCCGCTCACGGCGGCCGGTTATGACCTCAGTTATCTGCAATGCCCGTCCGACATGGGGTTCGACGCGGAGAACGGGAAACAGAGCTACGTCATGAACAGCATGCTGACCTTCGGGCGGAAAATTTCGACCCTGCGGCGTCCCTCCTTCTACATTGTACTCTCCGAACGCGGAGGCGATACGAAGGAGAGCGCCGTCGAACACCAGTGCTACGATGCGATGTGCGATCCGCACGAGTGGGAACACAACGTTGCGCAGACCCGGCACGGCAGCAGGTCCAACTACCTGTTTACGGACGGGCATGCCGCGCTTGCATCGTTCGCCGAAACCATCGGCGACGAATCGATTCCGAACAATCGGCACTTCATCGCCGACTGGGGTGGCGACAGCTACTTCACGGGGCACGACCACGGCCATTGAGCCGGGCGCGGGCATAAAAAACCGGGGAGCGTTCCCCGGTTTTCCTGCATCCGGCCGGCTATTCGGCGCCCTTCCGGTTCTCTTTGGCACCGCGAACCGGACGCGCCTTGAGCTGTTTCAGGTATTTCTCAGGGTCTCTGGCGTTTTCGATCGACCGGTTCAGGAATCCGATCGAGCGTTCGAGCGCGGCGGTATCCTTCTTTTCGCTTTTCGCCTTTTCGAGCGCCTTCTGCTGACGCACCAGGGCGGCCTGATAGATCCTGCCGGCCGATTCGACCTCCTTCCTCACCTCGGGCGTCACGGAGGCGGCCTTCAGCAGCCTGGCATTGAGTTCCTGAAGCTGTTTGCCTTCGTCGGCCGTAAAAATCCGGCCGAACGGTCCCCGCGCCTTGCCGCCTCCTTTCTGGTCGGCGCCGAACCGGGGGCCGCCGGGCAGCGGAGCTCCGAATGCCGGTTCCCCTCCCATGCGGAAGTTGTCCGCGCGCGGCGGCCTCTGCGGGCGTTCTCCGCGCGGCCGGATCATGCGCTGCAGCTGTTTTTCGACCTCTTCATCCTTGTTTTCGAGCCGCTTTCTGGCGCGGGCCAGCGCCTTCTCCGCGCGGTCGACCGCGATTTTCTGCCGGACTTCGAAGCTCTCGCCGATCTGCGCTTTCAAAGCGGCTTTCGTCTCGTCGCCCGGGTTTTCCCGGTAGGCGGCGAGCGCCTGTTCGACCTTTTTGGCGAGTTCGTCGAGCCTGGCGCGCTCCTCTTCGCTGAGACCGGGCATCATCCGGCCGCCGCGGGGACCGTCCATCGGCGGCCGCTGCGGCCGATCGGGCCGCTCCTGAGGCGGCGGGGGCGGCGGCGCGTCCTCGGCGCGAACGGGAGCGGGGAGCAGTCCGAGTGAAACCGCAAACGCGGCCAGCGGCAATGTCATTTTTCTGTTCATCATAACGCTTCCTTCCATGCTGGGTGCTGTTTTACGGGGCCCGTTGCAGGCCCTTTGCACAATTAACGCGGCCGGATCGCACTTATTGTGCGAATTCGAAAAATAAGCAATGCCAGCAGGTTAGAACTCCGGACGGCGGGAGATCAAGGGGATTTTCCGGGGAGCTTCCGCGGAAATTTCCTTTTGTCCGTTTCGTTTTTCTGAAGAGCTTCTAATCCGATCCTAACCGAACGCTAACATTGCGGGGCTATGTTATCTGCATGTAACCCGGAAGTCCGCAACGATGTTTTGTTCCGGGATAATCCAATCGAATGGAGTGCATATGAAGAAGAATCTGTTCCGTACCGCGCTTGCGGCTTTGTCGCTGTCGCTGCCGTTCGCCGTTTCCGCCGCCGACCTTTCGATCAGCGGCGCCGGCGCCTCGTTTCCGGCCCCGGTTTACCGGGTCTGGACCTACAATTACGGCGAATCGACCGGCAACAGGATCGAGATCAACTATCAGAGCAGCGGTTCCGGCGCCGGCATCAATCAGGTCAGGGACAGGACCGTCGATTTCGGCGGCACCGACAATCCGCTGACCAGAGAAGAGCTCGACAAAGCCGGCCTCTGCCAGTTCCCGATGCTGACCGGCGGCGTGGTGGTCGTGGTCAATCTGCGCGGCGTGAAGCCGAACGCGCTCCGGCTCGACCGCAAAACGCTCGCCGACATCTTCCTCGGCAAAATCACGGCGTGGAACGATCCGGCGATCCGGGCGCTGAATCCGGAGCTCAGGCTGCCGAAGGTCCGGATCACCGTCGTCCGCCGCTCCGACAGTTCGGGTACGAGCTTCATCTTCACGAATTACCTGACCAAGATTTCGAAGGAGTGGGCGGAGCGGGTCGGCTGCGGTCCGGCGGTCAACTGGCCGGTCGGCATCGGCGGCCAGAAGAACCCCGGCGTCTGCAACAACGTCGCCCGCATCAACGGCGCGATCGGCTACACCGAATACACCTACGCGGTCGAAGCGAAGCTCTCGATGGTCACCCTGGAGAACCGGGCCGGCAAGTTCGTCGCGCCGACTCCGGAGTCGTTCAAGGCTTCCGGCATCCATGCCGACTGGAAGAACGCTCCCGGCTTCTATATGGTCCTGACCGACCAGCCCGGCGACGACAGCTGGCCGATCACGGGGCTGACCTACATTCTCGTCCAGCGCAATCAGACCGACGCCGGCAAGGCCGGGGCGATGCTGAAATACTTCAACTGGTGTTACACCACCGGCGCGAATGCGGCCTCCAAGCTCCACTATGTGCCGCTCGCCGAAGAGGTGGTCGAACTGGTCCGCAAGGCGTGGGCCGACGAGATCCGCGTAAACGGCAGCCCCGTCGCACTCTGAACGGAAAATCGGAACGGACCGGAATGCCAATCTCATGAACAACAGACCTAAGCTCATCAATCCGGCGTGTGCCGACCGGGCGTTCCGGCTGGTCGCGGCCGCCAGCGCGCTGCTTGTGCTGGTGCTGCTGGCGGCGCTGCTGATCCAGCTCGGCATCGGTTCGGCTCCGGCCTGGCGCGAATTCGGGCCGGGCTTTCTCGTGGGAACCGAGTGGGACCCGGTCAGGAACGTCTACGGCGCGCTCCCGGCGATCGTCGGAACGCTGCTGACGACCGCGCTCGCGCTGCTGCTCGCCGTTCCGCCCGCCTTCGTCACGGCCCTCTGGCTCGTCGACGCGCCGGCCGGAATCGGCGAGGTGCTGAGCCAGGCGCTCGATCTGCTCGCCGCGATCCCGAGCGTGATCTACGGCATGTGGGGGCTTTTCATCCTCGTGCCGGTCATGCAGGATTATGTCCAGCCGTTTCTGTCCGACACGCTCCGTCTCGGCAGGCTCCCGTTTTTCGGCGAGTACGGCAACGGCTTCGGGGTCCTGACCGCCGGTTTGATCCTCGCGCTCATGATTCTGCCCTATATGTCGGCGGTCATGCGGAATGTCTTTCTGATGACGCCGCCGATGCTGCGGGAGTCGGCCTTCGGCGTCGGCTGCACGCGCTGGGAGACCGCGAAGGACATCATCCTGCGCTACGGCGTCCGCGGGCTTCTCGGCGGAATCTTCATCGGGCTCGGCCGCGCCCTCGGCGAAACCATGGCCGTGCTTTTCGTGATCGGCAATATCGTGGAATTGCCGGAAAACCTTTATGCGAGCGGCACGACCATCGCCGCGACGCTCGCCAACAATTTCGCGGAAGCGGACGGCATCATGCGCGCCGTTCTCTTTGCACTGGGCCTGATCCTGCTTGTACTCGCGCTCGGTGTGCAGATTCTCGCGCAGTACTACCTGGTCATGACCGGGGCGAAACGGGGGGAGAACTGATATGACGGCAATCACACCCGACAAACGGCGCGGACTTTTCCGGCGCAAGCTCGCGGACCGCATCGTCGGCGTCCTGTCGGTCGCTGCGCTCGTTCTCGCGCTGGCCGGCATGGTCTGGATTCTCTGGACGGTCTTTTCGCGCGGCGCGTCGGTTCTCTCCTGGAGTTTCCTGACCGAACCGTCGAAACCGTACGGCGCGCTGAACGGCGGTATCGGCAACGCGATTCTCGGAACGCTGGCCATCACGTTCGGCGCGGCGGTCATGGGCATCCCTCCGGCCCTGCTGGCGGGAATCTACCTCGCCGAATTCGGCCGGGGGACCAGGCTCGGCGGCGCGATCCGCTTTGCGGCGAATGTCATGATGGGCATGCCGTCGGTCGTGGTCGGACTTTTCGTCTATGCGGTGCTGGTCATCCCGATGAGAGGTTTTTCGGGAATCGCAGGTTCGGCGGCGCTCGCGATCCTGATGTTTCCGGTCGTGCTGCGGACTACCGAGGACATGCTGCTCATGGTGCCGGATTCACTGCGCGAGTCGGCGCTCGCGCTCGGCTGCAGCCGGGCGCGCACGGCGGTGCGCATCGTCTGCCGCAGCGCCCGAGGCGGACTGGTCACCGGCATTCTGCTGGCCGTCGCGCGGGTTTCGGGCGAGACCGCGCCGCTTCTGTTTACCGCGCTCTGGAGCGATGCGTGGCCGAAGAGCTATTTCAACGGCCCGACGGCGAACCTGCCGGTACTGATCACCGAATATGCGACGAATTCCCCGTTCGAAGAGCAGCACGCGGCCGGCTGGGGCGCCGCGCTCGTCGTCACGCTGATGGTGCTGCTGCTGAATATTTCGACCCGGATCATCTTCAAGGAGAAACACAATGGACGCTGACGAAAAAATCAAGATCTCCGTCCGGAACCTCGACTTCTTTTACGCCGGGGGGCATCAGGCTCTTTTCGGCAACAGCATCGATATTCCGGCCAACCGGATCACGGCGGTGATCGGTCCCTCCGGCTGCGGCAAATCGACCCACCTGCGGGTCTACAACCGCATTTTCGAACTCTACCGCGGCCAGCGCGCCGGGGGCGAGGTCTGGATCGACGATGAGAATATCCTGTCGCCCGATGTCGATGTGCTCGAACTGCGCCGGAAGGTCGGCATGATCTTCCAGAAGCCGACGCCGTTCCCGATGTCGGTGTTCGACAACGTCGCATACCCGATGCGGCTGCATTTCAAAATGTCGAAGAGCGAAATCGCCGAGCGGGTCGAACATGCGCTCCGCGGGGCATCGCTCTGGGATGAGGTCAAGGACAAGCTCCGGAAGTCCGGCCTCGCGCTCTCCGGCGGCCAGCAGCAGCGGCTCTGCATCGCCCGGGCGATCGCGGCGGAACCGGACATTCTGCTGATGGACGAACCGACCAGCGCCGTGGACCCGGTAGCCACCTTGAAGATTGAGGATCTGGTCCTGCAGCTCCGTGACCGTTTCACGGTTGTCATCGTGACCCACAACATGCAGCAGGCGTCGCGTATTTCGGATTACACGGCCTTCTTCTACAAGGGCGAGATCATCGAATACGATAAGACGGAGAAGATTTTCACGAATCCGTCGCACAAGAAGACGGAAGAGTACATCACCGGGCGTTTCGGATGAGGAGGCATTCATGAGAGAACAGTTGGAAAAAGAGATCGTCCGCCTCAAGCGGATGGTGAGCAGCCTCGCCTCGGCGGTCGAGACGGCGGTTCAGCAGGCGGTTGCGGCGGCGGCCGGGCCGAACAGTGAAATGGCGGCGGCCGTGATTGCCCGCGACGATGCGATCGACCGCACCGAAATCACGATCGAGGAGGAGTGTCTGAAGATTCTGGCGCTGCACCAGCCGGTGGCGGGAGACCTGCGCTACATCATCACGATCCTCAAGGTCAACGGGGAATTGGAACGGATCGGCGACCTGGCGGTGAATATCGCGCGGCATACGCTCGATTTCGCGAACCGCCGGCACGAGGAGGTGCCCGAGCCGGTTGATTTTACGGAGATGGTGCAGCTGGTCCGGCAGATGCTGAAGCGGGCGCTCGATGCGCTGGTGTCGCGCAACTGCCTCGATGCGAACGAAGTTATGCGGCTGGACGGGGAAGTCGATGTGATCAACCGGCGGGTGATCGACCGGGCCATGGAGCTGATCGGGAAATATCCTCAGAACGCGGCTTACTACGTGGACGCGATGTTTATTTCGCGTCATCTGGAACGGATCGGCGACTGTACGACGAACATCTGCGAGGATGTGATTTACCTTGAGCTCGGCAAGATCGTCCGCCACTCGCGCGTGGAGGAGCCCGAGTAGAAGCTGCCGCCGTTCTGCTGATGCAGAAGGTCTATCGCGGTTATCTCCGGTTCGGCGGCGGCGCGGCTTACCGGGCCCTGGTCCAGAAATGGGGCTCATCGGTCCTGACGGGATTCTGAAAGGCGCGGCCCCGCAACTGAATTCCATCGGCTGCAGGCTCAAGAGGCGGTATCTATCCCCCCTGAATGAAACCGGAGATGGAAAAAGGGGGGAAAAATGCGGTTTCCCATTCTCGGGCACTTGAACCGGGCGGCTTCCTGCATTATACTCTGAGGAAATCACTCAACACAGGAGGAACCGATGGCCAATCAAGTCGCGTTCGGAGCGCAGTTGACAGAGAGCTGGAAACAGATTCGCCGGAACCGGAAGCTGCCGAATTTCATGGTGATTCTGATCCTGATCGGATTGGTGTTCATGGTTCCGTGCCTTGTCTGGGGACTGGTCGAGGCCCGGGCGCACTCCGGCGGCGGGGCGCCGCCGCGGCCGCCTGCCGTTTTCATGCTCTATAACGGTCTGCTCGGGCTTCTTTATCAGCCGCTTATCATCGGTTACTTCCGGGAGTTTTTCTGTCCGTCGCCGGCTTCGTACAGCCGTCCCTTCCGGACCGGTTTCGCGAGATGGCGACAGGTGCTCTGTCTGCTGCCGCTGTACGTGTTGTATTCCATCATCTGGGTCGTCTATTCCCTTCTGCCGCCGCTGCTGCAACTGCTGTTCTGGCTGCCTTTTATGGTGCTGATGCTCGCCTTCGGCATCTACTGGCAGTTCCTGCTTTCCGCAGCCGCGGCGGGAGAACCGGACCAGCCGTTCTCCGAGCTGTACTCGCGGGGCGGACGCGCCTTCTGCTACGGCTGGTGGCGGATGCTGGTGGTATTTCTGATTCTGATCGGCGTATCCCTGGTTTTCGGGATTCCGCTTATTCTGCTGACTCTTATGTTTGCTTTCGGCGTTCCTCCGATCGTCCCGCTGATCCTGATCATCATCTGGATCTGCGTGTCCATTGTCGTCTCCGTCTATATATACACTTATATGATGGCATGCAGCGCCCGGTTTTTCCGCGACGCACTGGGGATGCCGTCCGACCCGGACGAACAGCCCGGTACCGAACCTGAAATCACGCAATAGAGGAAACAGAATGCTGGATCTCCGCAAGACCGGTTTGTGCGCCGCCGCCATCGGCTGCGGCGTACTGGCCGCCGCAGCGGCTTCGCCGCTCCCCGAACTCTCCCCGGAAAAACGGCAGCTGCACTTCGAAGAGCTGTTCCGGAATCTCGATCCCGACTGCCTCGGCGCCGGATATGCCGCCGCCCGGCAGGCCGGGGACACGCAGGAGGCCTGCCGCCTGATCGCCCGCTATTTCCGCGAACGGCCGCAGGACTTGCTGAGTGCCGGTTCCGACCGGCGCCGGTATAACGCCGAAAGGGCCGATCGGGCGGTCCGCGGCGAGATGGAGGAGGTCAACATCCCCTGGAAGTTCCCGGAGGGCCGGGTCAACTTTCTTTTCGACCCGACTGCCGTTGAAGGGCCGGTCAACCACGAGTGGCTCTGGCAGTTGAACCGTCACGGTTACTGGGGCGATATGGCGAAGGCGTTCGCTTCCACCGGCGACGCGAAGTACGCCCGGCAGTTCAATATCCAGCTTCGCGACTGGGTCGCCCAGACCGATTGCCCCGCTCGGTGGAACGGGCCGGGCAGCGCCTGGCGGACCATCGAAGCGGGGCTGCGGCTGATGGGTTCCTGGCCTGTCGCTTTCGACATTTTCCGCCATTCGCCGGAGTTCACCGATGAAAACCTCTGCCTGATGCTCGCTTCGATGCACCGGCAGGCCATTCATCTGATGGAACACCCGACCAGCGGAAACTGGCTGCTGATGGAGATGAACGGCGTCTACACCTTCGCCACGCTCTTTCCGGAGTTCCGGGATTCCGCGGAGCTGCGGGTGAAATCGGCCCGGATTCTCTCCGACGCGCTTCGCGGACAGATTCTGCCCGACGGCATGCACGACGAGCTTTCGCCCGACTATCACAGCGTGGCTTTCAACTGCGGCTTCGGAATGCTCCGCCTTGCCCAGCTGTACCAACGGACCGGTGAGCTGCCGCCGGATTTCGCGCCGCTGCTTGAAAAGGCTGCCGAGGCTTATCTCGCGCTCGCCACGCCGGGGCTCACCCAGCCGCGGACCAACGACTGTTTCACACTGCGCACGGAGGCGGTACTCGGGAAAGCGGCTCAACTTTTTCCCGGGCGGCCGGATTTCCGGTGGGCGGCGGACAGACGTTCCGGAGGGACGCCGCCGGTAGGGGAGACCGCATCGCGTTTTCTGCCGTGGGCCGGATTTGCCGCCATGCGTTCCGACTGGGGGCCGGAAGCGGCCTATCTCTGCTTCGACGTCGGTTCGCTCGGCATGGGACACCAGCATCAGGACAAGCTCAACATCAATTTGTACAAAGGCGGCGAGGAGCTGATTTTCGATGACGGCGGCGGCCAGTATGAGGAGTCCGACGCCCGGCGTTACGGCATATCCGCGGCGGGGCATAACACGATTCTGGTTGACGGCAAGCCGCAAAGCCGCCGCGGTCCGAAAAAGCTTGAACAGCCGGTTGACGCGGGCTGGATTTCCACGCCGGAATTCGATTATGCGCGGGGGAGTTACGATGCGGAGTTCGGCGCCGGACGGCCGGACGAGCATACCCGCGAGGTGCGTTTCTGCAAGCCGGATTTCTTCTGTGTCGTCGATACGCTGACTCCCCGCGACGGGAAAGCGCACGATTACGAGCTGCTTTTTCAGCTCGATACGTTGAAGACGGTCCCGGTTCCGGAGTTTGCGGGGGCGTTGAAGTCCGATTTCGGCCGGACGTACGATGTGCTGATTCTGCCGCTCTTTCCGGAGGAGCTGACGGTGTCGGCGGTTTCCGGGCAGACGGAGCCGCGCATGTCCGGCTGGTATGTCGGACGGAACGAAGCAAGACTGCACCCGGCGACTACCGTGACGATGAAAGCGGCGGGAAAACGGGAATTCCGCTTTGCCACGCTGCTGTTTCCGATGCGGCGCGATAATCAGTTGCCGGAGGTGAAACAGCTTGCGCCGACCCGCTTCCGCATTGCCTTCAACGGTCGGGAGTTTGACCTTGACCTTGACCGGTTGCAGAGATAGGGGAGCGAAGCGACCGGGTTCAGGGCCTTTCGGCCCTGGCGAGGTACCAAGGGGCGCGGAGCCCCTTGGCGGAGTCTGAGGCGGCGCCTCAGGTTGACCCGGGCAAAGCCTCAGCGCAAAAATCCGCAACGAAGTTGCGGTGCTTTGCCCGGTGTGAGCGACGCGGCGAATGCCGCGGAGCGGTTAAAGGGTCTATTGCGTTGCAATTCCGGCCAACCATGATTGACCGGAGCCGCGAACATTGTTTGAATGCGCGTCCCTGATGTCACAACACGCCTGTGGGGAGCGAAGCGACCGGGTTCAGGGCCTTTCGGCCCTGGCGAGGTTCCAAGGGGCGCGGAGCCCCTTGGCGGAGTCTGAGGCAGCGCCTCAGGTTGACCCGGCGAAGCCCCAGCTTAGAAGACCGCAATGAAATTGCGGTGCTTCGCCCGGTGTGAGCGACGCGGCGAATGCCGCGGAGCGGTCAAAGGGTCTATTGCGTTGCAATTCCGGTCAACCATGATTGACCGGAGCCGCGAACATTGTTTGAATGCGCTCCCCCTGATGTTACAACACGCCTGTGGGGAGCGAAGCGACCGGGTTCAGGGCCTTTCGGCCCTGGCGCGGATTCTTAAGGACGCGCAGTCCTTAAGTGGAGTTTGAGGCAACGCCTCAAGCAGACCCGTGCAAAGCCCCAGCGCAAAAATCCGCAACAAAGTTGCGGTGCTTTGCCCGGTGTGAGCGACGCGGCGAATGCTGCGGAGCGGTCAAAGGGTCTATCGCGTTGCAATCCCGACTAACAATGATTGACCGGAGCCGCGAACATTGTTAAAATGCGAGCCCCTGATGTCATAACGCACCCGGTGGGGAGCGAAGCGACCGGGTTCAGGGCCATTCGGCCCTGAACCCGGTCGCTTCGCTCCTTTTACGGTCAGTTCCGCGTCAGCGTTTGAGCAGCGCTCAGCAGTCTGGCTTCGGCCATCGCGGGCGCCAGCAACTGCACACCGACCGGCATCCCCGTTTCCGCATCGGTTCCGGCCGGAACGCTGATACCGCAGTTGCCGGAGAGATTCAGCGCAATCGTGAAGATGTCCGACAGGTACATCTGCAGCGGATCGCTCTTTTCCCCGAACTTGAACGCCACCGTCGGCGTCACCGGCGTCAGCAGCACGTCGCAGCTCTTGAACGCTTCCTCGAAGTCTCGCCGGATCAGCGTCCGCACCTTCTGCGCACGCAGGTAGTAGGCGTCGTAATAACCGCTCGAAAGCACATAGGTTCCAAGCAGGATGCGCCGCTTCACCTCGTCGCCGAATCCTTCCCCGCGCGACTTGAAGTAGGTGTCAACCAGATCTTTCCCGTCAACCCTCTTCCCGTAGCGCATACCGTCGAACCGTGCGAGGTTTGCGCTCGCTTCAGCCGTCGCGATGATGTAATAGACTGCAACCGCGTATTTCGTGTGCGGCAGCGAAACTTCGACCAGCTCCGCCCCAAGCGATTTCGCCTTTTCGATGCTCTCTCGCACGGCTTTTTCTACGCCTGCGCTGAGGCCCCCTTCTGCGAAATACTCCTTCGGCAGACCGATCTTCACGCCTTTGAACGACTCCGGCGCTTTGCGGACCGCTTCGGCGAATCCGCCGGCCGGGTCCGGCAGCGAAGTCGAATCCATCGGGTCGTGCCCGGCGATCGCATCGAGCAGGATCGCGGCGTCTTCGACGTCGTGCGTCATCGGCCCGATCTGGTCGAGACTCGATGCGAAGGCCACCAGACCGCTGCGGGAAACCCGCCCGTAGGTCGGTTTGAGCCCGACGATTCCGCAGAACGCCGCAGGCTGGCGGATCGAGCCGCCTGTGTCGCTGCCGAGCGCCGCCGCCGCGAAGCTCGCGGCCACGCAGGCGGCAGAACCGCCCGAGGAACCGCCCGGAACCCGCTGCGGATCGCGCGGATTCGCCGTCTTCTGGAATGCGCTGTTCTCGCAGGAGGAACCCATGGCGAATTCATCCATATTCAGCCGCCCGAACGGAATGAAGCCGTTCGCCTTCAGCTGCGCCACCGCGGTCGAATCGTACGGTGAAACGACCGGCTCAAGAATTTTCGACGCGCATGAACAGGTTTCCCCCTCCGCGACGATGCAGTCCTTGATGCCGACCGGAATGCCGTCGTACGGGCTCAGGGGAGAACCGGATGCGCGGCGGCGGTCGGATTCCTCCGCCGCGAGCATGACGGCCTCTTTGTCGAGCTTCAGAAACGCCTTGATGACGTTGTCTTCCTTCTCGACCCTTGCAATGTAGTCCGCCGTCAGTTCGGCGGAGGTGTAGACGCCGGCAGCGAGGTCTTCCGCGATCGCGTGGACCGGCCGGTCTTTCGTGTTCAGCATGGCCATGGTCAGTTGCTCCCTTCGCCGGGCAGCACCTGCGGCACCCGGATCAGATCCCCGTCGATCAGCGCCGGGGCGTTTGCGAGCATCCGGTCACGGTCGTACGACGGCTCCGCCGCGTCCTCGCGCCAGACGTTCGTCAGCACGGCCGCATGCGCGGTCGGTTCGACGCCGGCCAGGTCGAGTTCGCTCAGGCTGGCGATGTAGCCGACGATGCTTTCGAGGTCCTTCCGGAGCTTCGGAAGCTGCTCCTCCGAAAGCTCCAGACGGGCCAGCGCCGCCACGTATTCGATATCGATGCGGGTATCTTCCATGATGGCGGTCCGGATTATTTGCTCTGCTCGAGCATCAGGGTCTTGGTCACGAGATCGCAGACCTCCGACGGCCCGAAATACTGGATCGGACCCGGGTAGACGTAGGCCGTCTCCTTCGCCCATTCGCCGCGCTTCGACGCGAAGAACGCGAACGGCTTGCCGTCGAGCTCGACCAGCGCCTTGCGGATGACCGGCTTGTCGTGGCCGTGACGGCGTTCGATGTTCATCATCATCGTGATCGGAATGCCGCCGGCAATCCATTCGGAGGCGGGCTTCGTCGTGTTGCGGACGCTCGACATGTAGCCGGTGCGGCCCGCGCCGATCAGCGCCGCGGCATTGTAACCGAGGCTGTAGCAGTAGTCGGCATCGTAGTTCGACGGCGCCGCGCAGCGGCCCTCGTAGCCGAAGAAGTGAACCTGCGTGCTGAATTTGCCGTTGAACTTGCCCTCGGCCTTCATCGCCTTGAGCTTCGTGGCGACCATCTCGGCGAGCATCTTCTCGGTTTCGATCAGCGAAACCTGGACATTGCCGTGCGGGTCGCGGTCGTTGCAGAGCTGCATCTGGATTCCGGCCGGCAGCGTCGCGAAAACGGCGGCGGACTCCTTCGTGAGGTTCGCAAGCGCGAATTTGACCTTGTCGGCCTTCTCCATCGCGTCAACCTTCTCCGCATTCGCGGCGAGCAGGTCGTTCAGCTCGGAAATCAGCACCTTGATCTCCGGCACGAACTCGATGAGTCCTTCCGGAATCAGCGCGACGCCGAAGTTCATCCCGGCGGCCGAACGGGCCGCGACGACGGCCGCGATCTCGTCGACGATCTGGCCGAGCGTCATCTTCTTTTCGGCGACCTCTTCGGAGATGATCGCGATGTTCGGCTGCGTCTGCAGCGCGCATTCGAGCGCGATATGCGAGGCCGAGCGGCCCATCAGCTTGATGAAGTGCCAGTACTTCTTGGCGGAGTTCGCATCGCGGCCGATGTTGCCGATGAGTTCGCTGTAGACGCGGCAGGCGGTGTCGAAGCCGAAGCTGGTCTCGATCCACTCGTTCTTGAGGTCGCCGTCGATGGTCTTCGGGCAGCCGATGACCTGAATCGGAATGCTGTGCGACTTGAAGTATTCGGCGAGCATGCAGGCGTTCGTATTCGAGTCGTCGCCGCCGATGATCACAAGCGCGGAGATGCCGAGCGCTTCGCAATGTCTGCGGGCCGCTTCGAACTGCTCGTCGGTCTCAAGTTTCGTGCGGCCGGAGCCGATCATGTCGAACCCGCCGGTATTGCGGTGCGCGTCGATGATCGCGTCGGTCAGCTCCATGTACTCGTCCTTCACAAGCCCGTCCGGCCCCTTCAGGAACCCGTAGAGCTTGTTCGTCTTGTTCAGCGACTTGAGCCCGTCGTAAAGGCCCGCGATGACGTTGTGCCCGCCCGGGGCCTGCCCGCCGGAGAGAATCACGCCGACGTTGATCGCCTTGGCCGCCGCGCTGCCGCCCGCCTCGAAGGTCAGGACCGGGCTGCCGAAGGTGGTCTTGAAAATCGCCCGGATCTTTTCGACGTCGGCCACCGCGGTGGTCGGAACGCCTTCGTTGACTTTCACATTCGCGCCCCCGGCCAGCGCGGGGGGGAGTTTCGGGGCGTAGGCGGCGCGCGCCTTCTGCAGCGGAGAGATGCTCATGGTAATCTTCCTGTATGTTAATATGTTGACTGGGAACGTATCGTTCTATAAAATAATCCGTAAAACGCCATTTATCAAGCTGGAAATCGTCGTGAAAAAGGCTATATTCCCGGATAAAGGAGAAATATCGCAATGAAAATCAGACTGCTGCCGCCGCTGTGCCTGCTGGCCGTCCTTGCCGGATGCGCCGTTCCGGAGCCGCCTCCGGCGCCGGAACCGGTCCACTCGGCTTCGACCTATGAACAGGCTGCGCTGCTGGCCGGAACCATGGAGTTCCTGCACCAGAACTACGTCGACGCGGACCGCGCCGGATATGAAAAGCTGCTGACCGCCGCGCTCCGGGGAATGATGCGCGAACTCGATCCCTATTCCGGCTACGAACCTCCGGCCGTTTACGAGACCAACGAAATCGCCCGGACCGGCGAGCATACCGGGATCGGCGTCGAGCTGGTCAAGCCGGGGGAGAATTCGCCGCTGGTGGTCACCATGACCGTGCCGGATTCCCCCGCCGCGAAGGCCGGGCTCGTTCCGGGCGACCGCATTGTGCGCATCGACGACAAACTGGTCGAGCCGCTGCCGCTCGAGGAGTGCGCGAAACTTCTGCGCGGAGCCGCCGGCAGCAGCGTCAGGCTCGAGGTCGTGCCGGACGGCGGCGACGACAGCCGGAACATTGCGGTCAGGCGTGAAAAGGTCGTCGTCAGTTCGGCGCCGGTCGAAGCCGCACACCTGATCGGCGGCGATATCGGTTACCTCAGGATCAACAGCTTCAACAGCCATACGCCGTCGGAGACCGCCGCGGTTCTGGAGAAGCTGCGGAAGGAGGGCATGACGCGCGGACTTGTCATCGATCTGCGCAACAATCCGGGCGGCCTCGTCTCGGGCGCGTCGGAGACCGCCTCGCTGTTACTGCCGGAGGGCGCCGAGCTTTTTTCCGCCAGGCATCGGAACACTCCCGAAGCGCAGGTCGTCAAGGCCGCGGCGGGCGCGGAAAAACTGCTCGATCTCCCGATCGTCATCCTGATCAACCCGTTCACCGCCAGCGCGGCCGAGCTGTTCTCCGGCGCGATGCAGGATCATCGCCGGGCGACGCTGGTCGGCATGAAGAGTTTCGGCAAGGGGACGCTTCTGCAGGTCGTGCCGCTGGCCAACGGCGGCGCCCTGCGCTATGCGGCCGGGTATTACCGCACTCCGAAAGGGCAGGTCATCGAAGGGCGCGGGCTCCGGCCCGATATTCCGGTGGAGCTCGGGCTGCCGCAGATCTGGAGGCTGAACGCCCAGCTGGCGAAACATCCCGGCATTGTCCGGCCCGGCGGGAAGGACGTCGTGCGCGACACCCAGCTGGAGGCGGCCCTCAGCCTATTCCCCGACCGGAGTGATGCCGAGAAGTCCGAGCAGGACGGGAAATAGCTTCGTGCCGGTAACCGGTTTCTTGATGCTTCTCCGCAGTTCCGGTCCCAGTTCCGGGTGCGCCTGCCGGAAACGGTCGGCAAGGTGGATCAGCAGGATGAGTTCCTCGTCGGAACGGTAGTGTCTGCCGTGGTCCGGCAGATAGAGGAAGGCGGCGTAATCAGGGCATTTCCGCGCTTCCGCAGCGAGCAGACGCAGCGTTTCGTCGAAATAGAGCAAGCTCAGGCCGTATTCGTCCACGCCCGGATTGGCGGCGGCGAGTTCCGGCGGCGGCGCGATGTTTCCCTCGTGGTTGCCCATCAGCTTGAGGACAACGAGTTTCCGGCCCGACAGCGAGCCGGCTTCCCGCCATTTTCGCAGCAGCGCGACCGCGTTGCGGTCGATGGACATGTGCCGGTTCCGGGCCGGCTCCGGGTCAGTCAGCCAGACTGTCCGGTCCGCGGTGTCGCCGATCATCCGGAGATCGGTCAGGAAACCGCGCCAGGCGGCCTGAGTCGTGCAGAATACGGTTTCGTACCGTCCGGCCGCCGCGTATTCGAACAGATTCGGAACTGTGCGGAACTCCTGCGGGCCGCTGTCCGGCCCGGTTCCGGTCAGGATGGAGCCGACGATGTAATCGGTAGGAGCCTGGCCCGGATACCGCCTCTCTCCGGCGGCGGGACAGTGCGTCCGGATCTCCGTATGGCAGATCCAGTCCGGCGAATGCAGCAGCTCGGAGAGAAACAGCGTTTTTTTCTCCGCGAGCTCCCGGTACGGGACGGCGGACTGGGATTCGCCGATTACCAGAAAGAAGACTCCAGCTGCGTCGTCGCGGCGTATGACGGGAGGGAGCCGGTCCCGGTTTGCCGTACCGTGCCGTTCGGCATACTGCGCCTGGATTCCCCGGTATTCGAGCGCGTTCCGGATGGTGCCGCCCGCGAAAGTGGCGGGAAGGAGCAGAAGCCAGAGCAGGAAGGCGGCGCCTCCGGCCGGCAGCAGAAACCGCCGGAAGAGGGGCGCGGGCTCCGGGCGTTCGGATTCCAGATAGGAGAACAGCGCGATCAGGAGAATCAGCAGCGGAACTCCCTTGAACAGGGCCTTGTCGCGGTGTTCGGCCAGAATCGCCGCAATATCCGCCGTCACGGTCTGCCGGAACAGAAGGTGCAGCATGGTTTCACACTGAAAAAGCACGAGCAGACCCACCGGCAGGAGGGCCGCGACCTTGCAGCAGGCCCGCAGAACCGGTTTTTTGACGCAGCCGAGGTCGAAGGAGAACCAGAAGACGGCCCAGAGCGTCCAGTGAATCAGGCTGAGGAGCAGCAGGAGCGGCTGGAGATCAGCCCGGGTGTAACAGAAACAGTCCGCCGCAGTTCCTGCGAGCGGGATGATGCCGTAGCAGAGCGCTTCATGCCTGAAGCGTTGAAGCGGGTTGCCGGTTTGTCCGGCGGGATCTTTTCCGAATTCCATGATGTTTTCCCGGTTTGACGGTTTTTTGATTCGACGGAACGCAAGCCCGGAACCTGTATGAAGTCCGTTTGAAAGAATAGTTCCGTATCACTCCTCCCGGCCGTCGTTCCGGTCCGGACGGGAGAAAAAGCGGAGATGCCGCCGCAGGAATTGTTTCAAATGGAAGGTCCAGAGTTTTGCCGCCAGAAGAGCTCCCAGAAACGCTCCGGCCAGGCATTGGAGAAGTATGCTGCCGCTGCCGGGATCGAGGTAGGCGAGAAAGAAGATACGGTTCATTTTCGGTCTCCGGTCCCATAATAGTTAATACGTGGTGCAGAGGGCGAGGCGGATGCACGGCGGTTCGGCGGAAAAGCACGTCCGGCATTGCGGCCGGCAGGAAAACAATGGCATGACAACAATCCGCCGCCGGCCATAAGACACGGAATCCGCCGGAGGCCGGAAAAGACGGGAAATCGATGGTAACCGACTCGGCAGAAATAAATTAAGGGAAGGATATTCGGAATTGTTTACACAACATACTAACTATTATAAGAAGTATGTTTTCAAGTATAATATTATTATAGCGTGAATAATTTGAAAGTCAATCATTCAATCCGATGAAATTGTCCCTTTTTCTCAAATCTGCATGTCGGGATTTGATACGCCGAGAAGTTCGAGCATGATGCGGAACACGTCGGCGCTCATGAACGGTTTGGAGAGCTCTTTCCGCAGTTTTCGTTCCAGTTCCGGGTGCGCCCGGCGGAAGCGGTCGGAGAGATGGATCAGGAATGGAATTTTCTCTTCGGTAACGTAATTCTTGCCGTGGTCCGGCAGATAGAGGATCGCGGCGAGATCGGGACACTGCTTCATCTCCCCGACGAGCTGCCGCAGAGTTTCGTCGAAATAAAGCAGGCTCAGACTGTATTCGTCCATGCCGGGATTCGCGGCGGCGAGCTCCGGCGGCGGCGTGATGTTTCCCTCGTGGTTGCCCATCAGCTTGAGGACGACGAGTTGCCGGCCGGAGAGGAGGCCGTTTTCGCGCCGTTCGCGCAGCCGGGCGACCACGTCGCGGTCCATGGACATATGCATCTGCCGCGCCGCATCGTCCGACTTCAGCCACTCGGTTTCGTCCGCGCAGTCGCCGAGCAGCCGGATGTTCACGAGGAAGCCGCGCCATTGCAGCTGGGAGCTGCAGAAAAAGCTGCTGTAACCGCCGGCCCGGGCGAAGTCGAAGAGATTCGGCACGTCGTAGAAACGCCGGACCTCCGACTGCTGCGAAAGCGGCGTCAGCATCATCGACACCGCGTAATCCGTGGTGACCTGGCTCCGGTAGAACCACTCGCCGTCGGTCGGGCAGAAGGTATGGGCGTCGCTGCAGGAGATCCAGTCATTCGACTTCAGGATTTCCGACAGGAACAGGGGCCGTTCTTCTGCGAGTTCCAGATAGGGGGCGGCGGACTGCCGTTCACCGATGATGAGAAAGAAGACGTTCGGGGCGTTGTCCCGCACTTCGACCTCGCCGGTCAGGAGCTCCGGCGGCAGAACGTGCCGTTTTTCGGTGTACCGGTCCCGGATGACGTCTTCCCACTGGTTTTCGAACAGGGCCTTCCAGGCCGGTCCGGCGGCGAAGAAGTAGGCCGTAAAGCAGAACAGCAGTGCGAGCGCGATCTTCAGGCGCTTCCCGGAACCCGGAGCCGGTTCTCCGGTTCTCCGCCCCGGCTCCAGATAGTAAAAGGCGAAGAAAGCGGCGATGTCGGCCAGCAGGAGCTTGAGCAGGGGGATGCTCAAATACCGGAGGACCGGCAGCAGCATGGACGGCGTGTCCAGCTGCCGGTGCAGGAATTGCAGCGTGACTTCAAAGTTGAAGAACAGCGCCGCCAGGGCCGGGAGAAACGCCGCTGCCCGGCAGAACGCCCGGATATACCGGCGTCTGCCGAAAAGGAAATCGGCCAGAACCCAGAGAGCGCTCCAGCTGAGCCAGAAGCAGATCGAAAGAATGCTGTACCGGAACATGACGTAATCGTAATCGTAGTTCAGCCGGTCGACCGTCATGCCGATGACCGGCAGGAACAGATACGGGAGATAGTCGTATTTCCACAACTGCGGGCGGAGCCCCGCCCGGCGGACCAGCTGCGGGAAGAATGCGCAGAATGCCGCGGCATAGAGAATGTATAAAGTCGTTCCCGCGATTTCCGCCGGGGAGAACCCTTCGCCGGTGGCATAATAAAGACACCAGATCACGCTCCAGAAGAGCGCGACAAGCCAGATATGGAGATATTTCACAATGCGGCAGGGAAGCGGAGTTGTCAGTTGTCGGACGAATCCGGCCTGGAATCATTGCCGCGGCCGCAGATGCGGCGCGCCAGATGACCGATGCGGCCGGACCAGAGCTTGATGGTCAGCAGAGCGCCGAAAGCGCCGGCGAGAAGCGCCTGGATCAGAATGCTGCCGCTGCCGGGGTCGATATAGCCGATGAATGGAAGAAGTTCCTGCATTTTATATTCCCTCATTATAAGATTCTTCATGCAATCCGGAATTCCGAATTTTATACTATAAGACGAAGAGAAGCGGGAATTTATTATCGGAAGAACCGGAATTTTCCGGAATTTTGTCATGGCGCCGGTCCGGGAGCGGGAGAATGCACTGTTGATTCAGAAGGTAAATACTCCGTTTCCCGGAGCGTGATACGATCTCTGCGGAATCCGGCCGCGGGAACGCCCGTTTCCGGAGGCCGGGCCCGGCAACAGCGCCAATATCGCCGGAACGCGGTTTTTCAGCTCAGGGGTTTCATGCCCCCGGGAATCCCGGGATGCTTCGATCTGAAGGCCAAAGAGCTTCATTCTTCTTCTTTCCGGCAGGACTCCGCAAGGGTTTCGATGTAGATAATGACCTGATCCTTATGGCGTGGCGGGAGCTGCCGGAATTTGCGCAGCAGCGTGATTTCGATGTCGGCCAGGTCGGCGCCGACCATATACGGGATCATGACTTTCGAATCGATGTGGAGCTGGACGAACCGTTTCAGGTCCGATTCCGCCGCCTGCATTTCGAGCAGCATGTCGTAAATCGTCTTGAAATGTTCGGGGGCCAGCGGGCTTTTTCCGCCGCAGATCTGGCAGACGTATTGCCGGGTGATGCCGAGCTTCGAGGCGATCTGGGTCTGCCGGATTCCATACTTCGCCAGAAGCACCTTCAGCCAGATGCCCAGCTCGCGACGTTTGTCCATATAGGGCGACATGACCTGTTCCTCCTGCTTCCGCCAACTCAAACGGGTTGGTTCCGTTCCTCGCAATTACATTTATCAATATAATATGGCCCCGGCCAAAGTCAAGCGTTCCGGTGCAAAAGTTATAAAAGACGCTTGACAAATTCGGGTTTTATTCCGGCTCCGTCTTGAAAACGGCCGCATTCCGGGTTACATTGAAACGGATAACAGGGAGCGATTTGCCCATGAAAATTCTGTTGCTGGAAGACGATCCGCAGACGGCGGCGTTCATCCGGAAGGGGCTGGAACAGGCCGGGTTCACCGTGGCCCATTCCGGCGACGGCCTCGCCGGACTGGTCATGGCGCAGGAGGAGGAGTTCGATCTCGCCGTCGTCGATGTCATGCTGCCGCGGCTGGACGGGTTCGGCGTCGTCCGGAAGCTGCGGGCGACCAAGCCGAACGTCCCGGTCATCATCCTCAGCGCGCGCGATGCGGTCGAGGACCGGGTAAAGGGACTCGAGAGCGGCAGCGACGACTATGTGACCAAACCCTTTGCATTCGTCGAGCTCCTGGCCCGGATTCATGCGCTGCTGCGGCGCGCCACGGCGGCGGCGGAGCCGACCGTGCTGACTTACGAAGACCTGACGCTTGACCTGCTCGGCCGCCGGGCGAACCGGGGCGGAATCCGGCTCGACCTTCAGCCGCAGGAATTTTCGCTGCTCGAATTCCTGATGCGGAACGCCGGGCGGGTCGTCTCCAAGACCATGATCATGGAGCACGTCTGGGAGTATAACTTCGATCCGCAGACCAATATCGTCGAAACCCGGATCTGCCGCCTGCGCGACAAGGTCGACAAACCGTTCCCGAGAAAGCTGATCCGCACGGTCAGGGGGTTCGGTTATGTCCTGGAGTAGCGGCTTCGCCTTCTTCTCGAAGCTCCGCTTCAAGGCCGCGCTCTGGTATCTTGTGCTGTTTGCGGCGTCGTCGGTGCTGCTTTTTTTCCTGGTGTCGCGGTATGTCGCGAACGATATGCTCCGGGGCGCCGACTGGCTGCTCGAGTCGACCGTGCGCGATCTGGCTGCAACGTACCTGACCGGCAAGAACACGGCGCGGTACGGGCAGCAGATTCCGCTGGCGGAGGTTCCCCGGATGGAACTGGCCGCATTCCGGGCCCGCTTCCCGGGGATCAGGCCGCTGATCGCCTACCGCAGCGAGGTCGGTGACCAAACGTTCCATACGCTGTTCGGCAGCCGCTGGCGCGAACTGTACGAATTCCGCCTTGAGTCGGACGGCCGGGCGTACAGCAGGCTTCTGAATCCGGAACAGAACCTGCCGTTCCTGCGCAAGGAGTTCGAAGACAAGCTCCAGTCGTTCGGGTCGGACAACATCTATTTCCGCTTCCGGCGGCCGGACGGCCCGGCGTTCGAAAGCAACGGGCTGCGGAAGGGCGGCGGCGACACGGCCGGCTCCGGCTTGTCGACCGTGACCGAGGACGGCCGCCGCTTCCGGGTCATGACGCTGTCGCTTTTCGACGGTTCGGTCATCGAGGCCGGGCGCTCTCTGCGTGATATGGACGAACGCCTTGCGGCCTACACCAGGCTTTTTCTGGTTTTTCTCGCGGCGGTGCTGACGCTCGGAGCCGGAGCGGGTTATCTGGTCGCCTGGCGCCTGACCTCCGGCATCGAGCGGGTCAGCGACGCCGCGCGCCGGATCGCGGACGGCGACCTGTCGCAGCGGGTCGGGGCGAAGCATGAATCCGACGAGATCGACCGGCTGGTCGACGCCTTCAACGCGATGAGCGAGAATAACGAGGCGCTGGTCACCGAACTGCGGACCGTCACCGACGACATCGCGCACGATCTGCGCACGCCGCTGACCCGGATTCGCGGCATGGCCGAGGTGACGGCGGCCGGGGAGACATCGCCGGACGGTTTCCGGGAGATGTGCGGCGCCGTCGCGGAGGAGTGCGACTCGATGATGCAGTTGATCAACGAAATGCTCGAAATCACCCGCACCGAATCCGCCATCGACCGGCTGGAGCGTTCGGAGTTTTCGCTCTCCGGGCTTGTCCAGCAGGCCGGCGCGCTGTTCTGCGAGATCGCCGAGGACCGGAATGTGGCCCTCGCCGTTTCCGTTCCGGAGCAGGAGATTGCAATCCGGGCGGATAAGCTCAAGATTCAGCGCATGACGGCCAATCTGCTCGACAATGCATTGAAGTTCACGCCGCCGGGAGGCCGGGTGGAGCTGACGCTGGCGCTGCGGAACGGGGCGCCGGTACTGGAAGTGCGCGATACCGGCTGCGGCATCTCCCCGGCCGAGAAGGAGAAAATCTTCAAACGCTTCTACCGCTGCGACGCGAGCCGGACGCTGCCCGGCAACGGCCTCGGTCTCGCCATGGTGCAGGCGATCGCCCATGCGCACCGGGCCCGGATCGAAGTTGAGAGCGAACCCGGCAAAGGGAGCTGTTTCTCGGTGATCTTTCCTCAAAATACATAAAAATTCAAGTTTTTTTCGGTTTGCCTCTTGACAACCGGAGTAAAATTGATCATAATAATAGCGGATCAATCAAAACGATTTGATTCTTTTTTTTGAGTGCATCGTCAAAACGATTTGATTAAATGCGCCGATATGGAATTTCAACTGGAGAATCGATCATTATGGCGAAACGGGCGGCGACCATCATCGATGTGGCGAAAGCGGTCGGGGTCTCTCCGAGTACGGTGTCGCATGCGATCAGCGGCAAACGCGAGATCAGCATTCCGGTGAAGGAGCGGATTTTTGAGAAGATCCGCGAGCTGGACTATCGTCCCTCCTTCTTTGCCCAGGCGCTGAAGAACAGCTCGACCGGGCTGATCGGCGTGGTGGCGAACGAGTGCCGGAACCCGAGCGCGGCGATGTTCATCGATGCGCTGACGGCGGAGCTCGAAAAGTTCTCATACCGCCCGGTGGTCGGCCTGACCGGGCTGAATCACGAGAAGGGCGAGGAGATGCTGCGCCGTTTTTCGAGCGGTCTGGTCGACGGTGTCATCAACATGCTGCCGCAGATCGCTCCCGAAGAGGCGCAGCAGCTCTGCGGCAGTGTCCCGGTGGTGACGAACATCCGCGAGCAGCTGATTCCGGTCTGGCTGGATTACAACAAGCTCACGCTCGATATCCTGACCTACCTCTGGGGCATGGGTCACCGGAAGATCGGCTACATCACCTCCCCGCTGCGCATGGACCGGCAGGATACGACCGTCGAGGTCATGGCGAAGTTCTGTGCGGACGCCGGGGTGGAATTCAGTCCGGAACAGGTCTACGAGGGGGACGACACCATCGAATGCGGCATCGCCGGGGCGGAGCGGATTTTCCGGCACGGAAAGGTCACCGCGATTTTTTCGGGAAACGACCAGATGGCGTTCGGCGTCTACCGCTGGGCTTACCGGAACGGAATCCGGATTCCGGAAGACCTGTCGGTCATCGGCTTCGACGACGTGCCGCAGGCCGCGACGATCATTCCGCCGCTGACCACGGTCCGCTTCCCGGTGAAGGAGATCGTCGAGCATACGGTGAAGCTTCTGGTGGCCAAGCTGAAGAAGCATCCGCTCGTTCCGGGCGGGGTCACGCTCGACATGCCGCTGGTTGTCCGCGACTCCGTCGCCGATTTGAATGCATGACCCGTTGCTTTGCAGATATGGAAAACACGCAAATAAGGAGGAAGGCCTGATGAAAAGAAATCCGTTTACTCTGATCGAGCTTCTCGTCGTCATTGCGATCATCGCAATTCTCGCTTCGATGCTGCTGCCCGCTCTGAATCAGGCGCGCGACCGTGCGAAGGTCAGCGCCTGCATGAACGTCCTGAAGCAGACCGGCAGCGCGATGGCGCTGTATCAGGCCGACAACCAGGATTACTGCCCGCCGACGCAGGGCGACAACCCGAGCGCCGTTACCGGAGGCATGTCGGGTCTTGACAGCACCTCGTACAAGTACGAATGGTACGATGCCGTGCTGCGTTACGCGAGCTCCTCCGAGCGCGAGATCACTTACAGCGACGGCGTGAAGAGCAAGGTCTATGCGTTTTTCGTCTGCCCGATCAACCGAGGCAGCTTTGCGGCGGGAGAAAACGGAACCGGACAGTGGGGGAGTTACGGCTACAGCCACCGTTTCGGGGCCAGAAAGATCACGACCTTCAAGCATGTGTCGCGTTCCGCGATCATTCTGGACAGCAAGCAGTACTTTTTCCATAACCACCACAACAACACGCTGCAGAATATCGCCAAATTCGCGCATTTCCGGCCCGAAACTCCGGCCGGCAGCACGAATATGCTGATGGGGGACGGCCGCGTCGCCTCCAAACAGTTGAACGAATTCCTCGGCTCCGGTCCGTACGGCGGTTCGGATTCCGGTTACTCGAAGTACAATCTCACCCTCGATCCCACCCGCAGCTATTGAAAGGGTTGCCGCAGATGAAGTTATTTTTTTCCATGCTGTTGGCCGCCGCCTCGTTCGGGCTCTCGGCGGCTCCGGAGTTCGCCGAAATGCCGGTCGGCACGGACGGCGCCTGGCTCATCAGGGGGCGCGGCGAAGTCGACGCGAAGCTCGGCCGCGGTCCGGCGGGCGGCCGGGAGGAGGCCGTCTCGCTCTCCTACGATTTCAGCCGCTGCCCGGACCGGCGCAACAGCTTCGCCCGGGTTGAGTTCGGGCGCGATCTGGTCGGCATGCCGCAGGAGTTCAGTCTCGAGCTCCGCTCCGACGTTCCGGAACGGGAACTGCCGCTGGCTTTGTGGATTCACGACCGTTCCGGCGAAGTCTACCTGATGCGTTTCAAGTTCAGGGGCGACGGGTGGCAGACGGTCAAAGTCCCGATGATGCGCGCCGCCGCCTGGAAGAGCGGCGACGGCAACGGCAAGCCGGACCTGCCGCTGCGTTTCGCCGGAATCCTCCTCGATATGCCGGGAGAGAATGCGAAGGGAACTGTCGATATCGGAAAAATTTCAGTCACAGCCGATCTCGAACCGGTCGAAATCCTCGGTTATCCGTCGCTCGAAAAATATGTGGACAAGGGGCGTCGCCCCGCGTTGAAGCTGAACCTGACCAGCCGGGAGAAATTTCCGTTGTCGGATTACCGTTATTCCCTCCGGGCGACCGACCTCTATTCCGGCAGGCGTGTGCTCGAGACCGGCGGTTCCTTCGAAGGAATGGCGCAGTTTCCGGAGGAGATCGCCTTTGACGTTCCGTACGGCCAGATTCAGGTTGAATTTGAAGTGACGCGCGGCGACGTCCGCCCGATCTATTACAAAGGGAGTTTCGCGCACTTCATGCCGGAAGGGTTGTCGGAAGACCCGGCGGTTCGCGCCTGGGAGTACGAATATTCGCCGCTCGGCGGCGTTTTCGGCAGCCTTTCGCCCGGGGACGCGAATGTCTACGGCGCAAGCTGGATCCGTTTCGAACACCCGAACTGGCGCGACAACGAAACCGCGCCGGGGACGTATGATTTTGCCGGTATGCGCGCAAAGATGCAGCCGTTCCTTGATGCGAACGTCCGTCCGGTGATTCTGCAGTGCCTTTACCACTATCCGGAATTCCCGGAGCTGACCGATCCGAACCGGTTCGCGCTCGGCTACGGGCGGCACTTCCGGCAGGAGGCCGCCGCGCTGAAGGGGATGACCCGTTATTTCGAGCTCGGCAACGAGGACAACGGCCACACGAAATTCCTGTACACCGAAGTCGCCCGCCACGCCGCGGCCGCCATCCGTTCGCAGCAGCCGCTCGCCGTTCTCGCCAACAGCGGAACCGCGCACATCGACTACAACTGGCTCGAATTCCAGCGGAACCGCGGCCTGCTCGAACATCTCGACGCGCTCTGCGTGCATCCGTACACGAACAACTCGACGCCTTCACAGGAGGTCGGTCCCGAAAAGGGCAAGGTCTACGAGAAGCTTACCCAGCTGAACGACATCGTCGATGCGGCGGGCGGAATGAAACAGCTCTGGAGCACCGAATACGGCTGGCCGAACAGCAGCCGTCCGAACGGCGAACACGACCGCGCCGACCTCTATGTGCGCGAAATGATCGTCGGCGACATGGCCGGGCTCGACATCAACGGCCTCTATACCTGGGACCGGGATTACGGCATCGTCGGCCGTCCGGCCGGTGTTGCGATCCAGACCTACACCCGCATGCGGGAGGGGCGCCGCCTGGCCGGTTTCTACCGTGAAGGCGGGCTTTGGATCGCGGTTTACGAGCGGGACGGCAACGCGACCGCCGTGGTCTGGACGCCCGAAGCCGGAACTTTCCCGAACCCGGTCCGGGGCGGCGCGTATTTCGATCTCTTCGGCAATCCGCTGAAGGAGAACGAGGTGAAGATTTCGCAAAGTCCGGTCTATGTGCGGAATGCGGAGAAGAGCGTGCTCGACCGCGCCCGCGCCAATACCGTGAAAATCGCCCGGCAGCGGCTCGAAAAGAACACGCGCCGCACCGCGGACAGCGGCAGCGGAGCCGCGCTCTTCAGCGGACTTGAGGCGTGGAGCCGTGCGCAGGGCGCGGTTTCGCAACGGGAACAGACCGTGATCGCCCGGCGGCTCGACCATGCGCTGGCGCAGGCGCGGCTGGACGGCTCGCTCCCGGCGTCGAAGGCGGACTTCGCGGCGCGGCGCGCGGATCTGGAGAAGAAGGTGGTGGAAGCCAATGCGAATCTCGAAGATATCCCGAGCGTCCGCTACCTGCTGAATTCCGGCGCGAAACTCGAGGCGGAATCGGCCCTGATGAAGAATCCGGTCAACCCGGTCAACACGATGGCGAAACTGGTGTACGATCTGGCCGACCGGTTTGCGCGGGACGGCTGCCGCGTTCAGTACGCCGTATTCGCGAACCTCTACATGCGGCAGGGCGAGGCGCTGAAGGAGCGGCTCGTCTTTGTGCCGGGGCGCCGGACCGCGGTCCGGGCCCGGATCAGTTCGTATGCGCCGGAGAAGGTGGAGGCGGTGGTTCGTCCCGTCCTGCCGGAAGGGTGGAAGGCGTTTCCGGAGAGCCGGAAGGTCGAAGTCGGGCCGGAGGAGCCGGTTTTTGCGGATTTCCAGATCGAGTGTCCGCCCCGGCCCGCCGAACGGAATCTGCTCCGGCTTTCGGTCGAACTGCCGGGCCGCCCGGCCATGGTGACCGGCTTCAACGACCTCGAAGTGGTTCCGGCCCTGACGGTCGAAGCCGAGCCGGTTGCCGGTGCGCTGCCGGATACGCCGCTTGCGCTCGTGGTCCGCAACCGGGAGAGCGCCGCGGTTTCCGGCGAGGCGGTGGTCAATACGCCGGACGGCAATCAGGAGCTGGCCCGCTTCAAAGTGCCGGAACTGGCTCCGTACAAGGACGTGACGATTCCGGTCAAACTCGCGAAAGTCACGCCGGAGATGGCGAAGGAATGGCGCGTCGCCATCCGTTTCAAGCTCGACGACGGACGTGAGTTCAGCGTTCCGGCCGATCTTGATTTCGTCCATGCGACGGCCGCGGCGAATCCGCCGAGAATCGATGCGCGGCTCGACGAATGGAACCGTGCGCTGCCGCTCAAGATCAACAAGGCCGAATATACGCGCGGTTCATACGGCGACGGCTGGACCCCGGAGGACTGCAGCGCGGTCTCGATGCTGATGTGGGACCGGAACTGCCTCTACTTCGCGGCTGAAGTGAAAGATCAGACCTTCAACCAGCAGTTCACCGGCGACTCGACCTGGCAGCAGGACAGCATTCAGATCATCTTCGCCGACGCCGAAGAGCGCAAGCCGTTCCAGATCAATCTTGCGCTGACTCCGGCCGGCCCGCAGGCGTGGGGCGACAAACTGCTGACCGATGCGGCGGTCTCCGTCGAATACCGCGACGGGAAGATTCACTACGAAGCCGCGATTCCGTGGCGCGTGTTTCCCGGCAAGCTCAGGGATGCGGTTGAAAAACGCGAATTCCTGTACGGCATCGCGGTCAACGACGACGATGCGATCGTGCCGCGCCGCTTCCTCGAACGGTTCGAGGGCAGCATCGTTCACGGCAAGAAGGTCGATTCGTTCGCCCGGGTCACGCTCGGCGGCGAGCCGCCGGAGGCGGTGGACGACGGCATCGTCTTTGAGGACGATTTCGCCGCCGATGCAGCCGGGAAAGCCCCGCTCAAATGGTTCTACCACCGCAACAACCTGCCGGAGAACTCGATCCGGGTCGTCGATGCGGCGGATGCGAAGGGCGGCAAGGCGCTGCGGCTCGATAACCGGATCGGGAATAAACCGAATCACTTTGCGATCTGCATCGTCGAGCTTCAGCTCGTGCCGGGCGCCGAGTATGAACTGACCGCCCGGGTCAAAAACGTGCCGGAAGGGGCGAACGGCACGATCGGCGTCTGCGCCGACAAGTGGGGCAACAAGAGCCAGAGCTACGCGAAGCTGCCGCCCGCGCCCGGCTGGCAGGAGATCCGCAAGAGTTTCCGCGCCCCGGTCAACGGCAATCTGAATCTGATCATCCGGAACACGGCCGCATTCGACGGAATGCTGATCGATTCGATCAGGGTCGAACGGAAGAAGTAGCACGTTTTCCGGAGAAAGCGCCGCGCGGCGGAATCTCTGATTCCGGCTGCGCCGGCGCCTCTTTTGTTTCCCCGGCCAGCATGCCGTTGTCGCGGTAATATTTGCGGAGGAATGTGTTTCTGATCCATTCCGCGGGCAGTTTCCTGCCGGATTGCCTGTATTCGTCGATCTTCTTCTGAAGCGCGCAGTCGCGTTCGTACTGTTCGCGGAGCGACGCGGTACCGGCGACCGTCTCGCGGATCGCGTGTGCAATCGCCCGGTTGGCGAGCGCGAGCGCCTCTTCGGGCGTCGAAAGGCCGCCCGCAACCCGTTCGTACGCATAGCGGATTTTGTTGTCCGCCAGCGGGTAATACGGGCTCAGGCTCTCCGGCAGCGCGATCGTGCGCGCCCATTTGAGTTCGTTGGCGTGCAGGTTCCCTTCGTATTCCCGTCCCGGCGGGGTGCGGTAGTCCGGATTGTTTTCGGCCCATTTCGGGTTCGGGGGCAGTCCGTCCGAGTCGCGGATGATGATGTCGTTGTACTCCCGGCTCGCCAGGAAGAGCAGGAAGATCTTCGCAT